>CADEGN010000124.1:7502-11104 GCA_902826865.1 uncultured Myxococcales bacterium
GGCTGGTGCAGCTCTCCGGTGCGGAGCCGACGCGACGACGAGCGTCCGAGGACGGCCACTTCCGAGCGGTGGTGGCCGTGGTCGCGGCGACAAAGTCGCCGCTCGACGAATCTCTGCGTTGCCGGCCACGTCCAGGCTAATCTCGACGGACATCGCATGCGGCGCGCTGATCCGAGCCCTGGTTCGTCGGGGTGGGCATGGGGCTCGCCGGGCCAACCAGCACCGCGTCCGCCCCCGCGTCGACCTCAACGTGGAAGTGGCGCGGCGGGCGTCTGGCTGGCCGCCGGCTTGTTTCTCGCCATCTTGTCGGGCGGTGTCGCGTTCGTCGTGGCCGGCGTGCGTACCGAACGCGCCACAAATTCCGAGGCGTCCGAGCCCGTTGGCGACGCGGATGGATCGGCGGCCACGCCCGCCGCGGAGAGTCCCGCAGCGACGCAGACCCCTACCGAGCCGGAGTCAGTGCCCGACGCAGTCGAGCTCGGTGCCTCGGCCGGCGCGCGGTCTCTAAGCAAGATCGCTTGGACGGTTTCGACGCCGTCGACGCTCGAAGAACTCGGGCAAGCGTGGTCGCTGCCATCCGAGATGCTGGTTGCGCTCAACCCTGAGCTACCGACAACAGAGCGCCTCGCCAGCGGAACCGAAGTGGTCGTGCACACGGGCTCGATCGCGGGGAGCGAGTCGGTGGGTCCGCCGAACGACGGTCGTCTGATCGGGGGCCTCCCGTTTCCCGAGGGTCCAACGTGGTCGCTCCCGGCGGATCGCAGTCGAGCGTTCGGCACCGGCGAGACCCTCGTCGGCGTCCTGGCAGCGTTGGATAGCTACGCGGCGAAGTACCCCGATGCCGCGCCGATCCAGCTCGGCGAGTTGTCTGCGCGCCGCGGCGGACCGATCTACGGCCACCAATCCCACCAAACCGGTCGTGACATCGACATCCGCCTGGTGGTCGACAAGGCAGGCGATCGCTTCGATGGCGAGCGCAACTGGCTATTGGTCAAGACGTTGATCGACAGTGGCGACGTCGTCGCGATCTTCCTCAATCGCTCCCAACAGGTCTGGTTGCGTGCGGCGGCCGAGGCCGACGTCGGCGTGATGGAGGCCGAGGCCTATTTCATGACGATTCGCCACGAGCCGGGGCACACGATCCATGTGCACGTCCGTTTCCGCTGCCCCGACTCGGATAGGCGTTGCGTCGTGTACACCGTCGGAGAAACCGATGAAGAGGCCCCCAAGGTCAGCAAACTCCCAGGCGGCGGCGGTGGCACGCTGCGGCCTGGCAAGGGCGGCAAGCTCACGCTGCGGCCGAAGATCAAGCCGGGCCCGCTGAGTAAGCCGTCGAAGCCGGGTCTGCCGGGCAAAAAGCCGTCGCGGCTGCCGACAAAGGGGCGCTGAAAACGAGGGAGCGCGGAGCGAGGCGCGATCAGAACGGCGGGCAGGCGTTCGGTGTGGGCGTGCCGGTGGTCTGCCAGGTGGCGTCGAGCGAGGTGCGCTGGATCGAGCCGCCGGCGATCGAGTTGCCGACGTGGGGCGAGGGTACGGGTGCGCCGGTCGCATCGATGAGGCCGTTGTCGTTGTTGTTGCCGTACACCACCGCATCGATCGGCACCGTCGTGGCGTCCACCTCGGTCGCGACGAAATCGAACAGCGCCACGCCGGCGCCGGGCCCCTCGGCCAGATCGAGCCCGGGCGCGAAGTCCTCGACCAGCTGCAGCTCCGGCTCGCCGTTGAGCGCGTCCTGCGTGGGGCCGCCCGCGAGATAGCAACCGCCGGCCGGCCACGGCGCCTCGGGGTCCTGCGGGTCGGGGTTCGCCAGCTGCTTCACGCCGAACGGCGGGTCGATGTCGGGTTCGTAGTCCTCCCCGCCGTAGCCGATCGAGTAGCCGCGCAGATCGATCGGGGCGTCGCAGGGGTTGTAGAGCTTCACCCACTGCAGCTCATCGTCGCCACCCTCGGCGTCGTAGAACACCTCGACGATGATCGGGCGGCAGTCGCCCACGCCGGTGTCGCTGCTCGAGCCGCCGCTACTGCCCGACGTATCGTCGGCGCTGCTCGACGACGAGGGCCCCGACGACGCCTCGCCCGAGCTGCCGGTCTCGCCGTCGGTCATGGTGGTGATGTCGCTGGTGGGGGTGTCGCTGGTGGTGGTGTCGCTGGTGCTGGCCGTGGTCGAGGCCTCGCCACTCGACGATCCCGCGCCGTTGTCGGCGGAATCCGCGGGACAGGCCGAGGGCGCCAGCGCGACCCACAGAAGGATCGAACGTGCGCAGGTCGATCGCGTCGTCATGGTGACCCCGTTGCGCGAGCCGCTGTCGCGCTCCCGCCCCGCAGAGTACCTTTCTCCGCGCGCCGATGGAGCACAGCGACGCCACGCTTCCACGCACGACCGACCACGGCGGACCACCGCAACCCGCGGCGAGCGCGGGGCCGCTGGCTCGCGGCGTCGTGGTCGGCCGCTACGCCGTGCTCTATCCGCTCGGCGCCGGCGCGATGGGCATGGTCTACGCCGCCTACGACCCCAAGCTCGACCGCAAGATCGCGCTCAAGGTGCTCAAGCTCGACGAGCGCGCGCCCGAGCAAGCCCGTCGACGGCTGCTCCGGGAGGCCCAGGCGCTGGCCCGGCTGCACCACCCCAACGTGGTCGCGGTGCACGACGTCGGGCTGCACGAAGGTTCGGTTTTTGTCGCGATGGAGCTCGTCACGGGTCGATCGCTACGCGCGTGGCTCGACGAGGCGGGCGGGCGTAGGCACTGGCGCGAGGTCGTCGAGGTGTTCCGGCAGGCCGCCCTGGGGCTGTCCGCGGCCCATGCGGTCGGGCTCGTGCACCGCGACTTCAAGCCCGACAACGCGATGATCGACAGCAACGGCCGCGTGTGCGTGCTCGACTTCGGGCTCGCGCGCGCGGTCGACGATCCGGCTGCCGAGGCGCCTTCCGTTGAGCCCGAGGCCGAAGCCGAAGCCGAGGCCGACGCGCAGGCGCTGGCCCGCGTGCGGGCGCGGATGGCCGCGCTGGGTCGGATCGCGGCCGCCATCGACGAGCCCGTCGCGCCCTCGTTCCCCGCCGTGAGCACGGTCGAGGAGAAGGTGCTCGGCGCCGCGCTGACGCGCCACGGCGCGGTGGTCGGCACGCCGGCGTACATGTCGCCCGAGCAGCTGTGCGGCGGCCCGCTCGACGCGCGCAGCGATCAGTTCTCGTTGTGTGTGGCGATGTTCGAGGCGCTGTTCGGCGTGCGTCCGTTCAGCGGTCCGAACCTACCTGCCCTCATGGTGGCGATCGGAGAGGGCGCGCCGCAGGTGCCCACCGACGTGCGCGTGCCGGGGTGGCTCCAGCGCCTGGTGCTGCGCGGGCTCGCGGTCGAGCCAGAGCGCCGGCATGCCGATCTCGCCGCGATCGCGCGCGAGCTCGCGGCTGCGAGCGCGCGGCCGCGCCGCACGATCGCCGCGGTCGCGGCGGCGTTGTTGCTGGCGGGCGGCTTCGCGGCCGCGCGGTTGGGGTCCGATGCGGCGTGCACCGGCGCGGCCGAGCAAATCGGCGCCGCGTGGGGCGAGGGTGCACGCGCACCCATCCACGCGGGGCTGGCCGTGTCGGCGCTGCCGGACGCTCCCGC
>CADEGN010000124.1:11114-22201 GCA_902826865.1 uncultured Myxococcales bacterium
GGGGGGGGCGGCGACCGGTGGGCGGGGGGGGCACCGGGATTTGGGTGAACCGCAACCCGGGCGGCTTCGGGCCGCCCGGCAACTGAAACGGCACGATGAAGGGGGAGGGCAAGACGGGGGGGGGCGCCCTGGGCGCCCAGCCGTTGCCCCGGGCACCGTGGGGGGGCGGTGTCGACGACCGTCGGGGCCGGGCGGCCGGGGGCCGCGGGGGGCGGGGGTGCACGCGCACGCATCCGCGCGGGGCTGGCCGTGACGGCGGTGCCGTACGCTGCCGCCACCGCGGAGCGCGTGGCCGGCGAGCTGTCGGCCTATGCCGCGGCCTGGGAGAGCATGCACGAGGATGCCTGCCACGCGACGCACACCCGCCACGAGCAATCCGACGAGCTGCTCGATCTGCGCATGGCGTGCCTGGTCCATCGTCGCGAGGCCCTCGCCGCGCTGGTGGAGCAATTTGCGGCCGCCGATGCGGCGACGGCCGAGCGCGCGGTCGAGGCGTCGCAGCGCCTTCCCGCGATCGCCGACTGCGGCGACCTCCCGCGGTTGATCGAGGCCGCACCACCGCCGGGTGATGCGAACGAGCGCGCGACCTTCGACGGGGCCCATGCCGCGATCGCGCGCGCCACCGCGGCCCAGCTCGCGGGCAAGCACGAGCAAGGGCTCGCCGCTGCGGACGAGGCGCTCGTCGCCGCCCGCACCATTGAGCACGATGCGCTCGCGGCCGAAGCTGGCCTCGTGCGTGCCCGGCTGCTCGAGGGTGCTGGCCGCTGGCCCGAGTCGGCGGATGCGCTGCGCGAGGCCGAGTATCGCGCGCGAGCGGCCGGCGACGATCGCCTCGCGGCCGCGGCGGAGGTCGAAGCCGTGTTCGTGATCGGCTATCGGCTCGCGCGCCTCGAGGAGGGCAGGTGGTGGGCTGCGCACGCGCGCGGCGCGGTCGAGCACACCACCGACCTTGGGCTCGCTGCGCGGCTCGACAACCATCTCGGCGTGGTGCTGCACGCCGCAGGCGAGCTC
The DNA here is from genome assembly GCA_902826865.1 of uncultured Myxococcales bacterium. Taxonomy (GTDB): domain Bacteria; phylum Myxococcota_A; class Polyangia; order Nannocystales; family Nannocystaceae; genus Xiheibacterium. The sequence continues at coordinate 12,126 of CADEGN010000124.1, forward strand.
GAGGCCGCGCTCGAGCACCTCACGCGCGCGCTGGCCACCCGCGAGCGCGTGCTCGGCCACGAGCACACCGACGTGGCCGAGTCACACTACAACGTCGCGATCGCGTTGCGCGGCGCGGGGCGGCTCGAAGAGGCGCGCGCCGAACACGAGCACGCGCTGGGGATCCGCGAGCGGTTACTCGGCCCCGACCACCCCCAGGTGGCCGAGTCGCGTTCGGCGATCGCAGTGGTCGATTTCGCGGCGGGCCGGCACGATGCCGCGGTCGTGGGCTGGACCGAGGCCGAGAGGATCCAGCGGGCGGCGTATGGTCCGGGTCACCCCAAGCTGGCGCGCACGCTCAACAACCTGGCCAGTGCGGCCTTCGAGCGCGACGACTTCGCGGCCGCCGAGCGCTACACGCGTGAGGCGCTGGCGATCGTCGAGCCCACCGCGGCCCGCGGCGAGCTGTTCCTGTCGCTGCTGCGCCACAACCTCGGCAAGGTGTCGCTGCAGCGCGGCGACGTGGAGACCGCGGTCGATCTCTCGCGCCGTGCGGCGGAGGATCGCCTCGCCGCGCTCGGGCCGGAGCACCCGGACGTCGCGCTGTCGTTCGCGCAGCTCGGGCACGCCGAGCTTGCCAAGGGCGAGCTCGGGCCCGCGCGCGCCGCCCTCGAGCGCGCGATCCCGGTGCTCGAACGCCACGCGGCCGGGCACGGGAAGGCGCTCGCACGCGCCCGTGAGGCGCTAGCAGTGGCCAACCGGTGATACGCTCGGCTTGGCGTGGCGGACGCGCGCGATGATCTCGATCTGCTCGACGCCTGGCGCGGCGGCGACGGGGTGGCCGGTGACGCGCTGGTGCAGCGGCACTTCGCGGCGTTGTTCCGCTTCTTCCGCAACAAACTCGACGACGCGCGGGCCGAGGATCTCGTGCAGACCACGATGCTGGCGCTGGTCGACGGTCGCGAGCGCTTCCGCGAGCTGACCAGCTTCCGCGCGTTCTTGTTCGCGATCGCGCGCAATCAGCTCGCCATGCACTTCCGCAGCCGGGCGGTGCGTGACAAGGTGATCGAGCTCGGCACCGCGTCGGTCGCTGACCTGGGCGCGTCGCCGAGCGCGATCGTCGGTGCGGGCGAGGAGCAGCGCCTGCTCGCCGCGGCGTTGCAGCGGATCCCGGTCGACTTTCAGATCGCGATCGAGCTCTACTACTGGGAGGGGCTGTCGACCCGCGAGCTCGCCGACGTGCTCGGCGTGCCCGAGGGCACCGTGCGCAGCCGCCTGGCCCGCGCACGCGAGCAGCTGGCCGCGCACATCGCCGAGCTCGGCGCGACTCCTGGCCTGGTCGAGACGATCACAGGTGGCTTCGACGGCTGGGCCCGCTCGCTGCGGGCGCTGGTCGGGCGCTGAGCACTGTCGATCTTTTCGCGGAGCGGGCGGGCGGCTCGCGCAACGCCTGGGGTATGAAGCGAGCAAATCACCCCGAACTGGCCCTTTTGGCCCTGTGCGCGTGCCTCGCCGGATGTGCCGCGAATGCGGCCGACGAAGCCGAAGATGGTGGGCCGTCACCCGCCGAGAGCTCGGGCGCGGCGGAGGAGGACAGCGGCGACGACGAAGGTGCGGTGCCCACCACGTCGCCGGGCGGCAGCGAGGAGGGCAGCAGCGAGGAGGGCGGCAGCGAGGAGGGTGGGATCGAGGAGGGATCGACCGAGAGCAGCAGCGAAGGCGGTGGGCACGACACGAGCGGCGGCGTTGAGACCGGCGCCGAGTCGAGCGGAACCGAGGACACCGGCACGCCGCCGTTCGGCGACGGGGACAGCACCGACCTGCCCGCCGTCGTCGTGCAGTTCCGCGTCACTTCGCCCGGGCCCGTCGCGATCGATGGCCCGCTGTTCAACGAGGACGCCATCGACACCCGCGGCGTGCGGTACACCGACGCGATCGCGGCCGATGGCGACGCCACGGATCATCTGCGCTTCACGATCGTTCCCGGCGAGAGCGACCCGTACGTGCGCCTGACGATGGTCTGCGCCGACGGCCTTGTGCGCGCGGAGATTCGTGACGAAGACGATGCGGTGCTCGGGATGGCGCTGTGCGGGGCAGGGCAGCAGTCGATCCTGTTGCACGGTGCGATCTCGACCGCGCCCTACCACGTGGTCGTGTCCGGCGCCGACGCCCAGACTGAATACGAGCTCTCGCTCGACGCGTACTGCTTTGGCGGCTGCAACTACCAGCCCTACACACCGTGATCGTCGCTGGGTTTGCGCCGGCCGCTCGCGCCGCGGGGGGGGTCAGGCCGGCGCACGGCCCACGGCGCCAAACCTTCGTTCGGCCCGCGAGCGCTGGGGCGGCAACGGCTGGTTGTCGCGGCACGCTGCGTGCAAGCCATGCGACCATGCGCAAGGTATTCTGCTCTGTCATGTTGGCGTATGGTTGTGCGCTCGATTCGAGCGACGATGTCTCGTCGGAGGCATCGGACGACGATGAGCTGCGTATCGCCTACGGGCAGGTGATCTCTGCCGACAACTCGGGCGTGGTCAAGGTCAATGGACCCGAGGGCCTCTGCTCCGGCGTTCTGTTGAGCAATACCTGGGCGTTGACCGCTCGCCACTGTCTCGCGAGCAACGACGCGACGGGCGTAACGGTGGTGATGGGTTCGTCGAGCAGCGCCGTCGCGGAGATCATCCGCCACGACATCGACGACGACTTCGACGACGCGGCGGGGCCGCACGACGTCGCGCTGTTGCGGCTCTCGTCTCCGATCTCGATGAACGGAGCGTCGACGGGCTACACGGCCAACTTCTTCGCGCGGCGATGGTCGGAGCTGTGCGGAACGTTCGTCGGAGGCATGTTCAACCCATTCATCGACTCGGCCTGCACGGCGGGCACCGGGGCCGAGCTGCGTTGCCGCGGCTATGGTCTAGACGAGAACGGGAACTCCGGTACGCTCCGCGAGGCGATGCTCCCGGTCGATGAGATGCGGTCGGACGGGACGCTCGTCGTCACGCGCAACGAAGACGACGCGTTGCCGCAGGACGGCGACTCCGGATCGTCGTGCACACTCCCGAACTACAGCGGTGATCATCAGCTGCTCGGCGTGCTGTCGGGCCTCAGCGAAACTGCCCCGACCTTCAACGGTACCCCTGGTGAGGCGCTCTACGTGGCGGCCGGTGACAGCGGGCGCCGATGGTTCGCGCAGGCTCGGATCGGGCACGAGCTGATCATGGAGCACAGCGGAAGGTGCCTCGACGTCGCCGGCGCGACGACTGCGGAGAACGCGGCGGTGCAGCAATACGGGTGCAATCAAGGCATGAATCAGCGCTGGCGGATTCTGCCGGCGCGCACCAGCGGGCCGATGACGTACATGCTCCACTCCGCGCTCAGCGGGAAGTGCCTGAGCTTCGACGCGAACAAGGATCTCATCCAGGCGACATGCGACAACGTCCCCCGGCAACGCTGGCGGCTCGTCCGAACCTCGCTCGCTTCGAACCAGTTCGAGCTCGTGAACGCCGAGAACAACGAGTGCCTCGACATCGAGAATGGGTCGACGAACAGCCAGGCGCGCGCGCAGACCTACCCGTGCACCCACACCCCCCACCAGCGCTTCTCGATCCGCGTCCGCATGCCAGACGGGTACATGGAGGTGGGGTACCCGGGCGTGAGCATGGCCTGGGACGTGCCCAGCTCCTCGACGACGCTGGGCCAGGACGTGCAGCAGTACACGGCACACGGCGACCGCAACCAACAGTTCCGCTTCGAGGAGTTCAGCCCCGGCAACCACGTCATCCGGCCGAAGCACACGAACAGCCGGTGTCTCACGATCGAGGCGGCCAGCCTGTTGAACGAGGCGAAGCTGGAGCTCGGACAGTGCGGCAGTGCCACCCAGTTCTGGCTCGATCTGGTCCCGGGCTACTCGAACATCACGTATCGGATCGGTTGGGCCGCGGGGAAGTGCATCGAGGGCTGGCACATGGTGCCGGCCCAACAGTGGCTGAAGCAGTACACGTGCGCTGCGGCGAACCACATCGATCGGCAGGGCTGGACACTACGGCAGTGATGTCGAGCAGCTTGCCTCGCAGCCGCGGCGCCAGCGACCAGCTGTCGCCGCGACGAGGCATGCGCGATGCAGTGCGGGGGCATACCGTCGACCCGGGCGGACCGTCTCGCTCGAACGGGACGGTCGCCGAACACTCCAAGGCCCCGGTGCAGCGAAGCAGTCCCCCGCAACCGAGCGCGGGCGACGTGTCGGTCTCTCGCAACAGCGCGCTCGACGCCTGGTATTCTTCGCGTGGGTCGATCGACCGACGTCGCGCGACGCAATGCACCGATGAACGACGCCACGTCCTCCACCGTCACGGGCACACGCGCCGCGGTGCGACCCGGCGTTCTCACCCTTGGTCGCCTGGTGGTCGTCAGCCCGCGCGCGTTGGCGTGGAGTTGCACCCTGCGCGACGACCCGCGGGTGATCGGCCGCGCAGCGGCGAACGAGGCCGGCTGGCTCAACGATGACACCGTCTCGCGCGAGCACCTGGAGGTCCGCTGGGACGCGGCCGCCGGTGCACACGTGTGTCGCGACCTCGACAGTCACAACGGCACACGACTCGACGGCGCGCCGCTCGGCCGCGAATGGGCGCCGCTCGCCGACCAATCGGTCTTGATCCTCGGCGACGTCATCCTCATCTACGAGCAGGCCGACGTGTCCGCGACAACCGAGGCCGCGATCCCCGAGCTTGCAGGTGAGTCGGCCGCGATCCGGCGCCTCCGAGCCGAGCTGTCGCGCACGGCGACAGATCGCGCCACGGTGCTCCTCGTCGGTGAGACGGGCACGGGCAAGGAGTACGCCTCCCGAGCGATCCACGCCCTGAGCGGGCGCTCCGGCCCGCTGGTGTCGATCAACTGCGCAGCGTTGTCGGCCCAGCTGGTCGAGAGCCAACTGTTCGGCCACGTCCGCGGCGCGTTCACCGGCGCGACGGGCGACTCGCCGGGCGTATTTCGTGAGGCCAACGGCGGCACGCTTCTGCTGGACGAGATCGGCGAGCTCCCGCTTGAGCTGCAGGCCAAGCTGCTGCGCGTGCTCGAGAGCGGTGAGGTGCAGCCAGTCGGTGGTTCACGGACCGTCCACGTGGATGTGCGCTTGGTGGCCGCGACGAACCGGTCACTCGATCTCGCCGTCGACGCCGGCGAGTTCCGCAGAGACCTCTACGCACGGCTCGCACGGCGAGAGCTCCGCGTTCCACCGCTGCGCGAGCGCCGAGTCGACCTGTTGCAGTGGTTCGATCGGCTTTGGCACTGCTGGTGGCAGCAGCGCGGCGAGACAACTGCCGCGCTGCCGAGCTTCGATCCAGAGGCCGCGGAGTACCTGTTGCTCCGGCGCTGGGACAACAACCTACGCGAGCTCGACCGCCTCGTGCACACCTTCGCCGGCGACGCGTCCCTGCACGGAACCGTGATCGGTGTCGACCATCTGCCGGACTGGATGCGCCGCGGATCCGCTGGCACCGCGGCGCAGGTCGAGGGGTCTGCGCCGAGGGAGCCCGTGCCCCGCGTGCCCACCCGCGAGGAGTTCATCGAGGCCTACCACCAACTCGGCGGCAGCGCACGCGCGTTGGCGCGTCATTTCGCCCGCGATCGCCGGCAGATCTACCGTTGGCTCGACGCCTACGGCCTCCGTTGACCGACGGCCGCCGAGCGCGACCGGGCAGAGGACGTGGCCCCGAGTAGCGCCGCTGCGGGCTCGCACAGTCTGCCGCGTGAGAGCGGATTGGCCTGGCACACCTCGAGCACGTGCGACGCGAGTTTCACGACGCGCTGGGGGTCGCGGCCAACGCGGTCGAGCACCGACGCCAGCTCGAGCTCGACCTGAGCCAGCAACAGCGGCCCGACGTCGTGTGTCGTCCACAGCGTCACCACGGCCTCGAGTCGGTCGATCGCGCTCTGGTCGTCGCCGAGGGCCGCGTGGGCGCGCCCGAGACAGGACAGATGGGGTCCCAGCTCGAGCGCGTCGCTTCCGTGCGCCGCCTGCTCGAGCTGCAGCGCGCGGCCGCACGTCTGCAGAGCGCGCGCCGGGTTGGCCTGTTCGATCGAGCACTCGCCGATGCCGTTGAGCGGACCCGCGATGAGCGGATGATCGGCTGACAGGGCGCGCTCCATCAACGCGAGCGCCTCCTCATATCGCGGCACGGCGCGTGCGCAGTCCCCCATGTCGTGGAAAATCGATCCGACAAGACGCACGACGCGGCCGATCTCGGGATGTTCGGCGGGCAGCGTGCCGCGCATCATCGTGAGGGATTCCTCCGCAGCGGCGAGCGCCTCCTCGCGGCGACCGAGTTCGTTCAGCAGATCCGCGGTGACCGCCAGCGTTCGCGCCAGGTGTGGATGGCCGTTTGGGTGTGCGGCGTGAAGGTGCGTCCTTGCCTCGACAAGGGTGGGCTCGGCCTCGGCGAACGCGCCGCGGTTGAGCTGGGCCAAGCCGAGATTCGCCAGCGCCCGGCCGACATCGCTATGGCCCCCGGGGAAGGCGTTGCGCAGGATCGCCACCGCGCGCTCGAGCGAGGCCTCGGCCTGCTCTGGCGGTTGGACCAACGCCAGGTTCACGAGGTCGTTGCCGATCTGCGGGTGCGTGGCGCCGAGCACTTGGCTCGAACTCGCGATGGCGGCTTCGAAATGCGCGGCCGCCTCCGCGTATCGACCGGCCGCCTGGAGGTCGAGTCCGGCCGAGCCGTGTACCCGCGCGAGCAGCAGCGGGTCGCCACCAGCATCCTCGACGAGGGCCACGGCCGCTAGCCCGTGCGCGACGGCCTCGTCGACTTGTCCGACTGCGACTGCACTGCGCGCGCGGCACTCGAGCAATCGGGCGCGGTCGCCGGCCGACGCGTCGACGCGCGTCAGCATCGACTCGACCAGGCCGGCAACCGTCGCGAACTCCTGCCGGCGGTCCGCATGGCTAGCGAGCAGTGACAACAGGTCGAGCCACACCGAGAGCAGGATCTCGTCGTCGCGTGCCGCCGCCGCCGCAGTCGATGCACGCTCGAGCCCGGCAAACGCCGCGGGCTCGTCGCCCATGCGCGCGCTGACGACCGCGGACAGGTGTTCGCTGGCGGCGCGCAGTGGCGAATCGGGCAGGGCATCGGCACCGCGGACGAGTTCATGCAGCGCCGGCAATGCTGCGACGTACTGGCCGGTATCGACCAGCGCACGCGCGTGCGCGAGTTGGAGCTCGGTCGCCATGGCCTGAGCGCGCTCCTGTGGCGCTTGCGGGTGCCATGGCTTGGTCGCGAGGCTGTCGACGTCGCCGCACGACCTCACCGGCGGGAGCCGAGCGATCGCGTCCGGCGCCCCGAGCAACACCTCGCGCGACGAGTCCGCCAGCAGAACCTCGACCAGGCTACTGAGCGCCGTTCGCCGGCTGGCGACGCAGACCATGCGCTGATCGAACAACGAGTCCGATTGGGTCTGTTCGACGTGATGGGCAACACACGCATCGTGTCCCATCTGGGCCACCGCGTCGGCATAGCCGGCGAAACCTCCAACCACCGATCGGACGAGGGTGTCGTCGTCGTCGGGCGCGATCGCGGCGTATCGCGTGCCGAGGGCTTCGGCCCGCTCGTCGTTCCACACCTCAGCGGTTTCGCGGTCGATGCCCGGACATGGGGCGCGATCCCTGGTGACATAGACGCCGACTGCGATCGCCGATGCCGCGATCGCGAGCATGGCCCGCGCCCGATGGGTCGGTCGCAGGCGACGGAGGAGATCCGTCATCGAACGGTGGCGGGCCTCGGGCGAGCTCGCCATGCCCTTGAGCAGCGCCGCGCGGATGGACCCGGGGACAGAACGTCTCCTCGAGGTCGGGATCACGCCCCCGTCGCTTGGATCGCGTTGCGGTCGGCTGCCGAACAGCACCTCCCAGGCCGACACGCAGAACGCGAACTGATCGCTCCGTTCGTCGAAGTGACCGTCGCGGAGCGACTCGGGGGCCATGTACGCCGGCGTGCCCGGGGTCTCTCCCGGCCGCGTCATCGGTTCATCGCACAGCTCGAGCGCCGTGCCGCGTGGCCCTTGCGACGATGGCTCGCGGTCGTCGTCGTCGTCCGCGGAGCTGGGCTCGCTGATCGGCCGCGCGAGCCCGAAGTCGGCGACTCGGGCGCGGCCATCGGCGCCGATCAGCACGTTGGCGGGCTTGAAGTCGCGGTGGATGACACCTGCACGGTGCGCGTGCTCCAGGCCGCGTCCAGCCTCGAGCAACCACCCGACGACCCTCGCGAGGGGCGGCCGCGTTCGGGCGATCTCTTGGTCGAGGCTATGCCCACGAACGAGTTCCATCGCCACGAACACGTCGTCGTTCGCCCAGCCGACGTCGAACACGGGCACCACGTTGGGATGGGCGAGGCGCGCGAGCGTTCGGGCTTCCCGCAACAAACGTCGGGCATGCCGCCCCGCGGCTCCGGGGTGGAGCAACTTGATCGCGACCTCGCGCCCGAGCTTGCGATCGTGCGCCGAGTATACCACCCCCATCGCGCCCGCGCCCAGGCGCACGTTGAGCACGTACCGACCTGCCAGAATCCGGGCTGCGACCTGTCGATCTCCGCGCGTGTCGAGCTCTGTCGATCGTTGCGGCGCGGACCCTCCTTCGGCGGCGCGCCGACGCATCCATCCGCTCACTGTTCGCTGGTCTTCCACCACGCTCATTCCGCAGCGGTGCGATCATACCGCGGTGTTGCACCTGCATGACGGCCTCACGCTCGAACGACGGCGGAGGTCGGCCACCGTCGTTTGTGCCGCGGAGCGCCTCGCCGCGGCTTCCGGGCCGATACGGGTGCTGGTGTTGCCGAACGGTATGAGCAACGCTCGTTGGTGTTGTGCAAGACATCGTGGTGACCGAGAGCAAGCGGGCGTCGTCTTGCTCGCAGCCGCGGGCGCCCGTGCCGCCGGCGTCGGTGAAGTGTGGCCTGGCAACCGGCCGGGAGCTGTGGCGAGCGTTCTTCGCCAGGACAGTCCCGCGGTCTTGTCACTCGCTGTCATCGATGCTAAGTGGGCGAGTGTTAGATCGCAGCTCGTGATTCGTTGTGGATCCGGGTTGGCAAGTGGCTTGATTGGGATTGAGGTAAGGCAATGAGAAATAGGGATCAGCTTGTATATAAAGGCGGCGCGTTGGGCTTGGGATGGATGCTGCTGCTCGGCTGCGGCGGGGGCGGTGGCCAGACGGCGGACGAGTCGTCGACGACCGTCGACAACACCACCACGGATACGGACAGCACGACGATGCCGCCGCCGGAGAGCACCTCCGAGTCGACGACGGCAACGGATTCGACAACCGTGGCCGATTCCAGCTCCTCGAGCGGGAGCGAATCGACCACGACGGCCGGCGAGTGTCCGAACGCGCTTCCATTCAATGAGGATATCGGGGGAGCGATCGGTCGCGCGGTGGCGGTGGGCACGAATGCGGGCGCCGGCGATCATGTCGAGGACCTCTGCGGCGCGCGCGTGCCGGATGGCGCCACCACCACGAGCGTTGGCTCGGCCACGACCGATGGTGGATTCGACACATTCAGCACCACCGGGTTTGATCCGGCCAACACCACCACTACCGGATTCGACACGTTTAGCACGACGGGTTTTGACCCGGTCAGCACCACGACCGGGTTTGACACGGATGGCGCCACGACCACCACCGATTCGGATGGCGCCACCACCGGCGAAAGCACCGGTGAGGAGTGGATCGTGCAGTGGACTGCACCTTCGGCGGGGACGTTCCGCTTCGATCTCGACGGCTCGAACTACGACACGTTGCTCGGCATCTATGATGGTTGCTCCGGGCAGTCGCTCGACTGCAACGATGACTGCTTCGGGCTTCGCTCGGCGGTGGCGGTCGAGGTCGCCGCCGGTCAGGTGATCCACGCGGTCATCGGCGGATTCGGCGGCCGTACCGGGAGTTTCAGCCTGTCGATCACCGAAGACATCGTGGAGTGCTCGAGCTCGGATACCGGTTTTTCGGACTCCGGCGGGAAGTAGCCCCGACGCCGCCGTTGGTTCGCCGACGGCGGCGTTCTGCAGGTGACCGATCGCCAGAGCGCAGGTCGACGCCGGCGCGCGGCGGCGCGCCGACC
>CADEGN010000125.1 GCA_902826865.1 uncultured Myxococcales bacterium
CCGAATCCTCCAGGCTGCGGCGGCGGCGGCGATCCGAATCCTCCAGGCTGCTGCTGCTGCTGTTGCTGCGGCGCGGCCATCCCAGCCGGCGCCGATACCTGACGCTGAACGCCGGGCACCGGAGGCGCGGCGCTCGGCACGAACGGCTGCTGCGCGGGCGCGCCCGCTGGCGCAGGCGGTGCCGGACGTGCCATCCCCGGGTGCGCGAACATGGTGCGGCTCGCCTGCACGGCACCCGGGAAATCGATGTGCTGCACAGTGATCATCGACTGCCCGAGCCGGACAGCCTGGCCGATCGTCAGCTCAACGGGTCCGTTGATGCGCTCACCGGTCGGCATGAATGAACCGTTGGTGGAACCCAGATCGCGAAAGACGAGCTTGCCCGCAGCGAAGCGGAACTCGGCGTGTCGCCCAGAAACCTGCGGATCGAAGAGCGCGATATCGCCGACGTCGCGGCCGATCACGATCGCGTCTTTGTCGAAGGCCTTGGTTTCGGGCGGACGTCCAGCGTACTGGACGTACAGGGTGTAGAGCGCCATCACGGCTCCTGTTCGGGTAGGCTGCGGTCAGTGTCACAAAAGCAAGGCACGATCCGCAACCTGCCGACCTGTGCAGCGGCTGGACCGCTGAGGGACATAGCTGCGAGGCAGCGGGGGCAATGCCTGATCGGAGCGTGCCGGGCCGCCGGCACCGCGCACCCCAGGGCGGTGGATCGGGTATCGTGACGATCCAGTCGGACGAACCGCGCCCATGGGGCCCGGCGCAGACGCGCGCGCTTCGGGAACGCCTTCGCAGCGCGGACATGGTTTGGGACCTCGTGGTCGTGGGCGCAGGCATCACCGGGGCCGGAGTCGCCCGCGACGCGGCGATGCGCGGACTAAGCGTGCTGGTCATCGAGCGCCGTGACGTCGCGTTCGGGACCAGCTCGCGATCAACGCGATTGGTGCACGGCGGCGTCCGCTATCTCGAGCAGGGCGACGTCGGGTTGGTGTACGAGGCGCTGCGCGAGCGTTCGCGGCTGTACGCCGCGGCCCCGCACCTGGTGCGGCCCGCACGATTCCTTTTCCCCGCGTTCGTCGGGGATCGCCTTGGACCGTGGAAGCTGCGCATCGGGCTGACCCTGTACGACGCGCTCAACTTCCACCGCGGTCAGGTCCACGAGTACCTCACGCCTGAGGCCGCCGGCCTTGCCGAACCGATGCTTCGCAGCGAAGGCCTGCGCGGTGCGGTCGCCTATGAGGACGCAGTCACCGATGATGCGCGACTTACCCTGGCGATTCTCACCGACGCACGGCGACACGGTGCCGAGGTTCTCACGTACGCCGGCGTCACACGACTGGCTGGACGGGCCTTGGATCACGAGATCAAGTTGGACGATGGGACCGGCGCGCGCGCGCGCGCGGTCTTGGTCGCCGCAGGTCCGTGGAGCTCACCCACGTTGCTGGGTCAGGCAGCTGAAGGCCTCATGAGCCTGAGCAAGGGTATTCACATCGTGATGCGAGCCCAGGATGTCGGCGTTCGCCAACCGATCGTTATCCAAGCGCCCAAGCAACGCAGGATCCTGTTCGTTGTCCCGTGGGGTATGCGCACGTATCTCGGCACCACCGATGCGCCGTACGTCGGCGACCCTGGCTCGAGCGGCGTAGCGGAAACCGAAGAGCTTGAGCTTCTCGAGCTCGTCGCTCGCGTGCTGCCGGGGGCGAACCTGCGGGCGGATCGGGTGGTGAGCGCGTGGTCCGGCGTGCGGCCGCTGGTCCGGGCCGCCGCTGCACCCGGAAGCGACACGGTAGAATTGTCGCGCAAGCACCGCATCGTCGAGGGCGACGACGGTGTGCTCGCAATCATCGGCGGAAAACTGACCACCTACCGCTCGATGGCCGAAGAAGCCGTCGACATCGTGGTCAAGCGGCTTGTCGCCGGTGGTCGCACGCGCCCGGGGCCGTGCATCACCCACCTGCGCGCGCTCGTACCGGGCGATCCACCGGGCTGCGACGAGCTCGCCGATGCCGTGCTCGCGGATCTAATCCCCCGCCACGGACCGGCGGCGCGTTGGCTCACCCGCGCCGGCGCCGAGAAGTGCACGCGCTTGGTCGAGGATCTCCCGTATCGCTGGTGCGAGGTCGACCACGCCATCGCTTACGAGGGTGTGCAGCATGCGATCGACATCCTGCGCCGCCGACTCCCGCTCGTGTTGACCGACGCACGCCTTGGCGGCGCGGTCGTAGCGGAGGTCGCCCGCCGCTTGGTCGACGCCCACGGCGGTAGCCAGGCCGACATCGACGAAGAGATCGAGCGCTATCGGGAGGAAGTCAGTACCGAGACCCGCCGCCCGGTGTCGGTGACGTCGAGCTGATCCGGCCAGCGACCTGGGGAGCAAAGTCCAGCGAACCGCCGAGGCCGATGTGATCGCGTCGCGGGTCTCTCAGTCCGCTAGAACAGCGAACCGATCCACATGACGCTGCGCGCGACCCAGCTGGTCGAGAAATGGGCCCCAACGACGACCCCTGCGCCGAACACGGCACCCAGCAGTGCACCGGGGATGAGAACCCATCCTGCAAACCAAGACAACCAGCTCCCCTTGGCGGCCGCGCCTTCGTCGGCCGCAACCGCCTGGGCGGCTCGCCCGCGGCTTTCCTTTGCGACGGCTTGCTTGACGGGATTGGGCGGTGCGGATTCGTCGGCCATGGCGAACGCCGGGTCGTCGGGGTTGGTCACATCGAGCGCGCCGAAGATGTGGCCGAACTCGTGAAGCATCGTCGACAGGTGCGGGTCGTGGAGCTTCGGAACGGCGTAGACCACCGCGCGGGTGCCGTTGAACGGGCTGTCGGTGTCCGGCGTCTCGGCCTCGCCGGCAATCCGATTATCCAGGGGACGGTTGGTCAGCCCGAGCAGCACGTCGGCACTCTCGCGCGGGCGAGCCCGTAGATCGGCCAAGAGCTGGCCAGACCCGAGCCCCGCCGTGGCGATCGGCCACCGTCCGACGCTGGCCAGTTCGAGCGTGATCCCAAACTGCTCCCTGTAGATGGCTGATGCCCGATCGACATTCCGCTGGACGTAGTCGATCCAATCCGGGTGCGCCTGCACGAGCTCGTCGTCGACCAGGACCTTGACCTTCACCCGCACCGGGAGGGCCAGGCGATCGGCGAGGGCGCCCGTCACCGCATCGACTTTGGCCGGCGGAGCCGTCGGCGCGTCGACCGGCGCATTCGCCGTTGGCCCGACCGGAGCAGGCGTCGCAACGGACACAGGGGGCGCGCTCGTCGGTGGCGGGGCACTTGGCCACTGCGGCAGCTCGAGCTGTGGCACAGAACGCCGAATGAGCTCGGCGAACCTCCCTCCGGCGGCGGCCTCCGGGGCCGCTGGCACCTCCACGTCGAGGCCGAGGTTGTCCCGCTCGAAGCTCGTGATCGCGTAGCGGTGGGTGACACCGCAGTAGACGCCGCCACCAAACAGTGCGGCGAGGAAACCTAGCGGCGCCCCGAGGAAGAACAACAACTTGCCGATGGCCTTGAGGCGTGCGCGGTTCATCGCCGACCGGTTCATCCAGTATAGGACGCGTCCGCGGCGAAAGCCGGTGCCTCCAGCGGATATTCCCGCGGGCGCCTCTGACGTCCTGCGTTGGCAAGGGCGCCTTCGGCGCGAGGTCGGCCGAGGGGATCCGCGCGCGGAGATGAACCCTGTGTCATCGCGCCGCCTCTGGTAACAGGTGGCGCGCGGCAAAGGAAAGGCTGCGCGTGCGCGTGACGATGACGTGATCCACAAGCGGGATGCCGAGGGTTGCGCCGACGCCAACCAATCGAAGGGTTAGCTCGATGTCGGCTTGGCTCGGCTCGGGCTCGCCGCTCGGGTGATTGTGCACGACCACGACCGAGTGCATCCCCGCACGGACCAGGGGCCGAAAGACCTCGCGCGGGTGGACATCGACCTGGGAGACCGAGCCGACGGCGATCGTGCGCACGAGGCGAACCCGCTGCCTCGCATCAAGGCCGAGCGCAACGAAGGTCTCCTGCAGCGCGTCGCCAAAGCTCAATCGCGCATAGGCCTCCACGTCGCTCGGACCGCGAATTGGGGCGGCGAGTGGCAGCTCCACCGCGGCGGCACGCCGTCCGAGCTCAAACGCGGCGACGAGCGCGGTGGCCCCCGCGACGCCGATGCCAGGGTCGCCACAGAGTTCACGGGGACAGGCGCGGGCGAGGCCGCCGACGCCGCCTTCGCGGTCGAGCACGGCGAGTGCTCGCCACAGTCCGCGACCGCCCCCGAGCACCAGGGCAATGAGTTCAACGTCACCGAGGGCGGAGGCCCCGAAGAGCAACATCCGCTCACGCGGGCGGTCGTGTTGGATTGGGGCGTCGGCGGCGGATCGTCGGGACACGTACAGGTGGCCTCCATCGTCGGCGGTCACCGTTGCGATGCACGTGCCAGTTGTCGATCCCAAGGTTCTTCGGCCAGTGGCGCCCGAACCCCGCGCGCCCCGGCCGGTCTACGGGCCGTGGTGGCCAGCCAGCGGGCCACCCTCCCCGGCGGCTCCATCACCGCCAAACCGGCGGAGGCGAAGGCCCCTGGGAGGGCAAGCGATCCACCCTAGTAGCGGTAGTGCTCAGGCTTGAACGGACCTGTGACGGGCACCCCGAGGTACTCGGCTTGGTCGGTCGTCAGCCGGGTGAGCTTGGCGCCCAGCTTGTCGAGATGCAGCCGCGCGACTTCCTCGTCCAGGAGCTTGGGCAGTACGTAGACCTTGCCCTTGTCGTACTTCGACGACTCGGTCCATAGGGCGAGCTGGGCGAGCACCTGGTTGGTGAACGACGACGACATCACGAAGCTGGGATGCCCGGTCGCACAACCGAGGTTCACGAGCCGTCCGCGCGCCAGCATGATCACCGCGTGACCGTCAGAGAAGACGAAGCGGTCGACCTGCGGCTTGATATTGATCTCCTTGATCGACTTGTCCGCCTCGAGGGCCGCAATCTCGATCTCCGAGTCGAAGTGACCGATGTTGCAGACGATGGTTTCGTCCTTCATCCACTGCATATGCGCCTTGGTGACCACGCTCTTGCAGCCCGTGGCGGTCACGACGATATCAGCGACGGGCGCAGCCTCGTCCATCGTCAAGACCTGGTAGCCCTCCATCGCCGCCTGCAACGCACAGATCGGATCGATCTCGGTGATGATCACGCGCGCGCCAAAGCCACGCATTGACTGGGCGCAACCCTTGCCCACGTCGCCATAGCCGGCGATGACCACCGTCTTGCCGGCGACCATGATATCGGTCGCGCGTTTGATGCCGTCGGCCAGACTCTCGCGACAGCCGTAGAGATTGTCGAACTTGCTCTTGGTGACCGAGTCGTTGACGTTGATGGCGGGGATCGCCAACTCGCCGCGCTCTGCCATCTGGTAGAGCCGATGCACGCCAGTGGTGGTCTCCTCGGAAACACCCTTGCAATCGTTCAATGCGGCCCGATGGTCGCGGTGCATGACGATCGTGAGGTCCCCTCCGTCATCGAGCAGAAGATTCGGCATCCGACCGTCGGGCCAACGCACGCTCTGCTCGACACACCACCAGTATTCTTCCTCGGTCTCTCCCTTCCAGGCGAACACGGCAATCCCGCGGGCGGCGATGGCCGCTGCCGCGTGGTCTTGGGTCGAGAAGATGTTGCACGACGACCAGCGGACGTCTGCACCGAGCTCAACGAGCGTCTCGATGAGCACCGCCGTCTGAATGGTCATGTGCAAGCAACCCGCGATCCGCGCGCCGCGCAGCGGTTTGCTCGGGCCGTGTTTGGCACGCAGTGCCATTAGGCCTGGCATTTCCTTCTCGGCGAGGGCGATCTCCTTGCGCCCCCAATCGGCGAGGGCCATGTCGGCCACCTTGTAGTCTTGCTTCTTCGTGTTCGTGTTCGTGTCCATGTTCGTGTTCTAGCCGTGGTTCGTTGCGGTCCACGGCGACCGCATCTGCGAGTGGTCAGTTCGAGGGAGTTGTCTGCGCTACGCGATAGTGTGGGATCCAGCCGCCGCGGTCCTTGAACAGGCGCACGCAGCGGATGTGCTGGCGATCGGTGAGAAGGAAACGGTGGTGGAGCTGCGCCGGCACCACCAGAAGGTCACCCGCCTCGACGGTCACGCGCATCCAGCGATCGTCGATCGACCGGATATCGAAGACGCCCTCGCCCTCGAGCACGTAACGAACTTCGTCATCGGTGTGCAGGTGCTCGTCGGCGAACTTCGCACACAGGGCGGCGAGGTCGGGCGTGTCGTGACGGAGCTCGACGATGTCCTGCTCGACGTAACCGCGCGCGCGGGCCAGGCGATCGAGCGTGGGCTGGAAGTCATCGGCGGCCAGTGGCAACCGCTCGTGCAACACGCCGACCGCCGTAAGGTCGGCGATACAGATCGGCCGGGCAACGTCCTCATTGAGCCACGCGAGTTTCATCGCACCTCTCCTGTCGCCGCTGCCCACACACCCGCGCGGTGGTACTCGACCACTGCGCGCGCAAGCCAATCGATGCACTCTGCTTGGGTCTTGGCCTCGATCCAGCTGCGCCCCCACACATAGAGCCCGTGCCCCGCCACGATGACCGCATCCACATCGTTGTGTTCGGACATCGCGCTCACCATCGACTCGGTCAGCTCAGCCTCGTGCGGCGTATTGGCAATAATCGGAAACTCGACGACCTCAGTGTTGCCCTTGCCGCGAAGTCCCTTGAGCATTTCGAAGCCGTGAAGGCGCAGCACGCCGCGCCCGCTCGGCGCGGCGAGGCGTGCCGCGAGCACCGGCCAAAGCGAGTGGCTGTGGAGGACAGCCCCGGCGTCGCGCAAGCGGTATGCGTTCCAGAACAGGGGCTGACATTCCGAGAGTCGCAAGCTCGTGTCTGCAGCCGCTCGCGTGATGACCGGTCGATCGAGAACGTGCTTGTCGAGCACGAACACATCGGCGGGCACGATGCGCTCTTTTTGCACGCCCGACGGCGCCACGAAGATTCCCTCATCCCCGCGGATGCTGATGCCGCCGCCCGTCCCCGACACCCAACCGAGTGCGTAGAACTGCCGGCACAGCTCGCATACGAGCGCAGCAGTATCGGGGATCTGAACCACGGTGACCGGAGCGGGGCGGGGGCGCCGCCAGCCCTGATAGTCTACCAGCTCGGCCGCGGGCAAGCGTGGCGCCGCCACCCGTGCGGAAGCTCGCGCGCACTCGGCCGGTCGTTCGTACGGGCACGTCGCTCGCGCTCCGCGATGCGCCTGGAGTTTCGATTCGGGCTTGGGCAACTCACGCGATCAAGCCAACCCGGAAAATGGAGGCTCAGCGCGCCGATGCAGCTGCCCCTTCATAACGAGGACAGCGCACAACCGGCAACTTCGGGTACTTCGCCCAGGTTGGATCGACGTCGTGGATTCTACAGCGCCAAAATACACTGCCGCGCCTGTTCTCGATCTCTTGGGCATGCCGACAGGTGCTACACAGCCCGGGTCCCATCACGCGGCGCTCCCGCCTTCGGGGGGTAGCACCAGTTGTTCGGCCTGGGCCAGCATGCCGAGTGCGAGCGCGATTCGAGCCGCAAGCATCGCCCGGCCACTCGCAAGTCCGCGCCGCAGCTGCCACGCACCGAGCAACAACCCCACGCCCCAAAAGATCGCACTGACGAAAGCCGGCATGAACCTGCCAGCGGCGAACCCGAGCAGGGCGAAGCCGATCCACACCTGGAGCGTCAGCTTGGCTGCGTCGCGCATCGGCTTGGTCGCCTCGGCCGCGCGTTTGGCGACGCGGAGCTCGAATCGCCCGTCGTGGACGACAAGCCCGAACTGATCGGTCGCGATGCCGAGGTAGCGCAGCGCCGGCCGCAACGATTTCGCCAGCTCTCCCGTCTCGAGCGGCGTGCGCCCCCGCGCGACGATGGCACCGTCAAGCGGATCTTCAACGGTGATGCCTGCCGAAAATCCCTGGGTGAATGAGTCGAGTGCGGCGTCACCCTCGGGCAATCCGAGCTCGGCGGCGGCCTCGAGCCGTAGCTTGTGCTCGTCGCCGCGCCACGGCACGGGCGACGTCGCCCCGGGCTCAACCAGTGCGCGCGGTTCGTCGTCGTTCACCGGGACCCCGCGCCAACCCGCGCGCGCATCGCCTCGGCCACCGCTCCGGAGACGTAGCGCTCGTAGTCACCACCATGACCGGCGATCTCTCGGACGAGCGAGCTCGAGACGTACATCTGCGATGACGGCGGAATCAAGAAGACGGTCTCGATCGAGGGCGCGAGATCGCGGTTGGCCAACGCCATCTGGAACTCGGGCTCGAAATCGCCGGTTGCACGCAACCCACGAACAAGCACGCTCGCGCCGCTCGTCCGGCAAAACTCCACCACCAGTCCCGCGAAGGTGTCGACCCGAGCGTTGGCAACGTGCGCGACGCTCCGCACGGCCAACGCTTGCCTCTGGTCGATGGAGAAGTAGCCCTGCTTCGTCGGATGACGCCCAATCGCAACGACGATCTCGTCGAACAGCCGCGCCGCTCGTTCGACAATGTCGACGTGGCCGAGGGTGATCGGGTCGAACGACCCCGGGTAGACCGCGATTCGACCGGGCACCGCGGCAGTATACCGCTCCCGGCGCACGGGCTCACCCACTTGAGAATGCGCGAGCGATCGTGGACGCGCGGAAGCTTCGGGCGGCGACTACCTGCTCGTGCAGCGCGAGCTGCCCCAGTGCACGTACCAGATTGTGCGCCCCCCGGCTCGGGAACCGCTGCGGGTCCCAGCCGAAGTACGACTCGCGGATGGCGTCAGCCGCGAACCGTGCGGCAAGCTCCACCGTGATCCACTCGAGACCGAGAACGAATGCCTCGCGCTCTGCGGGTTCGGGGTGGAGCGGACCCGCGGCGTAACCGGCGAGGGAGGCTTCGAACACGTCGCGATCGAAGCGCGCGTCTCGAGCGTCCTCTCCTCCGGGATTGCACCACGAACGCCACATGTCGCCGAGCTCGAGGTGCAGCTCCATCGGACCAACGGTATCGAGATCCACGAGGGCCATCGCTTCTTCGGGCGGAGCGCCCTCGGTCGCGGCGAACAAAACGTTGTTGAACTTCGGGTCGCCATGGACCACCCGCATCGGCAGCGCCCCCGGCCGCGGGAGAACCCGTGCGGCGCGCTCGATCCGGTCTGCGACCTCAGCCACCTGCATATATAGAGGATGCGTCCCCCCTGCGGCGACGGCCTCGTGCATCCGCCCCAGGTGAGCGAGCGTATCGTGGACGCCGGAGCGCATGCCGACGAAGCGATGTTCGAGGTCGGCGAGCGCGGCATGGAAGCGAGCGAGTAGCCCGGCCGCGGCCCGGGCCTGACGCGGGTGTGTGACCGCGTCGAGCGAGATGCCCGGCACCCGCGTGAGGACCCGCCAGATGCCGTTGGCACCGCGATCCGACCACAGTGGCCCAGCGCGCGTAGGTACGAGCAGCGGCGTGACGATGCCGCGAGTTTGGAGATGAACCGTGGTGGCCGCGATGTTGAAATGGATGTCGGGCGAGAACACCGGATGCACGCGCTGGAGCACGAACTCACCACGGTTCGCATGGACCGCGAACGTCTCGTTGATCAGTCCGCGACCGAGCGGCTCGAAGGCCGCGTCGGCGAGATCGAAGTCGCCCAGGGCCGCCCGCACATGCGCAGGGTCGATCACCGCGCGCTGCACGACTACGCCCTAACACCGGCAACGGCTTGGACGGACGCGATCGTGCAACAGGCCGTCACCACCGCCTCCTAGTCGCGCTTCTCGCCCGCCGCAGCCGCATGGGTGCGCTCTTGGACCCAACCAGCGATCGCCCGCAACGGCTCGGCTGCAGTTCCAATCTGCGCGACCAGTTCGAAACAACTCGCGACCAACGCATCGACGCGGGCGATCGCTTGCGAGCGCAGCGCCACCTGGTCGTCGTCGAGAAGATCGTCGGCGTGTTGGAAGGCAATGCCGAATTGCATCCCCCACTTCTCCAGGCGAGCCACGATGTCATTGGAAGCTCCGGCCAGGAGCGCCCCCATCGCGCCGGACGCGGCGTACAAGGCCCCGGTCTTCTTGGCGTGGATCTGCTCGAGCGCCTCGAGATCGCGCACGTCTTGGCCAGCGACGAGATCCATCGCCTGGCCACCCACCATGCCCTCGATCCCCGCGTAGTGCGCGAGCTTGACCACGGCTTCGGCAACCCGCCCGCCCAGGGTGTGGCCGCGCGCGAGGGTCTCGAACGCGAGGGTCAGAAGTCCGTCGCCGCACAGGATCGCCTTGTCGTGCCCGAAGGCAATGTGCACCGTCGGCTTGCCCCGACGCTCGAGATCGTTGTCCATCGCCGGCAAATCGTCGTGGACGAGTGAGTACGCGTGGACCATCTCGATCGCACACGCCGCGGGCATCGCCCGGGTGACGTCACCGCCCGCCGCCTCACACGCGGCGATCGTCAACAACGGGCGCATACGCTTGCCGCCGAGCAGCACGCCGTAGTGCATCGCCTCGCGCAGGCGGCCGGGGTCGCCGCCGTTGCGAGATGGCAAGGCCGCTTGTAGGGCCGCATCAACCTTGGCGCGACGGTCGTCGAAATAGGCCTTGAGATCGAACTTCGAGGTCATGGTGTACGCGCTTTCGGTTCAGAAAAATTCAAGCCGGGCCCTCGTCGTCGATGGCGGCGGTGTCACGCTCGGCGAGCAAGGTCTCGACCCGCTGCTCGACGCGGTCAAGCAGCGATCCCCCACGCCGGGCCAGACGAACACCTAATTCGAAGCGTTCGAGCGCACGCTCGAGCGGAAGATCTCCGCCCTCCAGGTCGGCGACCACACCCTCGAGTTGCGTGAGGATCTCGTCGATGCCGGCGGGCTCAGCCTCGCCTGCGGCGTCACCGCTCGTCGGCGCCGCTGCCGGCGCGCGTTTGTCGGGGCTGCGAGCCACGGTGCGGCCGGAGTATAGGCATCGGGGCGCCGGGCCGGCAAAGGTCCCGTGGCGAAGCGGCCGCAGGGGGGACGCGGGGGTCGCAACCCGCGGCGGGAGTTAGTTCCGGTCGCGTTGGGTCCGGACGCACACCCGCTCCTCCATGGGTCCGCGCACGGGCGCGGCCCGGGGCGGCATTGGCCGACCCACCGGCGCGCGGCCCGTGTTGCGAGCCTTTGCCACCCGCTGCTAGGTTGGTCGACGCGATGATGGAGGAGCCCGAACACAGCGAGGCGGACGTCGACAGCCTCATGGGGCAGTTTCACGCCTATCTCACCAAGATGGGCCTCAAATCGACGCGGCAGCGCGACATCATCGCCGAGACGTTCTTTTCGACGGGCGGGCACATGAGCATTGAGTCGTTGCTCGGCCTTGCGCGCGCGCAGAACCCCCGCGTTGGGTACGCGACGGTTTATCGCACGCTGAAACTGCTCACCGAGTGTGGCCTTGCGGCCGAGCGCCGCTTCGGCGAGGGCCACACGATGTACGAAACCGCGGGCGACAGCGAACATCACGATCACTTGATCTGTGTCGAGTGTGGCTTCGTGCTCGAGTTCCACAACGAGGCGATCGAGCGCGAGCAAGAACGGGTAGCGCGCAGCTTCGGATTCAACGTCATCCGCCACAAACACGAGCTGTACGGCATGTGCCCGCGGGCGCGCGGAATCAAGGGCGGGTCGTGTCCCGCGCGCGACGCCGGCCGGGGTAACGGACGGGAGAAGGCGGAGTGATCGTCCCCGATCTCCAGGAGGTCCTGGCGATCGCTGCGGTCCTCGGCGCTGCGAGCTGGGTGATTCGGCGGCTGTGGTCGGCCGGGCATGCGCGCGGGTGTTCTGCGTGTCCCGCCGCGCGCCCCGGCCCCGCGCCGCCACAGCAGCGCCACCGATTGCGCGTCTTGCCGTGACGTCGACGCGCTCGCTGCGGTTCGATTTGGCCGCCGCCCTGGCGTTGGTGGTGATGATGGCGGTGGTGTCGCTGTCGCTCGCCACCGAGCTGCTCGCGCAGCGCCGGCATCGCGGTCAGGAGGATGATCGGCTGCGCCAGCAGGTCGACGGCCTCGCGATGCTCGTCGCACCACGGCTCGCCGCCGGGGCACCGGCCGCGGCCGCGGGGAGTGAGATCGAACAGGTGCTACGCCCCAACGTCGGGGTACTTGGCATCGTGGCCATCGACATCGTCCGCGTACAAGCGGGCAACGTCGAGGCAGTCGCGAGCATCGGGCTCACGCCCACCGAGATCCCACCACCGCCGACCGACGAGGGGGTGGCCGCTGGGATCACCGATCATGCCGGCTGGGCGGTGGTTGTGCGCCCCCTGAGAACATTCGGACCCGAGGCCGCTCGCACCCGCCTTTACCTGCGGATGATCGCGCGCCGAGCCGGTTGGACGAGCGTCGCGGACTGGCAGCAGATCGCGGTGCTGACGATCGGCGTCGGCGCGATCTCGTTTGTGCTCGGCGTCCTCTTGCTCGAGCTGCAGGTACTGCGTCCGCTCGGTCGCCTGCGCCGTGGTGTCGACGCGGTCGCTGCAGGTGACCTCGACGCGCGGGTCGACGCCGATGCGCCCGGTGAACTGAAGACGTTCGCCTCGGCCTTCAACGTCATGACCGGGGCGCTCGCCGCACGCATCCGCGAGAGCGCCGAGCAGCGCGACCAGCTGGCCAAGGCCGAACAGATGGCATCGCTCGGACGGATCTCCGCCGGCACTGCCCACGAAGTTGGCAATCCGCTCGCGACCATCCTTGGCTACGTTGAGCTCCTCCTCGACCGGCGGACCGAACCCGCACTCGCACAAGCGCAACGAGACATGCTCGTCGAGGTTCGCGCCCAGATCCTGCGCATTCAGAAACTGGTCGCACAGCTGCTCGAGTACAGCCGACCAGCACGATCCGTCGACGAGCGCGTGGCCCTGCGCCCACTCGCAGAACGCGCCATCGCGGGAGCGAAGCTCGACCCGCGGTGCGCCGACGTCGAGCTCACCGTCGTCGGCGAGGGGAGCACGGTGATCGCCGATCCGGACGCCCTGCAGCAGGTGCTGCATAACCTGCTCGTCAACGGCGCGCGCGCGAGTGCGAGCGGAGCGGGACCGCGCCAGGTGGTGGTTCGGCTCGACGCCGTCAGCCTAGAAATCCAAGACAGCGGCGCGGGCGTGACTGAGGCGGTTCGCCCCAGGCTGTTCGAACCTTTTTTCACCACCGCCAAGGCCGGCGAGGGAACCGGCCTGGGCCTTGCCATTAGCGCCGGACTGCTCGAACGCATGGGGGGTTCGATCACGTGTCTGGCCGCACGGACGCGGCCACCCCTGCGCCCCGAGGGGTCGCCAGGCGCCGTATTTCGTGTGACGCTTCGCCCAGATCTCGCGGGGATCGACGACGCGACGGGGCCGGCGAATGCCGACGACGCCATTTCGTCCAACCCCGCACGCACTGCCGGGCACTCCGGCGGATGAACCGATGGAGCGAACCATGCGTCCTTTTCTCTTCCTCTCCCGTTGCGCGGTGGTCCTGGCACTTGTCAGTGGTGGCTGCGCCGCCGCCTACTCCTCGATGTACAAGCAGAAGGACGGCAGCTTCGCCGCGAAGCCGGTGCCGGCGAAGGACGTCAAGGTCGTCAAGTCGCGCGACGATCTCGTGAGCAAATGGGCCGAGGTCGGCAGCTATCGAGGACACGCGCCAACGGTGAACGAGGCGATGACGGCGGCCAAGCAACAGTGCGGGACCGCCGGCGCGGACCTCTTTATCCTGAATACCCCTCCGTTCGCGTCCGAGAACAGCTGGAAGGTCGACGGAGTCTGCGCGCACAAGCAATGACCGCCAGCGCGGTACGGGCGGATGGAGCGGTTTCTCGTTCCTCCGCCCGCCCGGTTTGCTAGTAGCTAGCCTTGACCGCGCCCGCGTGGTGTTGCGTGGACCTGATCGCGGCGGACTCATCGATCCTACGCGCGTGCTCGAGCAATAAATACGACAACGGCGTCGACTCGCCGCCCGTCCCGAGCTCGTCGGTGATGAAGTCGAATTGCCCGCGCGACCAACCGAGCAACTCAAACACGCGGTCATGTGGGTGCGTGTAGCGACCTAGGTTGTCGACCTTGGAGAAGGCGCCATCTCGCAGGTGTAGCGTCGCGGAGTCTCCTCCGCAGCGCAGATGAAGCGCACCTGAGCGGCGCTCCGACTCGAGAAACGCGAGCACGCTACCGAGTCGCACCTGCTCGAGATCGCCGCGCAGGCCGTGAACGTCGGTGGAGCTGGGAAGCTGATGGCGGCGAGCGACCGCGCCATGCAGCCTGGCGACGATCTCCTCGGGCGCGGTGCCCTTGGCGAGGTAGTCGTCGACACCTTGGCGATAGCCGCGCAGGCGGCTCGCATCGTCCGTGAGCGCGCTGTGAAACACCACGGGCATCCGCACCAGGGAGGCGCGTTGGCGGATCGACCGGAGGAGGCCCCAGCCGTCCATTTGCGGCATCTCGACGTCGGTCAGCACCACCTGTGGCAGGCGCTTGATGATGCTCGCAAGCGCGGTCAGTCCATTGTCGGCGACGCGCACGCGCAGGCCCCGGGCGCGCAGCGCTTCGGCGACTTCAACGCGCGTGCCGACAAGATCCTCGACGAGCAGGACCGACAGACCCTCTCCTGTCGGCGCGTGCGCCGGCGCGCTCTCGATCGGCTCGCTGGCCGACTCGGCGCTGCCAACCGTGGCCTCGACGCAACGGCGGAGCGTTTGTCGCTGGGCCTCGGTCAAGCCGATCAGGCGCAGCCACCGGCCCTCGCTTGCAAGTTCCGCCCTCGGAGCATCAATCGCCACAGCGGTGAGGTAGAGCACCGCTCGATCCGGAAGATGCAATCGGAGTCGAATCGGCGTGCCGGCCGCGAAGTGCTCCCCGAGGGGCAGCAGGACGAAGCCGTCACGGAGCCGATCCGCGTACTCGACGAGGAAGTCGTCGCGCGACTCGAAGCGGAGGGCGAACGTCGGTAGAGGGGGAGACACGACCGGCATCGTCGATCCTACGCAACGGGTGCGTCCGATCAACGGCATTTGGGGCGAAAAACACGAACGCGCGGCCGCGCGCGCCGCCGGGGCCCGCGGGAGCTGGCCGATCGAGCCGGCCGATCGAGCCGGCCGATCGAGTCGGCCGATCGAGCCGGCCGATCGAGCCGGCCGATCGAGCCGGCCGATCGATCTGCGCGGGCTGCCACAGGCTGCGCGGCTGCCACAGGCTGCGCGGCTGCCACAGGCTGCGCGACTGCCCCCGCTAGCTCGTAGCGGCGCGGCCTCAGCTACACTTCGGATCGTCTTGGCCGGTGCACACGATTCCGGGGGCGGACCCGGCCAGCTCGGCGGCCAGCGGGCACCGCCGGCGCAAAGACCTCGACCGTCCGAACGATCGAACCGCCGCCCGGCCAAGCTCGCGCCACCACAGAGCACGCTCGTCGCGGTCGGTTCCGCGCTGTTGTGGGTCATCCTCGCGATGGGGTCGGTGGCCAGCACCGTGGTCGCGCTGTGGGTGATTCTCTCGCTCGGCAAGGCCGCACTCGCGCATAACGCCGCCGTGCTTGCCGGCGGGTTGTGGCTGTGGGTCGTCGCGATCGTTGTGAGCATCGCCTTGCCCGTGGCGCTTGCCCTTTGGAAAAACCACGGCGCGCCCCGGCAGCTATCCCAGACACTCGTGTGGTTGCCGCTCGCATGGAACGGCGGCGGACTCGCCCTGGCCACGCAGGTGATCCCCGACGTCATCGGCGCCGCGTTGCGGGGCAACGGTGCGTGGGTGGCCGCTGATCGCCTGGGTGATTCCCACGCCGCAACACGGGTGATGTCCGCGCTCGGCCATCACGCCGCCGATCGACTCGATCCCGCCGGCCGTGAACCCACCTTCGAATCACTCGAGGCGTGGACGGAACTGAGCGAAGAGCAGGTCGATCGCAGCAAGGCGATCAGCGTGCCGTTTACGGAGGAAGGCACCGCCATCCTCATGGACGTGACGTTCGCCGGCAAGTCGGGCCCACTCACGCTGCCGTACCTTTTCGACACCGGCGCATCGTTCACCACGATCAGCAGCGAGACGGCCGCCAAGCTCGGCATCGAAGTTCCGGCGGACGCCCCTGTGCTCACGTTCAACACGGCGAGCGGCCCGCGTGAGAGCCGAATGGTGTATCTGCCGTCTCTGACGCTCGGCGCGATCAAGATCGAGGGCTTGCTGGTGTCGGTCTGCGATGGATGCGTGAACGAGCGTCATCAGGGCTTGCTCGGGCAGAACGTCATGCGCGAGTTTTACGTCCAGATCGACTTCCGCAGCGAGCGGATGATCGTCCTGCCTCGCGTCGCTGACGCGCGACCGAACCGCGCCTACGACATCGCACAAGTCGTCGAGCTCACCGTGGAAGGCTCGACGGAGGTCATGCTCGGTCGCGTGCGCTGGGTCGTTCGTGTTGAGAACCGCGGCACCGTGCCGATCCGCGGCGTCATTCCGGTGGTGAAGTTCACCGATGGCCCTGCCCTGCGTGGCAAGCCAATCGACGAGATCGCCCCTGGCGCCGTCGGGCGATCCCTCGTCGAGGGCCGGGCTCCACCGGACGGCAAAGGCGAGTCGAAGAGGCGCTACACCCTCGGAGTCGTCGAGGCGTACTGGTAATGGTGACCGCACCGACCCACGAGCTCACGAGCAGGCCGGCCGACGATGATCCGTTCGCGCTGTTCGCCGGGATCGGCCCGCGTGTGGGATTGCTGTTGCTGCTCGCCGCCGTCGCGATCGCAGTGGTGTGGTTCTCGCGGCGGCTCAGCAGCCGCAGCCAGCGGTTGGGCGGACGAGGGAAGGCGCGCCCGGTCTGGGCCGATGCGAACTGGCGCAAGGCGGTCGATGATGTCCGCGCCAACCCTCCGACGAAGATCGCATCCGCGCAGGAGGGCCCGATCCGCATCATCGGCGTGCTGACCTCTGCGCCCGAGACGCTTGGTGGCACGCCTGGTCGCGAGTGTGTCTGGCGTAATCAGGCCGGAGCAAGCAGCGAGACCGCGATCGCGGCCGACGTCGTGTTCGTCGCCGACGATAGCGGGCGGGCGGCGATCGAGAACCTGGCAACTGCGCGGGTGATCGCCCCGGCTGAGGCCGGCGCGCGCGATCGCAAGTTCACCGCGCTTTACCTCGGCGATCGCGTCGAAGTGATCTGCGTGTTCGGGCCCGAGAAAGCCGGCACCGACGCCGATCCGCGCAATCTCGTATACGGTACGCTTGGCGCGATTGGCCCCGTGGAGATCCGCGTGGAGGAACGCGCTAGTGCGCAACCCGAACCGCCAACGCTTGAGGCCGCGCCGGCGCTCGAGTCTCCCGAGTGAGAAACGACCCATGAAGCTACGATCGCTCTGTGTGATTCTGATGTGCTCGACCGTGCCTGCGTGCGGCAAGGGGAAGTCCGGCGGAACCAAGCCGCCCACCACCGTTGATGCGACGCCGCCCAAGGTGACGATCGACACCGGCGTCAAGCAGGAGCCGGACCCGCCCGAGATCGCGGCCGCCCAACAGGATTACTTTCGCGGCGAGTTTCAGAAGGTGATCGACACGCTCGGCCCGCTGTACGACGATCTCAAGAGCCGCAACCAATACCGGGCCAGCGGTCTGACCGGCGCGTGGTTGGCCCTTGCCCACGCTGAAATCGTGTTCGACAACGGCAAGGAGCCCGCGGAATGGGCGGCGTCGATGGCCGATGCGACCGGCGACAACGACGTTGCCGTGGCCGCAAAGCTAGCGATGGGGGCCTATCGCATCGGCAACCACGAATTCGCCGAGGCGCTGACGGCGCTCGATCCGATCACCACGGCATCGGCGGATGCGGCACTCATCGCGCTCGGCCACGTGCTCCGGGCCGAGGCATTGATCGGTGGCGCGTTCAGTAGCGGCGAGGATGACACCATCGTCAAGCCGGAGAACTTCGACACCGCGCGCACCGCCTACGATGCGGCAGCAGCCGCAGCCAAGGGCAATGCGATCGAGCAACTCCTGCGCGGGCGCGTCGAAGAAGGCTACGCAGCCCTGGCTAACTACCGCAAGCAGCGGGACCAGGTGTGTCAGCACGCAGTCGCGGCCCTCGGGGCGTTCATATCCGGGGCAGCTGCGCCCGCGTTGGTCGAAGGCGCGGCGCAGCTGGCAAGCGACAACAGGTGCGACGTCCCTCCAGAACTAGCGGCCGACCCTAGTGACGCGTGATCGCCGGCCAGGACCATCACCGTGGCTTCCGACCGCGGTCCGGTGAGCCACGCGCGGAGCGGGCTTGCCACGCGAGCGCGCTCGGGGCAAAACCCTGCGGCACCATGGCACGCGCCGAAACCGAAACCGAGCTCAACCACTGGGCCGACGTTGCCGCCGAACGCACGCTCGCGGCCCACCCGGGCTTGACGCGGATCACGGTGGCCGCCGGGATCACGCCCTCGGGCGTGGTCCACATCGGCAACTTCCGCGAGGTCATCACCGTAGACCTCGTGGCCCGTGCTCTGGCGGACCGGGGCGTCGACGTCCGCTTCCTCTATTCGTGGGACGACTTCGATGTGTTCCGCAGCGTACCAGCCGACGCCCCGAAGGCCGACGCCCTGCGTGGGGAACTCGGTCGGAGCATTTCGAGCGTGCCCGACCCGTGGGGTGAACACGATAGCTACGCCACGCACCACATCGCCGCCTTCGAAGCGTCCATCGGACCGCTCGGTATCCGCCCGGAGTTTATCCGCCAATCGCGAGCCTACCGGGCCGGGCGCTACGCCGAAGGCATGCGCGCGGCGCTGCAGAAAGCCGACGTCATCGTCCGTATCATCAACACCTCCCGCGAGAAGAACGGCGCTCGCTCGATGTTGCCCGCGGACTGGCTGCCGTTGGCGGGTTTCTGCGACGCGTGCGGTTACGACGACGTTGGCTTTCGCTACGACGGCGACTGGACCGTGCATGTCACCTGCAACCGTTGCCAACACGAGGGCGACACCGACCTACGCAGAGGTGGCAACCTCAAGCTGCCGTGGCGCGTCGATTGGCCGATGCGTTGGGGCTACGAGAAGGTGTGCTTCGAGCCTGGCGGCAAGGACCACAGCTCGGCCGGCGGCAGCTACGATACCGCGCAACACATCGTGCGTGAGGTCTATGGCTGGAGCGCTCCGCAATATGTCGGCTACGACTTCGTGTCGCTGAAAGGCGCTGGCGGCAAGATCTCCAGCTCACGTGGGGGCGTCGTCACGGTCGCGGACTGTCTCGAAGTCTACGAACCCGCGGTATTGCGGTGGTTGTTTGCCGGCTACAGGCCAAATACCGAGTTTCAGATCTCGTTCGACGCCGACGCCATCAAGATCTACGAGGACTACGATCGCGCGGTCCGGCTGGCCCACGAGCCCGACGATGGCACCGCCAAGGATGCGAAGCGCCGCGCAGCCCGGCGGACGCTTCAGTTGGCCAGCGTCGATCACCGTAAGATCGAGCCCGGCACGCCGCCGCCCGAGCCGATTGGATTTCGTCACCTCGGCGTCGTTGTGCAGATCTTTGGTGGCGACATCGATCGCGTAATGTCCCACCTTGTTGAGCGAAAGATGGTGGCCGGCGCTCTCGCCGAAGCCGCGTGCCGCCAACGAGCCGTGTGCGCGTGGAATTGGATCACGGAACACGCGCCCGAGGAGTTCCACTACCGGTTGCGCGAAGATCCGGTGGCAAAGCCACTTCCGCCCGAGGTTGCGCCCCTTCTCGCCCGCTTGGTCGCGATCATCGAGGACGTCCCCGACGGTGACGAGGATGGCCTCGGCGCGCGGATGAAGACGCTGGCCGCAGAGGGTGCCGACCTCAAGCTGCTGTATCCTGTGGTCTACGACTTGCTTATCGCGCGCGACAAGGGACCCAAGCTCACGTCGCTGCTCGCAACTATCGGTCGGACGCGGGCGCTCGCGCTGCTAAAAGCGTCGTTGGTCCCGACCGTGACACAAGCTTAGCGGGCTCGCCAACCGTCCAAACCTTGCGGAAGACCTCTCTTACGACGGTCGTGCACGGGGATCGCGGATCGTTTGGAACTCGGCTCGCCCCACCGCTAGACTCCGGTAGAGGATGGGGCACGCTTTTGCCCGGGGTGGGTTTTCCGAGGTCGTCGCCATTGCGACCTGCGTGCTTGCGTGGGTTTCCGATGCGTCCGCGGCTCCGACGGCGCACGAATCAGCCCCACGTGCTCCTGCGTGGTGGCGACGGCACGCGCCCGCGGCCCAAACCGTGGAAATGTCGGTCTTGCTGGGGGCGTTCTTGCCGAGCGCGTCGCACGAGCTCTACGACCGCTCGGTCGGCTACAAACCCCTCGCTCGCGGACTCGTCGAGTTCGGCGCACGAATCGACTTCTATCCCCTCCGCTGGTTCGGCCTCGAACTCGAGGGCGCCGCGATGCCGGGCAGCCTGCGCTACGGGGCGCGCGTGGCCCTGTCCACCTTCAGCGGTGGAATCGCCATGCGTTGGCCGGCAAGAGTCGCGCCGCTTCTAACCGCCGGTATCGGCATGCTCACGGTACAGTCTTCTTCTGTCGTGTTGGGCGACGATATCGATCTCGCGTTTCGTTATGGCGCCGGCGTCCAATGGTTCATCGACGACCGATGGGCGCTCCGGATCGACGGTCGCGATGTCGTCACAAACCGTCGGGGAATCGGGGGTCCTCCGGCCCACCATGGCGAGGTCCTGTTCGCACTCGCGGTCCAATTCGGCCGCCCCAGGCCCGCCCGAGTCGCGCGTGTCATGCCCGCGGACGAGCCCGACACCGATAGAGACGGGATCGCGGACGTCTACGATCGCTGCCCGCGCCGGGTCGGCCTCTTGCCCGACGGCTGCCCGCGTCCCGACAAGGACGCAGACGGTTTTCTCGACGAGATCGATCGCTGTCCAGACGTGCCAGGTGAATACCCCCGCGGGTGCCCAGCCGGCGAAGACCGCGACGGCGACGGCATCCGCGCTGCGGCCGATCGCTGTCCCGAGGTTGCGGGGAGCGGACCAGACGGCTGTCCAACGGCAACGACCGACAGCGACGGCGATGGAATTCTCGATGCGGTTGATCTCTGTCCGCGCGAAAAAGAACGCAAGAACGGAATCGACGACAGCGACGGATGCCCGGACGAGCTCCCCGAGGCCCTCACCGCGGTCGAGGGGGTGCTCGTCGGCGTGGTGTTTGCGACCGGATCGACCACGCTTAGCCCCACCGCGCTCGAGCGCGTCCGCAAGCTGGTTGGCACGCTTGCACGCTACCCCGGCATTCGCATTGAACTTGTCGGACATACCGACGATCAGGGTGAGCCCGAGGCCAACCGCGTGCTCTCTACCCGTCGCGCCGAGGCCGTGCGCGACGCGATGGTGAGGCTCGGAATTGATGCCGCGCGCATCGACGTGCGCGGGGCCGGCGAAGACGAGCCGATCGCCAGCAACGCCACTGCACCCGGCCGCGCCGAAAACCGACGCATTGAGATCTCGCTTGTCCGCGAGTGAACCATTCGAGCGTGAGTGACCGTGAGAGCGCGTCGGCGGCCAACGCCTGATCCGGCCAATCGCGGGGGTTGAGGGCGATCGGCGGCGCGCGGGTTCAATCGTCGGTGTCGATCGACTGCGGGTCGCGCCACACGACCGTGGCCCAGGGCGCCAGCCAGAACCCCTCGCCCGTGGGAATCGCGACCTCGGCTCCGACCACTGGCGTTCCGCGTGGGGGCGGATCGAGCGCGATGACGACGGGGTCGGCTGCCGAGTTGATCACGAACGTCCAACGCACGCGTCCCCGCAGGCGTTCCGCAGTCGCCGTACTCGGACGCACCTGCCCCTCTTGGTCCGCCGAGAATCGCTGGACGGATGGACCATCGATCACCCGCAGCGTGCGCGGCCGGCACCGGCGCCCCGCGACCAGGGCATCGCCAATCGCGAGCTCGCCGTTGAGTTCGCGCGCGACGGCAGCGTATGCGCGCGAGTATTCCCCGTGGGCCGTAAACCCCGGCCGCTGCGCCCCCGAGTACACGAGCACCCCATCCGCGCCGCTGATGAGGGATGTGTACACGTCGTGGCGAGCCCATGCGCCGACGTGCTCGGGACTGCTCGGATCCTCAAACATCTCGACCACCGCAAACGCCGGATCGGCGCCTGTTGCAACCAGCTCTTCTGCACTCCAGCGCACCCACGCGCGTTCGAGTCGGTGGCGGGCGTAGTTGGCGTAGCTGCCCTTTGCTAGGCCGCCCAGGCGCGCCGCGATCGGCCGCAAGTAC
>CADEGN010000126.1 GCA_902826865.1 uncultured Myxococcales bacterium
GTCTGCACCAGGCCGTCGCTTGCGCCGAAGCCAAAGTCACGCTCATCTCGCCGTTCGTCGGCCGCATCCTCGACTGGTACAAGAAGTCGACCGGCAGGAGCAGCTACCCGCCCGCCGAGGATCCAGGCGTCGTTTCCGTGCGCACGATCTATGAGTACTTCAAGCACTTCGACCATCACACCGAGGTCATGGGAGCGAGCTTCCGGAATCTCGGCGAGATCACGGAACTCGCAGGGTGCGATCTCCTGACCATCGCCCCCAACCTGCTCGACGAACTTCGCAACACTCACGGCGAGCTGGAGCGCAAGCTCGACCCTGCGCAAGCGAAGCAGGCTCGCGTGTCGCGCATCGCGATCGACGAGAAGTCCTTCCGCGCCATGCACGCCGCGGACCCCATGGCGACCGACAAGCTTGCTGAGGGCATCGACGGGTTTGCCAAAGCCATCGTTTCGCTCGAGAAGCTCCTCGCCGAGCGCATGGCCGAGAAGGTCTGAGCGACCCCCGAGTTGCTGGCAACTGGCGACGGCCAAGCCGCCCCCGAGGTACTCCCACGGTAGGCAGCGGGTTCGCCTTCCGTGAGGGGCGCGCGGGTCCGATTTCGGCCGAAGCGCGCCGGCCGCGCTGGTGCTCGCGCGAAGTTCTGTCCGCGCGGTTGTCACCGAACGCGGCGGGGTTCTCGGCCACGGGGCGCTCATGGCCAGAGAACTTGGTCTGTCGGCCCTCCTGGGCTGCCGTGGTGCGGGGCAGATCGCCGAGGGCACCCGCGTTCGGATCGACACGCGGAGCGGCCGACTTCGCCCCATCGACGAGCTCCCGCGTGCTACCACGACGACCTGCCACCAGCCGGACTCGAGCGCGTTGGGGAAATGAGATCCCCGCTAACGAGTGGCTCTGGTCTTGCGCGCTGAGGCGCTCACACCAGGGTTACTTATTAGATCACGTCCTCGGAGACCCCGGGCTCGGACCGCGGAGCTGCCTTCGCCGTTGGGCTTGCGGCCGCCGGCTTCGGCGGCTCGCGTCGCCGCGGTGGCGGAGTCCCTTCGGGGTGCTCGCCGTTGATCCGCTTGCGCAACTCCTTGCCGACCTTGAAAAACGGCAACCGCTTGGGCGCGACATGGACAGCATCGCCCGTCCGCGGGTTACGGCCTTCATAGGACTTGTACTGCCGCACCGTGAAGCTGCCGAAACCCCGGATCTCGATGCCCTCGTCGCGCTGGAGCGCCTCGACCATCGCATCAAACACGGTGTTGATGACGAGCTCCGCCCGACCCTTGGTCAGGTTGGCCTCCTGGGCGACGACTTCGATGAGCTCGGACTTCGTCACGGCTGCGATCCGCTCGCCTTCATCGGGGGTTCCCATGGTATTGCCGAAAACCCAGCAATATCAAGGGCTCGTGGCAAAACCGGGGCGACGAGGCCAGGGCGCGTGCCTAGCCACGCCTGCGGCCGAGGGGGAAAGCGACCGCGACGGCCGCGCGCCCCAGCCGCGACGGCGTCCGATCTACGGGGCTGCGAGCACCGGCAAGTGGGTGAGCGCCGTGGCGACGCGCCGATACCCAGGCACGAACGCGTAACGATGGCAGTTGTGTCGGCTGTAAAAATCCACCAGGTCGACCCACGCGATCACCCCGGCGCGGATCTGATGCGCGAGCGCGACGGCGTCGATCTGCGAACACATCTCCACGCGCTCCCGAGGCCGGTGGGCCGCGGCCGTGACTTCATCGGCGCCGGCGGCCTGCGGCGGGATCTGGGACAGATAGCGCTGGCCGAGCTCGCTGATCTCGAGGACCTCCACCTTCTCGAGCCGGACCGAACCCACGCCCGCGCACAGGACGACCTCGGCGGTTTCGCCCGGTTGCAGCGCCATGGCGTTGTGCATGCGTGAGCCGCGGATCTCGCAGCGACCGCGCTCGGCAGATGCGAGCGCCACCCGATAGGCCAGCGGCACGGCCACCACGTTCGTGATGGTTGCGATCACGTGATTCGCCGCCACCGTCGCGCCGTGCTGCTGATACGTCACCCGCTCGACGCTCGCGCGGATGTCGAGGTGAGGCGAGCGCCACGATGTCCCGGGTTGCATCACCAGCGCCTGGGGCAACTCGCTGGCGTAGGCCTGGGGGGCGAGCAGGACCGCCGGGTCGACGGCGGCGATGCCGAACGCCGCCGCATCGGCGGCGGCACCTTCTTCGAAGCGGGCGGGAGCCTCGGCCGCCCGCGTCACAGCGGCCGCAACCGCCGCGCGCGCCTCCGCCGTGTCGCGCCGTTGGGCGAGCAGCTCGGCGACGCGACCTTCCGCTTCGCGCGTGGGCTTTCCGGAGAGCCACGCGCCCGCCAAGGCAGCGAGCACGATCCCCGCAATCGCGAGGCCTCGAGTGGTGTCGAGTGTCACGTCACCCGATCGTGCCGGAAAAGCAGGCGACGCCGCCACTCGCCGCCCGCGCAGCTCAGGACTCGAGAAGTCTTCGGCTGCGAAGCGGCCTGCATGCGAGCAGCGGGGCGCACACCCGCACTCAATCGCTCACCACGCTGGGCGGCGGGGCAAGACACGCCGCGAGTTGGGCTGGCGTCCAGTCGATCACCGACGCCAGCCACGCCACGGCAACGGGCACGCCCATCTTTGGAACGGTCAGCTGCGCGGGCCAGCAATCCCGTCGTTGCGGATCCAGCGACGACCGCCGCGCGGACCACGGTCCCTCGCCGCGCAACGACCGAAGATCCCGTAGCAATCCGTGGAGATCGTGCCAAAGGACGATGGCCGCCTGCCCGGCGTCGAGCCACTCGCGGCGGGGTACACACCGCGTCGACCAGCGGCGCGCGTGATCCGCGCGGGATCGGTACACCAAGGGCTCGACCTGCTGGCACTCCTTTAAAGCCCCGGGGAATTTCGAGGCCACCCACCGCAGCGCGTCACGCCGGACGCCCAGGTCCATCCGGCTGAGGGCGGCCAGTAGGGCGTCATACTTCTCCACCATGTCCCGGGAGTTCACCGGGAGAAACGGGTCGGCCCAATAGTCCGCGGGCGCGGGCCAGCGAGGACACGGGCAGTGCGGGATCGGCGGCGGAAGAGGGCGTGGCATGCGCAAGCGCCAACTCGGGCAAAGCGGGAAATTGCGAGTGCCCGCGCCTGGGCGTCGCTTCCCCTCTGCCCGTTTGTCAGGATATGCTGAAACCTCCCCGGAAAAGATCGAAAAAGGGTTGTCCCAGGTGCAGAAGGGCCGCTCCGAAACCTCGATGCTCGAGCACGTCGAGAACTTTGCGATTGCTCACGGGCAAGTGGGCGCCGTCGACGACGTCCCCGCATCGGAGTCCGACACCTTTCTCACCCCCGAAGAGCGCCAGCTCGTCGCGCGAGCACGCGCGGGCGAGCACCGAGCGCTGCGTCAGATCTACGCGACGTACCAGGCGCAGGTCCGCGCGCATCTTTACCGCCTGCTCGGCCCAGATGCGGAGCTCGACGACCTCACGCAGATCGTCTTCGCGCGTGCGTTCAGCGCCCTTGAGCGTTTTCAAGGTAACTCGACGCTCGGCACATGGCTATACCGCATCACAGCCAATACTACCCACAACCTTCTGCGTCAGCGATTCCGACGCGAGCGGGTGAAGTCGGCACTGCAGTGGTTCAATTCAGGGCGAAGCAGCGGTCTCGGTTCCACGCGCCTTGAGGCGCGAGACGAGGCCCATCGGCTGCTCCAACGGCTGCGACCGGACTTGCGCGAAGTGTTTGTCC
Organism: uncultured Myxococcales bacterium; assembly: GCA_902826865.1. Taxonomy (GTDB): domain Bacteria; phylum Myxococcota_A; class Polyangia; order Nannocystales; family Nannocystaceae; genus Xiheibacterium. Next base: position 3,728 of record CADEGN010000126.1, read on the forward strand.
TTTATCACTACGAGGGCCTCACCCTGCAGGAGATCAGCGAGATCCTCGACAAGCCCATCAGCACGGTTGGCGATCGACTCACCCGCGCGCGCAAGCAGCTCCGTGACCTCGTGGTCGCATGAGCACCAACGCCATGCCACAAGTAACCGACAACCAGCCACGCCGATGGTACAGCTGCCAGGAGGCCCACGAGGACTCCGGGCTGGTGTTGTCAAACCGCGCGCCCGCGGCCGTGCGCGAGCTTTACGACGAGCATCAACGCCAATGCCGTGATTGCCGTCGGATGCACCGCTCGCTCTACTCGCTATACGAAGGCCCGATGGTCCCGCCGGCGCTCGCAGGCGCCCGCGAAGAGCGAGAGTTTCACGCCATCTTGCGCCGGATGAAGTCGGAGAGACCTGAGCCGTGGTACCAGCGGTGGGCGGTCGGGCTCGGCGTGTGCGGCCTAGCGGCGGCGGCCGGCGTACTCACGCTCTCTCTGTTCGATGTCGCGCCGGATATGCTGTCGCTTCCGCCCGACGAGGAATACGCGCGCGCTCCGATCACCTCCCACGCGAGCCAGGGCGACGCGCCCGGTACCGAGGCGGCGGGCAGTACCGGGGGAATCGAGCACCCTGCCCAGGCCTACGGTCGGGTCGTGGGCGGCGAGGCCGGGATCTTCCCGCCGGGGGAGCAGGCCTCGAATCAGAACACGTTCCCGGTCGGCACCCGCTTCGAGCTCGGTGCCGACCACTCACTGCAGATCGGCATGGTCGGCAAGATTGTCGCCAACTTCACCCCGAACTCGGTCGTGGAGTGGAGCGCGGCATCCCCAACGCTTCTCGAGGTCGAGCTCGAGCGCGGGATCCTTGCCGTTCGTTACGACCGCCGGCCAAGCGACCCGATCCTCCAGGTACGCACGCCGACCGCGGTCGTGCGAGTGGTCGGGACGGTGTTCACGGTCCAAGTGGAAGAGAGCAACAACACCATCGTCTCCGTGCTCCGGGGGCAGGTGGAGGTTCTGCACCCTGCCACGAACCGGGCGCTCGCGGAGGTCGAATCCGGCTATCGCTTCGATGTCGCAAAGTCGACGTGGGATGACGTTGGTCGGGCCGAGGTCGCAGCAGCGCTGCCGCTCTCGAACGATCCGGGCGAAGGCGGCACGGTCGAGAACCCACAAGTCCTCGCCCTTGCGGACGGACACATCCCGGCGAGCTGGAACGTTCCTGGCCTGACGCAGGACCCCAGATACCGCCGGCTCGACTATGTCCCCGCTCGTTTCGGTCCGCCGAGTGCCCATGTCGGCGGGGCGCGCAGCCGACCCCAGCGCGACCCGTCAGCCAGCGCGCCCCGGCGCGACGTGGTCGAAGACGAGGGCGAGGATGTGCTGCAGCGGCTCGTGCGCGACGCCGAAATGACCCGGCGGAAGGAGCTGCGCGCAGCCCTTGAGAGCTGCCGCGCGCTCTATGATGCGCACGCCACTCGCTACCTCGCAGCGAAGTGCGTCTCTACCTTCATCGAGAAGTACGGAGACGATCCGCTCGCCGTCGAAGGCTACTTGCTTGTCGGCATGCTGCGCATGGACTTCGGCCTCGACTACGAAGCCGCCGAAGTCGCGTTCCAGACCTTCCTTCGCCGCGCACCGAATCACCCTTCGGCTGAGTTCGCGCTCTACCGGATGTGGCTGGCGAGCACGGAAGATGGGCGAATCAGCCAGGCGCTCGAACGCGGGCGCAAGTACCTGGTTCGGTACCCGAACGGCAAATACGTGGGCAAGGTTCTGCAGCGTTTCCCTGAGCTAAAGTCAGCGCTGTAACGCACGTCCGTCGTCGCGGTCGCAAGTGCGCGGGCTCGAGCTCGTTCAGTTCTTCTTCCTCGACTCGACCGGGACGTGTGCGGTCGAAACCGGGGCTAGCCTGGCAGGGAGGTGTCACCGCCGCTCGATACACGGCTACGGAGAACCTGATCGGCAGCGCCGATAGAGTGTGCTAGCACCCAGCGCGCCTTAGACGGCCCGGATCAAGGTCGCAGGAGGCAACGAAGTGTTGGAGCGAGAGATCCGATGGGCCATACATCCGAACACGCGTGCACGTTGTTGTGTCCGGAATGCTCGCGCTACACGGACGGCTTGAAGCAGTATCGGTAACCGCCCGCTCCCCTTCTCCCCACGTCGTTAGCTGCACTTTCTCGCTATCTCGATAAACTCGGCCGCAGAGTCTGGGGGTGGAGTCTCATACGTGATGTATCCGTACTGCGAATCAAACTCCTTCATTAATACAACAAGCAACTCATCCTCGTCCGTTTCCGCCGGGCATGCCGCACCGAGCACCATAGCTCCATCGGTTGTATAGTGGACAGTGACATGCCTGTAATCCGAATCGCTGATAGACCGCCAATAGATAGAATGTGGTTCGTTGGGGTGGGTTTCCATATAGTTCATGAGGGAATCCGCGGTGGCGAATACTTGTTGCGGTTCAGCTGAATACCGCGGCACCTCATATTCGTCGACACTCTCTTCAGCTCCGTTAGGAAGAAACTGCGTCAGCAGCCGTCGAACGAGAGCCGACGACCGTGACCTGACCATTACGTAGCAATCAGCAGAGTAGGGCATTTGTCATCGTCCCAGCATCGAAGGTCAGCGGGGCGGAAGCGGGCTGTTTTCGCCCGCTGTAGCATCCGCTGAACCGCCTTGCTGTGCATGATCTGTGGCCTTGGGTGATGTAGCCCCCGCCCCTCCGCTAGCAGATGCGTGGGCCGCTTGCCTAGCGCATGGCTGGCATGTTGGGCTGGAACGAGGCCTGCCCGCCGCCGCCGATCTCCGTAAACTCCTGGTTGTTTAGTTGGAACTTCCAGAGCTTCACCATGAACCAGGGCATGTAGATGAACGCCGTGATCACCGAGAGCAGATACCCCACCAGCATCGTCACGAATAGCTCGCCGCCGCTGCCCTGGAACGACCCGGCGAATACCCGCCCCTGGTAGTGCACGCGCGTGCTCTCGGCCATGAACTTCATCAACTTCACCTGGAACCAGGGCATGTAGATGAACGCTGTGATGACCGTCAGGAGATACCCGACGAAGAACGTCACGAACAAGGCACCGCCCTTGCCTTCGAAATCGAAACCGCCAACGGGCTGCTCGTTTTCCAGCAGGACCGTGCGCGAGTACAGCACCTTTTGCAGCTTGCACACGAACCAGGGCAAGTAGATGCCAATGGTGATCAACGACAGCAAGTAGCCAACGAGCATCGTCACGAATAGCTCGCCGCCCGTGCCCTCGAAGCTGAGCCGATAGCGCGTACCGTCCTGGGCGGTCGCGGTGGTGTTGTTGGTGAAGAACTTGATCAGCTTGGCCATGAACCACGCGCCGTAGATGCCGGCCGTGATGATCGTCAGGAGGTAACCGACGAAGACTGTGACGAACAGCTCACCACCGCGGCCAGTGAAGTCAAGCCGCAGATCGCCGCGCCGGGTTGGCCCGAGCGTGGAGTTGGACATCACGAAGTTGGCCAACTTGCACTGGAACCACGGGAAGTAGATCCCGGCCGTGATCGCTGTCAGCAAGTAGCCGACTAGGAACGTGACGAACAGGCCGCCGCCGGTGCCCTGGAAGTTGGGACGGATCCCACCACCACCGCCTCCGGCCATCATCGGTGGTCCACCAAACCCCTGCCCCTGTGGCGGCCCACCGAAACCGGGTGGCCCCATCATCCCAGGCGGCGGTCCCATCGGCGCCGGGGGCCCCCCCGGACGCGCCATGACTCCGGGCGGAGGTCCCATCGGAGGTCCGCCCATCGGTGGTCCGCCCATCGGTGGTCCCATGGGTGGTCCGCCCATCGGCGGTCCGCCCATCGGCGGCCCCATCGGCGGTCCGCCCATCGGCGGCCCCATCGGCGGTCCACCCATCCCCATCGGCGGTCCGCCCATCGGAGGTCCCATCGGCGGTCCGCCCATCGGCGGTCCGCCCATCGGGGGCCCCATCGGCGGTCCGCCCATCGGCGGCCCCATCGGCGGTCCGCCCATCGGCGGTCCGCCCATCGGGGGCCCCATCGGCGGTCCGCCCATCGGCGGCCCCATCGGTGGTCCGCCCATCGGCGGCCCCATCGGTGGTCCGCCCATCGGTGGCCCCATCGGCGGTCCGCCCATCGGCGGTCCGCCCATCGGTGGCCCCATGGGCGGCGCTCCGGGAGGGTTGGGTCGTGCAGCTTGTGGCGGTCCGCCAGGGGGCGGCCCCCATGCGGGCGGCGCAGCAGCGGGGGGCGGTGCCGCCGGCGGCGGCCCCTGGGGCGGACGCGGAGCGGAACCCGGCGGTGACCAGCCTCCAGGGCCCGCCGAAGGTGGGGGTGCGCCCATCGCCATCATCGTCCTCGCGGGGGCAGCCGGCTGCTCGCCCTGCACAGCCATGAGCTGCAGGGTTGTCTGCCCCGCCTGGAACCACTGGCCGGGCTCAAGAACGAATTCGGTCAGCCGCTGTCCGTTGAACCATGTGCCGTTCGTCGAACCGACGTCGCGCACGCGGACCTGCCCGTTTTGAAACAACAGCTCGGCGTGACGCCCAGAAGTCTGCGGATCGTTGAGAACGATGTCACCCGATTCGCGTCCAATCGACGTGGTTGGCGCGCTGATGTTCCTCGTCTCCGGTGGCCGGTTGACGTACTGGATCTTGAGGACGAAGTAGCTACTCACGCATTCCTCCGCGGGGGGGGTGCCGGAGTCTCCCAACGGCGCCGCGCCTACGCAAGCGCGATCGACGGGCGTCGAGGCGTCCAGTTGCGCCAGGTCGGCACGTTACGAACCGAAACCGCAAGAACGCCCAGACCTGGCCAGATCGATGACCGGGGGTCGCATTGCCGGCCATCTCCGCTCGGATCACGGTGGGCCACCCGACCAAACACGGTCACCAAGAAGGGCATAGCGGTCCCCCAATGGGCGGGTCGCGGTGCCCCCCGCGGGGGCACCGCGCAACTCCGGTCACGCCGCGGCTTTGGCCGCTGCGGGCGGCAACGGCTGCGCCTGCCGAAGTGCGAGTTCGTCGCGCTCCTTGGCGTGCTGACGCAGCCATTCGAGCGCTGCAGGACGGCCCTGCCCGATCCGCGTCGCCCCAAGCGAGAACCAGCTCCCGTTCTTGACGACATCGCCCGACTCAAGAGCCCCATCGAGAATCTCCGCCTCGCGATCAATGCCGCGGCCGAAGGCGATCTCGAACTCAGCCTCCGTGAACGGGGGCGCGCACTTGTTCTTCGCGACCTTCACCCGCGTGCGAGTGGCGATGGCCTTGTCCCCCTCGCGGATCGTCGAGATCCGTCGGATGTCGAGCCGGACGCTCGCAAAGTACTTGAGCGCGTTACCGCCGGTGGTGGTTTCTGGACTCCCAAACTGAACACCGATCTTGTGCCGCAGCTGGTTGATGAACACCACCATGGTGTTGGTCTGATGGGCGACACCCGCGATCTTTCGCATCGCTTGGCTCATCAGTCGCGCCTGCAGGCCGAGATGTTGATCGCCCATCTCACCCTCGAGCTCCGCCTTCGGTATGAGGGCGGCGACGGAGTCGATGACAATAAGCCCGACGGTACCCGAGCGGGCCAACGTGTCGGCGATCTCGAGCGCCTGCTCGCCGAAGTCAGGCTGCGCCACCAGCAAGTCCTCCACAACGACGCCGAGGCTTCGGGCATACATGACGTCGAGGGCATGCTCGGCATCTACAAACGCGCAGACCATGCCGCGTCGTTGGGCCTCGGCGACAAGGTGGAGGGTGAGCGTGGTCTTTCCCGAGGACTCCGGGCCGTAGATCTCGACGATGCGGCCCTTGGGCAGGCCGCCGATCCCAAGCGCGCGATCAAGGTTGACCGACCCGGTGGGAATCACCTCGTACTTCGGCGCGTCTCCGGGATCGCCGCCGAGCGCCATGATGGCGCCCTTGCCGAATTTGCTAACGATCGTCTCGATGGCCTTGCCGATGGCGTCGCGCACGGGCTTGCGGTCCTCGGACTTTTGCTTGGTTGGGGCGATGGGTGGTGCGATGGTCATGTGGTGTTGCTCCGTGGGAGGTGCCGCGCCGTTGTGCGTCGTCCATGCCAGCCGCAAGCGAGCGAGATCGTTGACGGGGCCCCACGATGCTCCGGCCAGGTGGCCAGCGTACGGGCCGGGCGTGGCCAGCCTATGGGCCACCTCGCGGCATTGCTCGGTCTGTTGCTCGGATGCCGATTCGCGGAGAACGCCCCACCACCGCCGGTGGAAGGCTCCTCACTTGGGGTGCAAACGGACGTCACGTCCGTGTCCCAGGCCGTTGTGGCCGAGGCCCTCGGGCGCCTGTTTGCGCTGCCCCGCGGTCTTGGGGATCCCGCCCGTGTCGCGAGCATCGACCATCTCGCAAGGGAGCTCGAGGCACTCGGCGGGGATGTCGTTCGCTTGGATCACACCGCCGTCGATGCCCACGACGGGCGCGCGTACGCCCTGACCGAGCTGATCGCCCACGTCCGACCGCACGCGCAGCGGCGCTTTGTGCTGGCCACGCACTTCGACACCCGTCCGTGGGCGGACGAGGAGACCGATCCGACCCGCGCTGCCCAACCCGTCCCCGGCGCCAACGACGGCACCAGCGGGCTCACGGCTCTCTTGGTGCTCGCTCCCCTGCTCGTCCGTCAGCTCCCGCCAGACGTCGGATTCTCGGTCGCGTTGTTCGACGGCGAAGAGCTGGGACATCCTGGCGACAGCAACGGCTACTGCGCGGGATCACGTTGGCTCGCCGCCGAAATTGCCGGCGGGCGCATCCCACCGTGGCCTGCGGCCGAGTTCGGCATCGTCCTCGATCTTGTCGGTGACCAAGACCTTCACATCAGTATCGAGCCGAGTTCGCGGATCGCCGCCCCCGACGTCGTCGAGTTAGTGTGGTCGACGGCGGCGGATCTCGGTGTTCGCGCATTCGAGGCGGACGAACGCGGTGATGCGATCGTCGATGATCATCGCTTTCTCAGCGCCATGGGGATTCCCAGCATCTTGATCATCGATCGCGAGTATGCGGCGTGGCACCGGGTCGACGACGACCTCGCCCATGTCTCGCCCGCGAGCATGGCCGCCGTGGCGGAGGTCGTCCGAGTTGCGCTGCTGCGGCGATTCGGCACACGCGGCGGCAGCCCTGCGACGATGCCGTGATGAGCCCAGCGCTCTGCGCTGAACGTGCGGATTCCCCCGGCCGCAGACGTTCCCGCAGCGCCCCGCCGGCAGTCATCCGTCGAGCGCGCTGCGTAGGGAAATCGCGCGCGCGATGTCCTCGACCTCAATCGGAACCGGGGGACCGGCGGCTTCGCCATGGCGAAGGTCCGCCAGTGTCAGCGCGACCCGGCGCAGGCGATCACGCGCGCGCGGCGAAAGCATCCGTCGCATGGTCACGTCCGCGAGCAGCTTTGCCGCGGGTGGCGTCATCGGACAGAGCCGCTCGATTGCGCCGTCGTCGGTCGGGATATCGGCGTTGAGACGGTATGGGGTTCCCATGAGCCGGCGACACTGGCGTGCCCGTGCGACCGCGATCCGCCCCCGCAGTGTCGCGCTCGATTCCGGCAACGGCTCGTCGCACGCGATGCTGGCGGAGGCCCGCGGCGTGATCGGGACCACGAGATCGATGCGATCGAGCAGCGGACCGGAGAGCTTCCGGCGGTAGCGGGCAACCGCGGTGGGGGGATCGGTGCAGGCACGATCGGGATGCCCGAGGAACCCACACGGACAGGGGTTCATCGCCGCCATCAGCTGGAACCGAGCCGGCATGCGCACCACGCCGTTCGCACGCACGATCGTCACACTCCCATCTTCGATCGGTTCGCGGAGCCCCTCGAGACACGCGCGCGAAAATTCCGGCAGCTCGTCGAGGAAGAGCAACCCACGGTGCGCGAGGCTGACCTCGCCGGGCCGCACGGGCGTACCACCGCCAAGTAGGCCCGCAACGCTCACGCTGTGGTGGGGCATTCGAACCGGTGGGTGTTGGTGCAGGCCGCGGGGCACCGCACCGCGGGCAACCCCGTGCACCTTCGTGACCTCGAGCGCTGCTTCGTCCTCAAGCACGGGCATCAACCCGGCCGCGCGTCGGGCGAGCATGGTCTTGCCAACCCCTGGCGGGCCGTGGAAGAGCAGGTTGTGTCCACCGGCAACCATGACCTCGACAGCAAGCCTCGCCGTGGCCAACCCGCGCACGTCGGCCATGTCCGGCCCGGCAAGGGGGGGCACGACGTCGAGCACCCGAGACGGCTGCGGTTCAATCGCCGTTTCGCCGCGCAGATGCTGCACCAGCTGCGGAAGCGCCGCGACCGGCAGCACCGCGAGCCCGGGGATCAACGCCGCCTCCACTGCTGCCTCGGGGGGCACGACCAACGCGGCAAAACCGGCCCGACGGGCCACGTCTGCCACGATGAGCGTGCCCGCAGCCGCACGAACACGACCATCGAGTGCGAGCTCGCCCCAGAACATCACGCGCTCCAGGGCCGGCGCTGGGATGACCTCGTGGCTGGCGAGCAAGCCAACAGCAACGGCGAGGTCGATCCCAGGGCTGTCCTTGCGGAGATCCGCCGGTGAGAGGTTAACGATCTGCCGGCGCGGTCGTAACTCGTGGCCACAGTGGGCGAGCGCACTTCGCACCCGCTCCCGCGTTTCGGACACAGCACCACTCGCGCGACCGACCAGCGTGAGACCGGGCAACCCGAGTCTCGCATCGCACTCCACCGTCACAACGGATCCGTCCACCCCCGCGAGTGCGGCCGTGAAGCTGCGGCAGAGCATTTTCGGGCCGTGATTCAATCCGCGTACCCACGCAAGCGCTGCTGGATTCGCGGACACTTGCGTCCTTGCCCCGCTTGCAAGTGGCCCGCCTGCGGGCCAACCCGGCCGGCCAGCCGGCTACGGAATCAGCAGCGGCAATCCTCCTTACTTCCCTACGGCGCGGCGCCATTGCGAGCGCTTCGCCGGCGATACTGCCCCTGTCCGGGCGCGTCCTGTCTTTCGCCCGTCCGTGGCGGGCGGACACGGCGGAGGTGACCGACCTCACGGCATCCCGAGGCGCCACCGTATGCAATCTGCCACGCCCTGGTGATCGATTCGTCGCGGTCGGCGACAACCAGCCGGGCAACCGTCGTAACAGGTGCCCGTCGTTGTTTCGACCCATCGGTGGCACGTGGGTTGTATTCGAGAAAGGCGTTCGCCATGTCCACTTTGCTGCTCGCGTTTGCGCTCACCAGCCTCACCACCAGCTCCATGACCGGCGCGTCGGTCCCGCACGCCGCCCTCACCGTCGATCAGCTCGCACCCGACGGTCTTCGCCATCACGAGGCCCTGCGCATTGATCGAGACTTTGGCGAATCGGATTGGGACCTGGTGATCGACGCGTGGAGCGACGCCCATACGCCCGCGCTCGTGGACATCCGGCTGTGGTGGCTGACGACGAGTCTGAACGACCGCCGCAGTCCACTGTCGAACCGGTCCAAGAAATACGTCGACATCGAGCTCGAGCCCAACAGCGATCGGGACTGGACGGTGCGACTGCGTGGAGCCGGCAAGGAATTCGTCTTCGACGTAGAGCTCGATGCGAGTGAACAGGCCCACGTCTTCGCGGACGTCGTGGCCGACGGCGCGAGCATCGAACACTGCCGAGTCCACGACGCCAAGCTCGTTGCTCGTCGCCTCGTGGGGATCCCGATCGGTATCGCCAAGCTTGCCGTCGAGTGCACCGATCGCAGCGGACGGCACCGCAGCGGTGAGGCCGAGTTCCGCAAGGTCCGGCGCTGATCCGCCCCGCGTGATCGCGGCCGCGGCTACCGCGACCCGCCACGGTCCGGCGCGGCCGCCCACGCGCGCGCGTCCGACTGCCCCTCCCGAGCGCCGTTCAGCGGGTTTTCACGCCCCTCGTCGGCAATTGCGGCCGGCCCGCACGGGACCGGCGGGCCGAGCTGGTAGAGTCCCGGCTTCGTTCACGAGCACGGGCCCCGTTTGGGCCCTGGGAGACGAGCCGCGATGTCAGAGAAGCGCACGGTGATGCAGGTAATGGAAACGACCGCGAGCAAGCACGGCGACAAGCCAGCGCTTCGCCACAAGCAAGCAGGGACCTGGCGAACCACGACGTGGACAGAGTATCGCAACCACGTTCGTGCCGCGGCCAAGAGCTTTATTCACCTCGGGCTCCAACCCGGCAAAGGCGTGTCGCTGGTCGGGTTCAATTGCCCGCAGTGGGTCATCGCTGACGTCGGTTGCATCTACGCGGGGGGATGCCCTGCCGGCATCTACACCACCAACTCAGCCGAGCAGTGCAGGTACATCACCGAGCACTCCGAGGCTCAGGTCGCGGTGGTCGAGAATCGCGAGCAGCTGGCGAAGTTCAAGGCCGTGTGGAAGGACCTACCGGAACTCAAGGCCATCGTGATGATGTTCGGCGATGACGACGCCGAGAACGTCTACAGCTGGAACGAGTTCCTGAAGCTCGGTGAAGGAGTCAGCGACGCGGAGCTCCAAAAGCGCATCGACGGCCAAGATCCGGACGACGTGTGCACGTATATCTACACTTCCGGCACCACGGGCGACCCGAAGGCCGTGATGATCTCGCACGACAACCTGACGTGGACCTCGGCCAATTCGCTGGAGGAGCTCGGCGTCGTACCCGGCGACCGCGTCGTCAGCTACCTGCCGCTGTCGCACATCGCGGAGCAGGTCGTGTCGCTCCACGGCCCCATGGCAGCCGCCATCTGCACTTCGTTCGCCGAGAGCATGGAAAAGCTCGGCGACAACCTGAAGGAAATCCGGCCGACGATGTTCCTCGGCGTGCCGCGGGTCTGGGAGAAGATCCAGGCGAAAATGCAGGCGATCGGGGCCAAGAACACCGGCCTCAAGAAGAAGATCGGCGCATGGGCGCGCGAGCAGGGCCTCGCTGGCGGGTATGCCGAGCAGCAAGGCAAGAACAAGCCGCTGCTTTTCCCTCTCGCCGACAAGCTCGTGTTCAGCAAGGTCCGCGAGGCGCTGGGGCTCGACCAGTGCCGACTCTGCGTGACCTCGGCAGCGCCGATCTCACGCTCCACCCTGGAGTTTTTCCTTAGCCTCGGGATCCCGATCATGGAGGTCTACGGGATGTCGGAATGCACCGGCCCCGCGACCATCTCGCTGCCCCACCGCTACAAGACGGGGTTCGTCGGCCGCAAGCTCACCGGCACCGAAATCAAGATCGCACCCGACGGTGAGATCTGTATGCGCGGGCGCCACGTGTTCAAGGGCTACTACAAGAACGAAGCTGCGACCGCCGAGACTATCGACAGTGAAGGCTGGCTGCACTCGGGTGACATCGGAGAGTTCGACAGCGACGGCTTCCTCAAGATCACCGATCGGAAGAAAGACCTCCTCATCACAGCGGGCGGAGAGAACATCGCCCCACAGGTGCTCGAGGGCAAGTTGAAGGCGATCATGGCTGTGTCGCAGGCGGTGGTGATCGGGGACCGCCAGAAGTTCCTTTCCGCGTTGATCACGCTCGACGACACCAAGCTGAGCGACACCTTGCGCGATGCGGGTAGTCCAGCCAAGACGATGGTTGAGGCTTCGGACTGTCCCAAGCTCCATGCCTGGCTGCTCGCCCAAGTCGAAGACATCAATCGCACCCTCGCCCGCGTGCAGACGATCAAGAAGATCAAGGTGCTGCCGGCGGACCTCAGCATCGAGGGCGGCGAACTGACGCCGACGATGAAGGTCAAGCGCAAGGTCGTGAACCAGAAGTACGCCGCGGCAATCGAGGCGTTCTACGCTGGCGACGACGCCTGAGCACGCCATAACGAATCGCACGGCGGCGCCGGGAGCAGATCGCTGCTGCACCGGCACCGCCGCGGCGCCATCGCGGATCTCGACTAGGCGAGCTCGAGCCCCTGGTTCGGCTCCATGTGTGCCAGCTGCAGCTCGAGAAACCGAACGTAGTCCATCATCAGCGAGTCCAACTCGCCGATGGGGATAGCTCCGCTCCGGCGCAGCGCATCGATCGGATGGCGGCGTAGGACCACCTGACGCTCTAGTGCTGCTTGCAACTGCAGCGTGTCGACGAAGCCCTCGCGCACCGCGATCTCGCCGAACCTCAACTGCGGTGAATCGGCCTGAATCGCCAACACCTGCATCACCTGGCGAACAGACAGATGCCCCTCGTGGAGGAGGATTTGCCCAACCGGAATGCGCTCGGTTGCGACGGCTTCGCGCATGGCGCTGGCCACTTCAGGCCGCAACATTCCACGGTCGACAGCGTAGCGGAAGAAGTCGAAGCGGGGGTCGTCCGACGCTGACACGCCGTGCTCTGAAACAGGAAGACTTGATGCTGGAGTGTCCATGGGGATCCTGATGGGTGGGTGAGGGTGCCGACGCTTCACGCGGCCTGATCCGTTGGCTGACGTTCGACAATGGTGACGCGCATGGGGCTTTGCGCGGCCGAGAAATGAAGATCCTGCTTCACCGAGGTGCCGGGGACGGCGGCGACGACATCGGGGTCATCCGCGGCTGTCGGGAGCGAGAGTTTGCACGTCGCCGGCAACGAGCACTTCACGCGGCCACCGATCATGTTCGCGAGCTCGCGGATGGTGTCCTGCAGCATCTCGTCCTCGACCTCGTCCGTGGTGACACCGACGACTTCGGCGGTAAGCTGTCGCGCGAGACTGGTGGCGCAACCGACAAGGATGGCGCCGTCCCAGTCGCCAGTGATCGAGACCATCGCGGACTCGCCAACCGGCTCGCCCGCGCCAGCGTCCTTCTGCTCCACTGCCACGCCGAACGAGCACTGCAAAACGTCGGCAACGATGGCAGTCAGGGCTTGCGCGTCGATCTCCAGCATCTGCGAGGCGACCTGCCCGGGATTTCGACCCGAATCGCCCCTGACTTGAGCAAGGAAGCCCGGCGGCACCGCTCACGAGGGGGTGGCGGCCTAGCTCTCGCCCGTCGCGCCCGATCGGCCCAGCTGACGTACCGCAGCGCGGTACCGCCGCGCGCGTGTCTCGATCGCAGCCGCATCGAGCCGATCGAGCCGCTGCGCGAAGAAATGGTCGCCGACGACGCCGACGGACGAGGCACCGGCCGAGAGCCGAACCGGAACACTGTCGAGGTCGGACCCCGTCGTCGGCACGACGCGCAGGATCGGCAGCGGCGCCGAAACCGAGCGCAGCTAAGGCGGCCCGCACGCGGGTCGCCCGGGAACAGTTTCACGAGCGGCGCGCCCGCACGGAAGGTGCGCCACGCTTCGTCGGGGTGTGCGCCCCTGGGACCCGGCAAGGGCGGCGATGGCGATGGGGCCCTCGGCGGCGATGGGTCCGCCCGCCCAGGGCGTCCCCCGGGGCTTGTCGGCGTGACCCCAACCGGCGCACGATGGCGCGCGATGATCCCCAAGGCGCTGGCGCTGGCCTTCGCCCTCGCCGGGCCGGACCCGCGCGCGTTCACCGGTGACGCCGAGGTCGCGGCCGAACCCGGGGACGACCCGACCTCGACGGCCGGGACAGATTCGCCTGACGCGAGCGCGCCGGCGGCGAATCCAGACGCGCCTTCGGCCGCCGCGGCGACCGCGGCAAACCCGAAATCCCCTGGCTCCCCAACCACCACGGAGGTCGTGTCGCCCTCCGCAACGTCCGTCGATCCCCGGGCCGCGCCGATTCGCAGCAAACCCAAGCACAAGATCCCGCACCCTCCGCTCGTGATCGCCGGCGGCCCCGTCATCGGCCCCCACGCGTTCGGCAACGAGGAGTGTCGAACTTCCGAGGCGCGCTGTGAGACCCATGGGAGCTTCCTAGGGCTCGGGATCCAGGCGGAGCTTCGCGGGCGGGTCTACCGCATTCTCTACGTGCACGCCCGCGGCCTCATCGTCGGCAACGCGGCGCCCCAGAGCCGTGACCCGATCTACCGCGGTCTTGCTGGGGTCGGTGTCGGTCTCGGCGTTTACGCGCGTAGGGTGTTCGGCCGCGCCGAATACCTCTTCGTCGACACGTTCGGCAGTGGCCGTTTTACCCGTCCGTTCGGCACGGGCGCGGTTGGAAACGACGACTGGCGCCGCCACGCCGGCCTGTTCAGCGTTGGCGCCCGCATCCCCGTGCATGCGCGCACAGCGATCGAGCTGTGGGGCGGGTTCATGCTCGGTCCCAAGTCCGTACGCACGCTTCCCGGAAGCGAGCCCGATCGGCGGATCTTGCCCACGTTTCTCGTCGGAATCAACGTGAGCTACGACGTCATCCCCGATCGCACGCACGCTGCGGCCGCGAAGCGCCGCCCGAGCCGTGGGCGCAGCCGCTAGGTTCCGCGCCGAATCGCGAGCCACGCGTCCACCGCGCATCGTCCGTGGACAGATCTCGCCGCGCAGCGGCCGTGAACAGATCTCTCCGCGATGAACCATGCGCTCCGAGGGCGCGCATGGCAGTTGATCACCACAGTGCAAGAGCGGTAAGGCAACCGGCCCCCCCGACGATGGACCTCTCCGCCCTCAACCCCAGCCAGCGCGACGCCGTCACCACCACCGAGGGCCCGCTGGTGGTTCTGGCGGGAGCTGGCTCGGGCAAGACCCGCGTGATCACCCACAGGATCGCGCACTTGCTCGATCTTGGCGTTCCCGCGGATCGGATCGTCGCCGTCACGTTTACCAACAAGGCTGCGGGCGAGATGCGGGAGCGAATCGCCAAGATGGTGGGCAGCAAGGTCGCAGGCTCCCTCGTTCTCGGTACGTTTCACAGCATCGGCGCCCAGATGATCCGGGCCGACCCGGAGACGTTTGGTTTGCACGGGCCACGGTTTTCGATCCTCGACCAGGGCGACGTGATCGGGATAATCCGCGGACTGTTGCGCGAACACGGTCACCACGGCGCGGACGACCGACGGTTCGACATCGGCGGGATCGTCGGCCGCGTCAGTCTGTGGAAAAACGCATTCTTCGACGCGGCGGCCGCCGAGCGCGAGATCGTCGACGAATACGATGTCGCGGCCGCGTCGATCTACGCCCCCTACGAAGACCGGCTCCGCAGCCTCGGTGCGGTCGACTTTGACGATCTCGTGTGCCTGCCCGCGGCCCGACTCGCCGCCAACGACAAGGCCCGCGCCCGCTGGCGCGGCCTCGTGGACTACCTGATGGTCGACGAGTATCAGGACACCAATACGGCTCAGTTCGAGATGCTGCGCCAGCTCTGCGGGCCGCCCCACAACCTCTGCGTGGTCGGCGACGATGACCAGGCGATCTACGGCTGGCGTGGCGCGAAAATCGAGAACATCCTCCGCTTCGCCGACGATTTCCCTGGCACCAAAACGGTAAAGCTCGAGCGTAACTACCGCTCGCGCCCGCCGATCATCGCCTGCGCCAACGCGGTCGTGAAACACAACACCGCGCGACACGACAAGACCCTCGTCGCCGCGCGCGAGGGCGGCGAGCTCGTCACCGAGGTCATTGCGCCCGATAGCGCGCAGGAAGCCCAGTGGATCGGCCGGCAGATCCGCAAGCTCGTCCTCGAGGATCGCATCGATGGCGACGAGGTCGCCGTGCTCTACCGATCGGCGCTGCAAGCGAAGGCGATCGAGGAGCAGCTCCAGGCCCACGGTATCCGCTACCGGGTGCTTGGCGGGCAGTCGGTCTACGACAAAAAAGAGATCAAGGATGCCTTGGCCTATCTGAAGACGCTCGTCACGCCGCGCGACGAACTCGCGCTGCGCCGGGCGCTCGAGACTCCGCCCCGTGGAGTTGGGCGCCAGGCCATCGATGCGCTCGCCAAGCACGCCCAGGCGCACCGGGTCGCGATGATCGACGCCGTTCACGCCGCACGCGAGGTCGAGGGGCTGCCGAGTCGCGCCGTGCCCGCGCTTGAGCACTTCTCCACACTCGTACGAACCGCGCAAGCGCGCGCCCACGCGGAAGGCAGCGCGGCGATCGCATTGCGCGATGTACTCGAGCGGATTGGATTCCGCGATCACGTCCGCCGCGAGGTCGGCTCGGATCAGGCGACCGAACAGCGAATGGCAGGCGTGGATTGGCTGCTCGGCAGCGTCGAGCGATATGAGCGGCGAAGTCGTGACAAGGGAAAACGCCCGCGCTGGTCGGAGTACTTCGGCACCGTGGCGCTCAACGCCTCCGCGAACGACGACGAGCGGGCCGACGCAGTCGCCGAGGGCGCACGGGGGGAAGTCACGCTGGCGACGCTGCACAGCGCGAAGGGTCTCGAGTGGGACTTCGTGTTCGTGATCGGGGTCGAGGACGGTACCTTGCCGCACCGCCGCGTCGACGCGCCTCGCATTAGCGATGCGATCGCCGGCGACGTCGAGGAGGAGCGCCGGCTGTTCTACGTCGGCATCACGCGCGCACGCGAGCGGCTGTGGCTCACCCGAGCCGCGGCTCGGCTCGACCGCGGCCGCGAACTACCGCGGATGCCGAGCCGCTTCCTCAGCGAGCTTCCCGACGGCGGTGTGCGGCGCTACGAGATTGCCAACGAGGAAATCCTGTCGAGCGACAGCATCGACAAGATGGCGGAGGCCTTCTTGGCCATGAGCCGACCCGAGCCCGAGCCCGAGCCGCGCACGGGCCCGTCTCGCTAACGGCGGCCGACCCCGAAGCGCGGGTGTGCTATCAGTTGGCGCTCGTGCGCCGCGCACTTCCCCTCGCCCTCGGTTTTCTCCTCGCCCCTCGCGTCGTTCAGGCCTCGGGCTTCGACGCCCCGCAGATCGGCTCGGCGCAGTCAGGTCCGGTGACCAAGGATGCGGCCGCCGTGTGGTGGAATCCCGGCCGGCTCGGCTACCTAAACAAAACCGAACTGCTGATCGGTGCGGGGCTCATCGTCGGAGCAATCGGCTACCAACGCGAGCTTCGCGGCCGCTACCAATACGCCGACAACTTCGATTTTGCCGAACCCGTTGCCGCCGGCGACACCGACCCAACCAAGTCCGGCAGACAGCAGAAGGCGAAGGACATCCCGATTGGACCGGGCATGGACGTGTTCTTCGCGCTCCCGGCGATCCGCGATCGGCTCGTCATCGGCGCAGGTATCTCGATCCCTTACATTGCCACCTTGGGCTTTCCGGCCAACGGCGCCCAGCGCTTCGCTGGCCGGTCGGTCTTCCTGGCCACGCCGCACGCGAGCCTGGCGATCGCGGTCAAGGCCCACGACGTGATCTCGCTGGGCGCCGGCATTTCCTACGTGCTCGGCAACATGTCACTGTCCAAGATCCAGGACTTTGCGGCGCTCGACACGTTCGGAGATACCCTGGCGCGCGACCCGATCGCCCAGGAGAATGACTTCGGTTCGCATGCCCCAACGACGGTGCGCGAGCTCGACGTCTTGGCGCGCCCGGTCACACTTACGAAGATGATCGCGCACGGCGTTTCGTTCAACGCTGGCATCGCGTTGCAGCCGACAAAGAAGCTGGCCCTCGGCCTGGTCTACCAGCACGGGGCCAACCTTCGGTTCAACGGCCGCTTCCGCCTCAACATGGACGATGACTTCTTCACCCAGGATCTCGCCGCCCAGGGCCTGAAGTACGCGCCGGTCGTGAGCGGCAAGGCGCAGATCCGACTGCGTCTACCCAAGCGGATCACGCTCGGTGTCGGCTACCAGGCGACCAAGCGCTTCGCGGTCGACGGCTTTGTCACCTACGCTTTCTACCAGGACTTCGACCGGATTCGGATCCGCTTCGATTCCGCTGGGCTCGCGCAACCCGATCTCGGGTTGGGGCCTGTGGTCACGCAAGACGTGGCGCGCAACTGGAAGGGAGCGATCTTGACGGAGCTGAACGCCCGGATCGACGCCACCGAGAAACTCCGCGTGTCCGTCATGGCCGGCTACCACGGTCCTGCGTCTCCAGATGCGACCATCGACATCATCTCGCCCGACGGTCATCGGCTCGTGTTCGGAGCCGGGCTCGCCTATCGCTTCAGCGAGCGCGCGGCGCTCCTCGCCGACTTCGAGGGCCAAGTGATGGTCCCGCGCCACGTGACAGCGTCCGACTACGACCTCGCCAACGGGACGTACAATCTGTTTGTCGCCGCCACAACTATCCACGGGCAGTTTCGCTTCGGGGCCCCCGGAGATCGTCGGCGGGCCAGGGATCGCGAGCGGGCGGAGACACCGGCCACATCGAGCGAGGGCGGATCCCCGGCCCCGGCCGATCCGGCGGCGCCGGCAGCGACAAAAGCTCCGCAGCCCGGCGGCGCGGAGCCACCCCCGAGCCCGCCCGCGGGCGCTTTGCCGCCGCCGCCCGATCCCCAGTGACGCGCCCCGACGCGGCGCCACCACTGGCGAAACCCGCAAG
>CADEGN010000127.1 GCA_902826865.1 uncultured Myxococcales bacterium
CCCGCGCCAGGCACGAATACAGGGTCGTCGTCTTTCCCGAACCGGTGGGGCCGGTGACGAGGAAGATGCCGTGCGGGCGATGGATCACCTCGTCGATGACGCGGAAATGGTCGGGTGCCACGCCGATCGCATCGAGTGAAAGCGCCATCGCGCTCTTGTCGAGCAAGCGAACGGTGACGCGCTCGCCGTGCGCAGTCGGCACCGTGGCGACGCGCATGTCGACCTCGCGACCGGCAATCTTGCGGCGGATGCGGCCGTCCTGCGGCAGGCGCTTCTCGGCGATATTGAGACCCGCCATGATCTTCACGCGGGCGATGATGCTGGCGTGGTGAGCCTTGGGCGCGCGCTTGACCTCGTGGAGCACCCCGTCCACGCGATTGCGCACGATGATCTCGCGATCGCCGGGCTCAATGTGGATATCCGAGGCCTTCTCCTTGCTGGCGTTGAAGATGAGGCCGTTGACGAATCGGATGATCGGCGCGTCCTCGGCCGACGCGTGCAAGATATCCTCGTCCTCCTCGTCGAAGGCCTCTTCCTTTTTCTCGAGGTCGACATCCTTGGTCCGCTTGGAGTAGACGGCGTTGGTCAACTCGGACAGCGCCGCCGGCGGCACGAGCGTGATGACCAGCTCGGCGTCGTAGATCTGGGCGAGGTCGTCGAGATCGTGCAAGCGGTGGGGATCGGCCGCATAGACGGCCAACGTCCCCTGCGCGCCATCGAGACGCCCCGGCAAGACGGCGTTTTGGCGGGCAAAGCTCATCGGCAGGCGCTCGACCAGATCATCATCGACCGCATCGGTCCCAACCCGCTCGACGCACGGCAACGCGAACTGCCTGGCGAGCGCGCGACATACGTCCCAGTCGGTGCAATGACGCAGACGCACCAGGGTCTCGCCGACGCGCTCGCCTTCGAGGTGCTGGGCGGCGAGCGCCTCGGCCAAGCCCTCGGGCGCGAGCACACCCATCTCGAGGAGGATCTCGCCGAGCGGGCGCGCATCGGGACGCTCGGCGGACGCAGGCAAGAGCGGCCCCGCGGGCGTTGCGGCGAAGGTTCCCGAAAGCAGCGCGGCGATCTCGGTGGCCATGGTCTCGCTCGATTGCTCAGCCCGGTTTGCGCGGCTGAGCCGAAGGTTGGGCAGATGGTGTCGCGGGCGGGCGTGGGGCGGTACCGCCACCGGGCGGACTCGTCGGCATGTCGGATGACTCGTCGCCGCGCTCGTCCTCGTACTTGGGCGACAGGCCGATCTCGCCCGTGATCTCGGTCCGCTGCAGCTCGAGCTCGGCGCGTTCGCGCGAGACCAGCTCCTCGTCCATCCGCGAAGCCTCCGCGTTAACCGTGGCGAGCAGGCCGCTCTTTTTGCGGTAGTTGACGCTGGTGTCGAGATCGCGGCGCTTGAACGCGGTGTAGCGCTCGAGGAATTCGAGGCGCTCGTCGAGCCGGCGCTTGTGGATCCGCCGGGCATCATCGGGGGTCTCGAGAATGTGTGGAACCAGGATCATCAGCAGGTTGACCTTGATCCTCTTCTTGGTCTTGGACTTGAAGAGCCAGCCAAGCAGCGGGATCGAGCCGAGACCGGGCACCTGCGACACGCCCTCGCGCTCGACCTCCTGGACCAGGCCGCCGAGGACAACGGGCTGATCATCGCGCGCAACGACCTTGTCGAGCTTGAGCTTGCGCTTGGTCGTGGTGACACCGAGCGTGGGGTGCTCACCCGCGATCTCGTTGTTCTCCATCTCGATGTCGAGCGTGACCGTCTTCTCGTCGTTGATGTGTGGCGTCACCTTGACGTTGAGCGACACGTCTTGGCGCTGGATCGACTGAAACGGCACAAACCCACCGGCGGCCCCGCCGCCTCCGCCCGGGTTGAAGCTCACCGCACCGGGCGTTGGCACGTTGCGGCCGACCTCGATGGAGGCCTCTTGGTTGTCGGCCGTGTAAAGATGCGGTTCAGCCACGAAGTTGACGTCGGTGTCCTGCTGCAACGCCTGGATGATCACGCCGAACGCCGGGATGTCCTGGCCCAGGCCGGTCAGGGTGCCTGAACCCGCGATCTGCGGGCCAAGCACGCCGGCGGCAAGGCCCGGCAACACGTTCGGGGAAAGAACGAGGGAGTTGGCCTTGGCGGTCGGGGCGTTGGCGACAAAGCCGACGCCTTGACCGCTCGTGCCCGGGGCGTTGACGTTGAACCCGGCGCCGAAGTGGGCACCAACACCGGCCTCGAGGTTCTTCTCGACGTTGAGCTCGAGCAGATACACCTCGAGGTAGACCTGCTTGCGCTCGGCGTCGAGCGCCTCGATGACCTTCTCGAGCGCGGCAAAGTCGGCCTGCGAGGCGAGGATCACAAGCGAGCGGGTGGCCGGATCGGGCGTGACGCGGATGTCTCCGGAGAAGGTCTCGCCGGGCTGGGCGCCAGGCGCCGGCGTGGCCGGCTGCTGGTTTGCGCCCTGCTGGTTGTTGCCGCGGCCACCCTGACCTCGACTGCCGCCACGTTGGGCGCCCGACCCGAGCTGGGTGAGCACGTTGGCAACCTCCTCGGGATCGGCGTTGCGCAGCTTGACGACGTGGATCCGGCCAGCGCCCCCCGACAACGGCACGTCGAGTTGCTCGATCAGCCGGCGAATGACCTGATAGTCCTGCTCCTGCGCGACGATGATGAGGGTGCCAGTTCGCTCGTCGACGATGACCCGCGAAAAACCCGGTTCACCGGCTCCGCCCGACTCGCCCGAGGTGCTGCCACCCTTGCCCTTGCCCTTGCCCTTGCCACCGCTTTTGGCTTCCTTCTCGCCAAAGATCTCGCGGATCGTCTCGGCGATGGCTTCGGCGTCGGCGTAGCGCAGCTGGAAGAAGAAGATCTTCTCGGCGGACACCTTCGGATCGTCGAGCTGTTGCACGATCTTGAGCATGCGCCGCACGCTCGATCCACTATCCGTCAAGATGATGAGATCGCCGATCTGATCGACGCTGCCCTGCTTGGTCTTGAGCTTGTCGAGCAGCGTCACGATCTCCGCCGTGTTGCCGCTTTCGACCCGGTACAACTGCGTCACGTAACGATCGTTGTTGGGCGCCCGCCCTCCAGGACCGTACACCGGCAGCGTCCGACTCTTGGCGTCGGCAGTCTCGACGATCTTGAAGTACTCGCCCGAGGGCTCGACCGTCAGTCCCATCGTCTGCAGCGAGGCATAGAAGGCCGCGTAGGCCTCCTCGACCGTGACTTCCTCCGGCGACAGGATCGTGACCTTGCCGCCGCGTACCTCGGGGCTCCAGATAAACTTCTGGCAGCTGATGGTCATCATCCAGTTGACCAGGTCGGCGAGCTCCGCCTCCTTGGGCAAGGTGATGCGGAATTTCGCGCCGCGCTTTTGCTTGCGGCAGACGTTGTGGCCGGCCGCGCCGCTCTCGTCGCCCGAGAGCTCGCCGCCGTCGTCCGGCGGCCCCGCCGATGACGGGGGTTTGGGAGGGTTCGCCGGCTTGGCCGACGGCCCCTTGTCGACGTCCTTGTCCTTGCTGTCGCGCGAAGGCACCGGGGACCGGGTCGTGCCTCCACGCGTGGGTGGAGCCGCCCACAGCGGGGCGGGGATCGCCAGCGCAACAGTGGTCGCGATCGCGGCGAAGGAACGGGCGATCATTGGATTTGGATCTCCTTGTTGATCGATTTGCCCTTGCGCTCGATCGTCACCTGAAGGTTCGATGCGCGCCGGAGCTTCGTGTACAGGCCCATGGCCTGATCAATGCCGGTGAGTTCTTCGCCGTTGACAGCGATTAGCTTGTCGCCGTTTTTGAGGCCGAGCAGCTTCGGCAGGCTGCCCTTGCGGATCCCGTAGAACTTGAACCCGACCTCGCCGTCCTTCGCCGGGACGATGCGGGCCTGCTTGGCCAGCTGCATCGGATTGGCGATGAGCTGCTCGACGAACGTACGTTCGACGATGCACAGGTTCTCGCTCGGGCAGTTGATCGCCTCGTCCGCGCCCGGGATGGCCCGATCGTCCTTGGGCGCATCTTCTTTCTTCTCGTCGGTTTTCTTGTCTTCGGTCGGCGCCGGAGGCTCGGGCACCGCGCCGCCGAGCTCGACGTACTCGAGCGCGGCTTGGTTGCGCAAATGCACCATGCCCTGGTCGACCCCAACCACCACGACGCCCGAGCGGATGACGTCGTCGACGCCGTAGACACCCACGGTCTGGTGCTGGACGTCCTCGATTGTGGCGAGCGACAGCAGCGGATCGCTGGCCTCCATGGTGGCCTGCAACTTGAGCGGCAACGAACTGCGAACCTCACCGGGTTGGATCACGGGCCCGATCGGGCGGCCCTCGGCATCCACGGCCTGGCCGCTGTCCTGGCCCGCTCCGGGGTCGGTTTCGGCGGGCGCGCAGGTCGGGCAGAAGACGTTGTGCTTGCGCACCGCCTCGACCGCGCGATCCTTGGCCGCTTTCGACGAGCCAAAGCTCTTGGAAGTCGACTTCGGCCTGGTCACATCGAGCAGGTCGTTGAGCTTGTCGCCATCTTCCTCGTCGTCGCCGCCGTCGCTGTCGGCCTCGTCCGTGGCCCCGTCCTCGGCGGCGAACAGCATGCTGCTACCGATGCCCGTGCTGAGGGCGCTGGCGGCAAGCCCGGCGATCGCAGCGATGCCGAGCAGCCTGACGACCCAGAAATATCGCTTGAAAAGCGCTTCCATGGCGAACTCCGGCGAGCGTGACCCCTAGTGGAGGATGCCGTCGTCGGCATCGCCGGCGACCGCGGCGTTCGGGCTTGCGGGCGGGCGCGCCTCTTCGCCGCCGGCGGGACCGCTGCCGATCGAGACGAAGCCCGACTCGAGCTTACGGTAGATGGTGCGCGTGGCGATGCCGAGCAGGTCAGCCGCTAGGCGCTTGTCGCCACCGCTGAACTTGAGCGTCTCGAGAATCATGCGGCGTTCGATCTCTTCGAGCGGCGTGCCCACCGAAAAC
Source organism: uncultured Myxococcales bacterium (assembly GCA_902826865.1). GTDB lineage: Bacteria > Myxococcota_A > Polyangia > Nannocystales > Nannocystaceae > Xiheibacterium. The sequence goes on from CADEGN010000127.1 coordinate 4,941, forward strand.
GTGATCTGGCGGCCGTGGGCGGCTCCCGGGTCGCGCAGCTCGGGTGGGAGGTCCTCCACGGAGATCTTGGTGCTGCGGCAGAGTACCACCGCCCGTTCCACCGCGTTCTCGAGCTCACGCACGTTGCCAGGCCAACCGTACTGGCCCATGACGGCCAGGGCCTCGTCGGCAAACGCCGAGACGCCTTTGCTGTGCTTGGCGCTGTAGACCCGGAGGAAGTGATCCGCCAGGAGCGGCACGTCCTCGATCCGATCGCGAAGCGGTGGGATCCGGATCGGGATCACGTTAATCCGATAGAAGAGATCCTCGCGGAAGTTGCCGTGCTTGACCTCCTCGGACAGCTCGCGGTTGGTCGCACAGACGAGGCGAAAGTCGACCTTGAGCGTCCGGCCTCCGACCGGCTCGACTTCACCCTCCTGCAATGCCCGCAGGAGCTTGACCTGCACTGGAGGAGTGATCTCCGCCAGCTCGTCGAGAAACAGCGTGCCGTTGTGGGCCTCGACAAACCGCCCTTCCCGCGCCCGGACGGCCCCGGTGAATGCGCCCTTCTCGTGGCCAAACAGCTCGGATTCCAGGATTGTCTCGGGCAACGCCGCGCAGTTGACCGGGATGAACGACCGTTGACTGCGCGGGCTGTGGGCGTGGATGTAGCGCGCGAGCAGCTCCTTGCCGGTGCCGCTCTCGCCGAGCAACAGCACGGTGGCCGTGGAGTTGGCGGCCTGCCGTGCAACCTCGAGGGTGGCGCGCATCATCTGGCTCGTGCCAACGATCTCGCGGTAGGTCGCCGCGGCCAGCTGGGCGCGCAGCTTGGAGTTCTCGGCCACCAGCGCGGATCTCTCGAGGGCCTTGCGTACTGCCGCCACCACCGTGGCGCGCTTGAGCGGTTTGGCGATGAAGTCATACGCACCGAAACGCATGGCCTCGACCGCGGCCTCGACCGTGCCATAGGCCGTCATGAGGATGACCTCGACCTCCGGGACCAGGGTCTTGGCGGCCTTGAGCAGATCGTCGCCACCCATGCCAGGCATGCGCAGATCGGTGATCATCACCGCGACCTTCTGGCGCCGCAGAACCTCCAACGCCTCCTGACCGTTCTTGGCGGTGGCGACCGCGAGCTGCTCCTTCTCGAGGACCTTGCCAAGGGCATCGACGATGCTCGCCTCGTCATCGACGACGAGCACGAGGGGCGCGGGACCGGCCACAGACGGGGCGTCGCTCATGGGACATCCTCCAGAGCAAGAACGGCACCCCGAGGATGTCGTTGCGATTTTAGGGGGTTGGACTGCGTCTCCGAGCCGTCAACTCGCCGTTTTGTCGAGCTGGCGCAGAGACGGAGACATTCTGTCACGAGTTCGATGGCGGGTCTTGCGCCAGGGCGTCACCGCCAGGCGGTCCATCCGTGGCTCGCCGGGCACCGCCCGGATCACGCGCGAGGTTCCATCACCTCACCCGCCGGTGGAGTCTGCACCGCCCCCCGACGATTCGCCCCCGCTGGTGGTCGCGGGCGGGGACCCGTCAGGGTCGATGCGCTGCACCGTGACCTCGTCGTAGACCGCACCGCATGGATCCGCGCCCCCGCTCGCGCAGTAGGGCGAATGATCGGTGCGCGCGAGCAGCACCGTGAGCGTCGTCTCCGCGTTGGAGGTCGCCGGCAGATTGAGCGAAGCCGATGCCGTCGGACTCGGCTGTGGTGATGACAAGACCGCGCTATACCCGGCGGCGCACGCCGCATCGGCGGCACACGCGGGGAAGTCCTGATCGAGATACACGTGCGCAATGCCAACGTCGCCCGGCTCGGCGCTCGCTCCCGCGGGCACGAGCTGGAAGTTGAGCGTCGCCACCTCGACCTGCAGGGACTGCTTCGCGTTGGTGAGCTTCTCCTTCGGCGCCGGATAGTTAAAAGCGACCCGAACCTCCCCGTCGTCGAACCAGAACAATACATCGTCGTAGGCGCCGCGGTTGTCGTAGACGCGGCCGTCGGTCAGGCGGGCCTCTGCATGCAGCCGATGCGCACCCCCGGTCGAGGGTAGCTCGATGTCGACGCCAATCCCCTGGCCAAGGTCGCCCGAGTCAATCGAGTAGATATCCGTGCCATCGAGCGCCAGGACCACCTGACCGCGCCCTCGCAGGCTATCGGGGTCCTCATCCTCGGGCACGAGCTCGAGGTTTTCTCCCTCGATCATCACCGAGATGACGGTGGTTGGCGCCGCAGAATCCCACGGGACAACTTCAGCATTTTGTGGGGTCGCGAACGCCACCGTCGGCGCCTCGCCGGCATAGCAAACACTCACCAGGCACACGTGGTCTTCGGGGCATGGCTCGTCTGAACTGCAGGGAATCGGCTCGGGCTCTCCGCCGCTGGACGATGAGCTCGACGAGCTGCCCTCCTCGCTCGATCCTCCAGCTTTGCCACACGCGATCAAAGCGGTGAGCGTCACGACAAGCGAGCGTGGGTAAGCGAATGCGTGCAAGCGATCCGACCGCGAGATAAAGCCCATGGACGGGCATGATAGCGGACCAGCCGTCGCCCGGGCAGAGCCACTGCCTTGGCGCGAGCGGGACGAATGGGCTTGGACTTTCAGCGCTGGCCGCCGCGAGCGCCGGAACCCGCGGACAAGCCCAGCTGCGCGAGCTTGGCTCGGGAGATCATGTCCAGCCGTCCCAACATGAGCGCCACCTCGCTTCGGTACGCGGAGCGATAGACCTGCAACACGTGTCCGCCGGCAAACCGCACCCGGTGGGGGCGGTCCCAGTGTTCCCATAGACGGTCGGTATGCTCCTCGCCAACCAACCGATCGCCGCGGGCTGAAACGATCAGCCGACCGCCCCACGGAACCTTGGGCCGATAGGTCATCGGTGAGTGGAGCGCCCAGGCGTCGCGAAAGCGATCGAGCGTCATGCCCATCGACTCGGCCAGCGCACGGATGGGGTCGGTCTCGCCGTGCTCCCAGAACAGATCCGCGAGCGAAGCCATGGGCAAGACCGGCACGGCGAACGCGAGGCGATCATCCAACGAAGCCACGAGCGCCGTGGTGTATCCGCCGAGACTCGATCCCATCATGCCGATCGGCGCGGGATTGTGGGCGGCAATGAGACCGATCGCTGTGCGCAGCTCTATCGCCGTCTGCACGAACGACTCGTTGGTGCGCATGAGATTCGACGATGGGTGCAGCTCGCCGGAGAAGCGCGCCCGTGAAGGCTTGCGCAGCCAGTGAAAAGGCGCGACGTAGTAGTAGACATCAAGGCCGAGCTCGCGGAAAAACCACGGGATCCCGAACTCGACTTCGGCGAGGCGCTTGGCCCCCAGCCCCCAACCGTGCGTCACGATCAGCGATGCCGGGGCTGGACGCGTGTGCTGCCAGCTAAACAGATGCACGCGATCAAGGCGGTCGTAGCGACGATATTCGACGGCGTAGAGCGGGTGAATCGGACGATATGGCGAGGCGAACTCGATATGGCTCTCCACCCCGCCGCGGGTGGGCCGACGCCAACGAACCACGGTTGCCGGCGAGGCCGCCGGGGGTGCAAGCAAGCGGTCGGGCGCAGACAACACCGCCGGGTCGGTGTAGCAGTCCAACATCGCGTAGGTGCGATCCAGTTCCTCCGGCGTCTGGAGCACCAGAGGGCGACGCGAATACAACGCGCGAAGCAATCGACGCACGCCGTGATCGACGTGGCGGCCCGCCCAATCCGCGATCCGCTCGCCGGCGCCGCCCCGGGGTCGACTGCCGCGCGCGCTCACCAGGCCCCCGTCACTCCCCTCGGGTTGGGCGGCTCATCAACTGGGCTAAGACGGCGTCGGGCGATGCCTTGCCAGAAAGAAGCGCGGCCATCCCGGTCGAGATCGGGGCTTCAAATCCGTTGCGCTCGGCAAACGCCGCCACTTGGGCCGCGATCGTCGCGCCTTCGACATAGGCCCCGGCCCGGGCGGCCGCCTGCGACAGGGGCATCCCCTCCGCGAGCGCGCGCCCAAACAGGGTCTCGGGGCGAGAATCGCCCGCGACCGCCGCGATCAGATCTCCGAAACCAGCAAGCCCGCTGAAGGTGCGCTCGCTTGCACCGCACGCGACGCCGACGCGCGCTGCCTCGGCCATGCCGCGTGTTGCAAGCACCGCGGTGGTGCTCGGGCCAAAGCCACGGGCCTGGGCGTAGCCGAGACCGAGGGCCAAGAGGCCCACCATCGCGGAGGCGATCTCAACCCCGACAACGTCCTGCGTGCTGTAGATGCGCAGGGCCGGACCGGCGATCGCCTCGCGCACGCTGTCGACGACCTCAGGAAAGAGCGAGCCAACGATCCCGCCGGCTGGCTCCCCCTTCGCGAGCGCGGTGGCCACCAGGGGCCCCGCGAGCACACCGACACGACGACAGGGCGTAACGGTTCGCAGCACCTCGGTCAGTGTGCTGAGCTCGTCGCCGACGAGCCCGCGACTGACGTGCACGAGCGCGTGCGAGCCATCGAGCACGAGGCCAAGCTCACGCGTGATCTCGGCCACGTGCGGCGAAGGAACCGCAACAAACACCAACTCGACCCCGGCAACATCAGCGAGCTGGGTCGTGCTCTCGATGCCCTTGCCGCTCGGCTGCCGCGCACTGCGACTCCACAGGGTGACGTTCCGGCCCACCCGGGCCGCGGCCATCGCCAGCGCCTGCCCGAACCCACCGCCTCCGATGACCGCCACCCGATTCATGCGCGCAGCTCCATGCTCGCAATGTCGCGGGCGGCGGCGCGATCGGCCGGAGCTTCACCGGCGACCTCACTCGCAAATCCGCGCATGCGGTTGCTGTAATAGAGGAGAAGGTTCGGGTCCTCCGCGATCACCGATCCGCTCACGACGCGCGCCACCGATCGCAGGTGATACCCGTCCCACGTCGCCAGGCAACGCTCGAGGATCCGCTCGGGGCTTTCGCGGCGCAACAGCGCGTCGACGTGCACCCCCCCGCGGCCCTCGACCTCCAGAAGGCGATCGCGACTTTGGCCGATCTCGGCGGCGAGCTCATCGATCGGCACGGCGATGTCGCCGCGATGGCGAAGCCGCGCGAACAGGTCGAGCCCTGCCGTCGCCCGGACCAGGCGGCGGAACACCACGTGCGCTGTCAACTGCGTCGGCATGATGACGGTCTCACTGCTGTAGTCCGCGGCGATCGCTTGGCCGAGCTCACGGGTATATGCGGCGTCCCGCGCTGCGTCCACCACCGGCTGGCCACGACGCATCACATACGTCGCCGGATCGATCACGCGTCCGCCGGGCGCCAGCGAGTTGCCCTCGTCATCGACGCGGTTGCAAAACGGATCCCTGGGCTCGCCAAAACGGATCACGCAAGCGCTCTCGAGCGCGCGGAATCGACTGAAAAACGAAATCCAGCGCTCAACCCGCGAGAACTCGTCATCCTCGATGATGTAGCGGTGGCGCCCAGCCTCCTTGAGATGATCGTCGATGAGCGTCTCCGCCTCGAGCACCAGGGCGTAGTTGATCGTCGCGGGAACGAAGTACACGGGCCGCTTGATACCGCGCGAGTGATTGCGCGCGAACGCCTCGACGCCGGTGCCCGCGAGCCCGAGCTTGAGCCGTCGCTCGATCGCGCCCGAGCGACTGCGCGTCCCCCCGGGGAAGAACAGCGAGTGGTATCCACGCTCGATCATCACGCTCGAGTAGCTCTTGAGCACATCCTTGTAGAGCGACGCCTTGACCCGGCGATCGACCCGGTAGGCCCCGAGGTTGTGCATGAAGAACGAAATGATCGGATTGGAGAAGAGATTCTTGCCGGCACCGTACACAACGGGCGAGAGCCCCTCGCGAAGTAGCACCCACGCGATCGCCAGCGAGTCGAGATTCGAGCAGTGGGTGGGCACGAGCACCAGCGTGCCCTTGCGCTGAAGCGCGCGCAGTTTGTCGAGCGGGCCTTGGGCCGAGACCAACTCGTCGAGGCGCGCGCCGCCATCGAGTATGTTCCGCAACATGTTCGATGGGTTCATCACTGCGGTCAGCAGCCCGGGCACCGCCTTGGCCGCAAACTTGTAGACACGGGGATCGAAGTTGCCGGCAACATCGAATGCCATCTTGGTCGCGCACTCGCGCAACGTCTCGTGCTTGCCTTCCGATGACATGCGCGCGAGGCGACGGACGATGCTTCGCCAATAGTCGAGCCGCCCGCGCGCGCCTTCGTCGGTGCGAGCTTCATGGCGGCGGATCTCGTTGTAGGCGGCGTCGTTGAGGATCAACTCGACGTCTTCGTCCCCCTGATACCGCTCCATGATCCGGCGCACGACCTCGTGGACGATGTCGTCGCGTTCGCTGTTGAACCAGAAGATCTTGGGATCGGCCGGACCGGGGACGTAGGTGCGCAATCGCGGCAAACGCAGGGGTCGGGAGGGGAGAAGCTTCATCGCGTCACGCGCCGGGGAGCATACCGCCCGAGCCACCCGATTCGCCAGCATCGCCGCAACGCCCAGGTTGCGGCGCAACATTAGCTACGCGAGCGCCCCACCCAAGCGGCGGCCTGGACGGCGTCAGGTCAGGCCCGTGAGCGGGCCCGTGCAGTACGCGGGGTTGCCGAAGGTCGCGACGGGCACGCCCATGGCGTGGCACAGCGAGACCAGGAGGTCGTTGTGGTTCTCGCCCGCGTAGTTCAACCAACGTCCGGTGCGGAAGTATCCGCCGCAGCCGCCCGCGAGCACGTAAGCCATGTCCGTCCGCGAGTGGGCGTTGCCGCGAGAAAGCTCGTTGCACCAAAGGACCGCGGTGTTGTCGAGCAGGGTGCCGTCGCCCTCAGGCACCGCGTCCATCAGCTCGAGCATGTACGCGAACTGCTCGGCGAAGAACGTGTTGATATCGATCATCTGTTGGCGCCCGACCGCGTCGCCGTCGCCTTTGTGGGAGATGTCGTGGTGGGTTTCGGTGTGGCCGAGCCACGTGAAGGTCATGTCACCCCCGAGCGCCTCACGAAACTGCAGGGTGGCGACGCGGGTGAGGTCGCAGGCCAACGACATCACCAGCAGCTCGGTCTGCATGCGATAGAGCGCGGGGACCTTGGCGGGCGCGTAGAGGCTCCCGGCGCCGTTGTCCGGCGCGTCGGGCAACGCACAGTTGCCACCGACTCCAGTATCGGCGTCGATCGTTTGCTCGAGGGAGCGAACGGCGTCAAGGTGCTGGTCGAGGCGCACGCGGTCCTCCGCGCCGACCTTCGGGCGCAGGGCATCGAGATCGGCCTTGACCGTGTCAAGAACCGAGTGCCGCTGCGCGCGGCGAACAGCCAGCTCGCCGGCGTCGCCCGCGACGTCGGCAAAAATCCGATCGAACGCGGCAGAGGGATCGTCCTCAGGATCGGTTGGCATGTTGGGCCCGAGATACGACATCGAGTTCCAGGCGTGGGCGCCGTACTGGCGAGCCTGGACGCCGAAGAGGAGGCTCTCAAACTTCGTGTCGGCCGCGATCTGCTGCGCGATGAACTGGTCGACCGAAATTCCGCCGCCCATCTTGTCGTATTGGCCCGGGCCGGTGTCGACCATCTCGGTGCCAGTGAGCATGTGGGCCATGCCCGGCATGTGCGGGTCACCGCTACCGGGCCCGTGGTACGACGACTCCATATCGATGCCGGCCAGCACGAGCAGCTTCGACTTGAAGGGCTCCAGCGGCGCGAGGATCGGCCCGAGGTTGAAATCGGTCTCGCTGCCGGTTGGCCGCCAAGCCTCGTGCACGGTCCCGTTGTTGGTGAAGAACGCCACCAGCCGCTTGGGCGGCGTGACTCCGCCGGCGCCCGCGTCCATGGCCTGCAGCCACGGCAATGCGACCGCAGTGCCGGCCGCGCCGCGTAGGAAGGTCCGTCGAGGCAGGGCACGTCGCATGGGTCATTCGCTCGCGGGCCGGAGGCGGAAAGCGTCGGTTTGGGTGAGGGCGACGAGCAACGACCGCACATCGCCGTCGGCGGCCTCGAGCCCCGCGCGCAGGCCCTCGATCGTGCAGCTGTCACCGAGGTCGGGCGCCCGGCCGTGGCCGAACTCGAACCACTTCGCCACGAAACAGTCGCGCGCGTTCGGGTGCGTGGCGAGCAAGTCTCCGAGCTCGATTGCACCGTCGAACTCGATCGACTGGTCGGCGATCACGAGCACACCGCTCGCGTCGACCGGCGCCCCGCCATCTTGATCGCGCCAAACACCGATGCCGTCGTAGTGTTCGAGCCCGAAGCCGACAGGGTCGATGAGGCGGTGGCAAGCCGCGCAACTCGGATCGCTTGTATGCTGCTCGAAGCGCTCGCGAGTGCTCGCGTCAGGATCGACCTCGGGCGGGGTGGTGTCGACGTTGGGCGGCGGCTCCGGCAGGGACTCGCACAACAGCCGCTCACGCACGAGCTGGCCCCGGAGCACCGGCGAGGATTGGTCTGGCTTGCCCGATAGCGCCAGCAGGCTGGCGTGCGTGAGCAAGCCGGCACGACGATCGGCGGGCAGCTCGACGCGCGCGAACGCGTTGCCCTGCGGCCCAGCGACGTCGTAGAGCGCGGCCAGCGAACTGTCGACGAATGTGTAGTCGGCGCGCAGTAAGGTGGCGAAGTCACCGGCGCCGTCGAACACCACGTGCTCGAGCAGCATCGTGGTCTCCGTCGCCATGCTGGCGGCGAGCTCGGGGCTCCACTGCGGGTAGGTCGCCGGGTTCTTGTTCGAGATGGCAAGCCCGTCGAGTCCCAGCCACTGACGGTGAAACGCGCCGACCAGCCCGCGCGCGCGTGGGTCGTCCAGCATGCGGTCGGCCTGGGCGGCGAGCTCTTCGGGCGTGCCCAGGCGATCCTCGGCCGCGGCCGCAAACAGGTCTTCGTCGGGCATCGTGCCCCACAGGAGGTACGAAAGACGCGACGCGGTCTCCCACGACGTTAGCCGCACCAGCGGCTCGCCCGCGTCTTCGGGCAAGCCGAACTCGAGGCGGAAGAGAAAGCTCGGCGACTGCAGCATCGCCTGGACCACCAGCTCGACCGCCTTGTCGAACCCCCACGACGCGTGCGCGTTGTCGAACAGCGTCTGGTAGCGAGAGAGCTCGTCGGGCGCGAGCGGGCGCCGGAACACGCGGGGCCCGAAACTGCCCACGAACGCGTGTCCGCACGCGAGCTCGTCGGGAGCGGGATCGCAGGGCAGCAGCACGGCGGTGTCGACCACCGCACGGGCCGCGACGTCCTCAGCCGCCCGCATGTACGCCTCGGCCAGCGTCGCATTGATCTGTTGCGCAGAGGCTTTGGTGTCGAAGCCCGTTGCTGCCGCGTCGGTGGGCAACAGCTGCGAGGGGTTGCTGTCGTCGCCCAGCAGATCACGGATCGTTGCGTCGTACTCGCGGTGGGTGAGCCGGCGTAGTGGTGCCGTGCCGATCCCCTCCGCCTCGCAATCGCCGGGGACGCCTCCGTCGGCTGTGTCGTCCGCACTGGTCGTGGACCCCGAGCCACCATCGGCTGCGTCGTTTGAGCCGCCGCGATCGCGGCAGGCGGCGACCAGGGCGAAGACAACGACGGGCAGGGCGGAGCGCACAGCAACAGTGAGTCGCGCGAGCCCGACGGAGATTACGCGCGCGATTCCAGTCACCTGCGCGGAAGCGCACGGTCGAGGTGGGACCTATCTGCAATCCCACCCCGACGAGCGACGCACGCACGACATCGAGGCCGCATGCGCCGGACTCACAGACGGAGTCGCGCGGCCCCGTACTTCACTCCGATCGGCCAGATGCTCGGCTTGCCGGTGTTGTGATTGATGTTGTCAAACTCGGTGCGCCCGGGGCCCCACACCAACATGATGTCGTCCATGTCGGCCTCGGCGTTGACGCCCTCCGACTGGGCGCAGCCAAAGAAGACGTTCGTGTTGCGCACACGGTAGGCCTTACACCTGGTGCCGATCGGCTGGCCAGGCGCCAGGGCCACAACGTCACCATTTTTGCGCTGGTATCGCGCGTAGGGGTTGAACTCCGGGTAGGTCGTGTCGTTGACTTGGTAGGTTTCGGCGCTCAGCACATCCGCAGCGGGCAGACACTGGCGCGCGGACTCGGCGGTGCCCAAGGCAGCTTCGGCGACCACCTCGCCATTGGCGAAGATCGTCATCGTGCCCTGCCCCTTCTGGCGCTTGTAGGTCGTGGCCAGGGGCGATCGCAATCCGGTCGCAAGCGCAAGGGCAAGTTTGTGGGTCTGCAGATCGTCGATCATGCCGGGCAGCTTGGCCGCGAGATCGCTCGCACTGTCGTGTTGAACCGTGAGGGATTCGACAGGCAGCTCCCAGTTGAACGCTAGGTGCGTCCATTGGCCGTCTTGCAGGCCCGCATCGGCGGCACTCACTCGCGCCTCGAACTGCGCGCCTTGGTAGGCCATCTGCATCACGAGATCTCCGTCGGCGATAAACGCCTGCGGCATGAGCTCGTCCGTCGAACCCGAGCAACTGCCATAGCTGAACAGGCCGTGCATGCCCCTGGCGGAGACGTCGAATCGTGGACGCAGGTAGAGCTCTACGCCGCCGCGCAAATCCTCTTGGTCGAATGTCCGCAGCGTGATCGGTTCACTGCCCGGGTCCATCGCCGCCGCAGCATGGATGACCTCTTCTGGATGGTCGACGCCGTCGGTCGCCTGCACCTTCACGCGAGGAATGTCGAGCTTGGCGTGGGAGCGATTCTCGAAATGAGCGACGTACCCTGCGCCGGCGCTGCATTCGGCGTTGGGTTTGCAGCCGTCGAAGTCGAGCTTCGAGGCGTTGTCGACGACGATCCCGAGCTCTTTGACCCCTCGGGTTCCGGGGTTCTCGAGGAAGGCATCGAGCGCACGCACGAAGCCCTGGTCGAGGAACAACGGCATGTCGTAGTCGTGAGAGTAGTGGTTGTAGTCACCGTAGAAGAGGTCGAGAAATCCGCGCTCAAACGTGTCGTCGGAGTTCCCAGCAGGGTCCATACGGCGGTTGAGGATGGCGAGCTTGCCGGCGTACTCGGGGGCGTCCGCGCGAAACAAGCCGCCGTTTTCGAACTGGGCCATGTCGCTGGGATCCCGCGGCGTCCCATCGTCGAGACCATTTTGCGTGCGCAGGGCATGGGACCAACCCGAAAGTCCCATGGACAGCGACCACTTTACCTTCGTGAGGCCAGACACCGAGCAGGTGTTGCTACCATCGGCACATGCCTTCGTGCTCCATTGGAAGCCGCCACCGCCGTCGGTGAAATCCTGCACGAGCAGCTGCGCGGCCGCGTGGGCACCCATCGAATAGCCGGCAATGCGAATGTCGCCGATCAGCGATTCGCCATCTTCGCCCTTGTCGGCCACAAGGATCTGGTCGATGAGACTGGCAGCCAGCGACATCGAATGGGAGAGCGCCGAGTCGTATCCGCGCTGCTGCTGCCCAAACTGGCCGATTGTCGCCTTCAGCTCCTTTGCGACCTGAGCCCCGGCGAGTTGCGGCACGATCACATCGATCGCCCGGTTCATCGACTGGACATGGGCATCCTTGTCTGTTGCCGCCAGCTCCGAGGTGTTGCGCTCGCAGAAGGGATCACTGCTTGCCGCGCAGTTCCAGTTGATGGAAAAGATGAGCGCGCTGGGGTCACGCTCGTTGATCCAACGCAAGATCGCTCCCTCACCGATGAGGCTGTTGTTCTGGTCCGCGCCGCCGAAACCCGTGAAGTAAATGTAGACGTTGGGCCTGGCCCGTTCGAGGTGGTCGCCAACGGCCTGCTCGCAGTCGCCAAAGCGCGAGGCCAGATTGGCGCGGGCCTTGTTCGGGTCGGTGATCCGTCTAGTTACGTCCGCGGGCATGGCCGCTGAACTGGCGTCGGGGTCGTAGACGGGCCACGCGGTGTAGTTGGCGATAACCGCGGTGCCATCGTCGTTCAGAGCGCCGGGGATGTTGGCCAGCAGACCTTGGAGCACGTCGTTGCGCTCGACGGCGCGTTGCAGACAAACCGCTGCGGCGAGGGGGTCGGACGCGTCGTCGGCCTTGCCGCCCTCGCCGTTTTCATCATCATCGTCGGATTGCCCATCGTTTTCCCCGCAGGCGCCGAGCGAGAGGGCAGCCGCCACTGCCCAGGTGGAACTCCGATAGGTGAAGAACTTCTTGTGCATGGGGGCCGCTCTCTCGTGGGGAACCGGCAAGTGTCGACAAACCAAGGGGCGTGGGCAGCCACCCTGCACCCCGGCGCAACCGCACAACGAAACGCCGCTGCGTCGCGTTGGCTCAAGCATGAAGTGCACCGGCGGCCGCTGCGGTTCACGTCTGGCGCGCAGTCGCCGCGGATTGTCGCAGACGCGCGGCTACGTCCGACGCGGCCCGCATGCGCGCGCGCCCGTACCCGCCGGCTGCTACTGTCGCCCCCGATGACCATCCTCGTCGTCGGCGCCGGCGTCTCCGGGCTGAGCTGCGCGGCAGCCCTCCAAGCGGCGGGTCACCCGGTCACCGTGTGGTCGGCGACGATGAGTCCGGGGCTGACGTCCGACGTCGCAGCCGCGTTCTGGTACCCATACCGAGCCGATCCGCCGGAGCGCGTGCTGCGATGGGCGACGTTGAGCTATCGCCACTTCGCCGGGCTCGTCGACACCGATGCCGGCGTAACGATGCGCGACGTCACGGACCTCGTGCGGATGCCCGCGAACGGGCCGCCGTTTTGGGCCAGCGCCGTCGACGGATTGCGGCCCCTCGCCGCGGCTGAGACGCCCGCGGGTTACGCGGGCGGTTGGCGATTTCGGGCCCCCGTGGTCGATACGCGGCGATACATGCGCTGGCTGCGGGCACGCGTGGAGGGAGCTGGCGCCTCGTTGGTGACGCAAACCGTCGCCGCCCTCGAGGAAGCGACGACGGCGGCCGACGTCGTGGTCAACTGCACCGGACTCGCGGCGCGAACCCTTTGCAACGATCTCACCGTGTTCCCGATCCGCGGACAACTCGTGCACGTCGGCGATCCCGGACTCACGCACGTCACGCTCGATGAGGACCACCCGGCCGGGATTACCTATGTCGTGCCACGCGGCGACGACTGCGTGCTCGGAGGCACCGCGGAGATCGGCGACAGCGATCTAGATCCGCGCGACCATCAGACCACCGCGATTCGTGCGCGCGCACGGGCCCTGGTTCCGGCCTTGGGCGACGCCACGCCGCTGCGCGTCGTCGTGGGACTCCGTCCGGGTCGACCCACGGTTCGACTCGAGGCTGAGCGCATCGGCGCAGCGACGGTCATCCACGACTACGGGCACGGTGGCGCCGGCGTGACGCTGTCGTGGGGCTGCGCGCTCGAGGTCTGCGATCTCGTCGCCCAGGCGCGGACAGTGCGATGAAGATCCTGGTCGCGGGTGGCAGCGGCTTCCTCGGGCGAGCCTGCATTGCCCGCTTGCTCGCCGACGGCCACGAGATCGTGGCGGCATCGCGGCGAGCCAGCGCCCGACCGATCGCGGGCACGGTCGCGCTCGACATCGACGCCGGACAGCCCATCGATCCGGCAGATGTCGGCGGCTGCACCGCCATTGTCAACCTGGTGGGAATCGCTCGGGCCCGGCCGGGCAACGACTTTGCCCACGCCCACGTCGCGGCGGCGCGCGAGCTCGTCGCGCTCGGGCAGACCTTGGGTGTGAAACGATTCGTCCACGTCGGCGTCATCGACACGTCGACGGCGCACTCGCCCTATCACACCACCAAGCGCGCGGCCGACGAACTGATCCGAGCCAGCGCGCTACCGTGGACGATCCTGCGCCCAAGCGCCGTCTTTGGCCCGGGCGATCAGCTCCTCACAAATTTGGTCACCCAGGTACGAACGGCCGCGCTTTTCCCGGTGCCAAGAACGCGGGGCCCGCTCGCGCTGCTCGACGTCGACGATGTGTCCGATGCCATCGCCGCGGTGCTGCATCGCGATGTGGCGATTGGTCGCTGCTACGACCTGGTCGGTCCGGCGCGGCTCGACGTGCGCGAGATGGTCCACGCGGTCGCTGGTGCGCTAGAGCTGCCCACGTGGGCCCCGGCCGTGCCAGATGTACTCCTCGGCGCGGTTGCGTGGGTAGGCGAAGCGATCCTCGAGCGACCCCCGCTTGCACGCAGCCAACTCGTGATGCTCCAGAGGGGTCTCGCCGGCGATGGTGCGCAAGCGACGGCCGAGCTCGGGCTCGCCTCGCGACCGTTCTCGCCCACGCGCATCGCCGCCCTCGCCCAGCAGATACCGCCGCCGCGGATGTCGTTGCGGCTGTTCCCAAACCCCGCGCATCGGCGCTGGTTCACCGACGTCCGGGTGAGTTCAGCGGCTGTGCCGTGGGCCTTGGCGGTCATGGTCGCGATGCTGCTTCTGCCCGCGCTCGTCGAGGGGCTTTGGATCCGCATGCTGGCGATCGAACTTGTGGCGGCGCCCCTTGCCGTCGCACTCATCAGCATGCCATGGGGCAGGCTCGCCCAGCTCCGCCCGACGATGCTTGCGACAGGTCTGGTCGGCGCGGCGTTCCTCTATATAGGGGCGCGTGCTGCCGTTGCCGCCGGGCAGCCGTTCGCCATCACGGCGCAGTTGGCCCTCGTCTACGAGGCGATGACTGCGATTCCATCCGCCTACGCGATGATCCTGCTGCCGATCGTCGTCGTCGCCGAGGACATCACCTTTCGCGTCGCCATCACCACACTCCTCGCGCGGCGTACAGGACCGGTTGCTGCGTCGTTGATGTCCGGAGCCGCGTTCGCGATCGCACATCTGACCGCGGGTCCGCCGATCTTGGTCCTGGCCGCCCTCGTTCTCGGGACGATCTGGTCGGCGCTCTTCATTCGCACGCGTTCACTCGTTGCCGTGGTCACAATGCACCTAGGCTTTGATGCTCTCGTCCTGTGGGGGCCGCGCTTGGGGTGAAGCGGTCCGTTGCCGCCCGCCTTGGTCCACCTCCGTGCGATCGACAGTCGCGCCGCTCGTACGCCAGCGCCCGCAGGTCAGGCTCGAACGCCGCCACGCCGTGGGAAACCGCGGCGGAACTCGCATTTACCAGGCAGCGCGCGGCCGATCGCGAGGCAACCGGCCGGGCGCCCGCGCCCTCGCGTTGCGGCGCGGTGTAGAGGTACCATCACCCCGTGGTTTCGCGAGCTTCCCCGTGGCTATCCATCGTCGTCGCGCTCGGGACCAGCTGCGATCGTGAGGCGCGCGAACCATCGGCGCCCCGCGCAGCCGCTGTGGTGCCGGCGTGCGCCGAGCCGACGGTGGCGGACCCAGTCGAATGCGACACACCGCTGCCCCCGGCCGATCCACTCATCGACGCCATCATCGACCTCGGCCTGCCCGACACGCCGCACCTGCGTTCGGCCGACGCCATGACCCGCGCGGGCCCCGACGACGTCGTCGTTGCCGGAACCCTCGGCCAGAGTGCGACGACCGGCATCTGGCTCGCCTCGTTCAACTACGCCGGCAAGCTGACGTGGTCGGCGAGCGTCCCGGGATCCGACGACATCGTGACCATCTACGCCACCGGCGATGATGCTGGCGTGTGGATCGCCGCCGGTGAGGCGGACGACCGCACCGTCGCGTTTCGGCTCGATCTTCAGGGCGCCCTGCAGGCGACCGCGGTGATTCCCGACTTCGCCGTCGAGGCGATCCTCAGCCAAGCCGGGGGCGGCCTCGCGCTCGTAGGAGACGGCGGCCAGGCGTTCGTCGGCCTGGCAAGCGATGGCAGCGAGCTGTGGAACGGCGCCGCCGACCTGGCGATCGGCAGCCGCGTGGTCGCAAATGGCACGATTCAGCTATACACCGACGGGGACCAACAATGGGACTACGAGCCTCGCGGCACACCCGAGCTTGGTTTCCCGATCGATGTTGGGGCCGAGCGCGGCATCGTCACGGTCGAAGGTGATGTCCTCTCCATCGGCACGATCCTAGGCCCACTCGGCGACAATGCCCTGGTGGTGCGCCTGACCGGGAGCGGTGATCTGACCTGGAAGATCACGCGGCCGCGCGTCGCCGCGACCGGCGTCATGCTCGGGGTGGCGAGCTCCGTGGTCCTCGTAGGCCGCTCATACCACTGCGGGTTCGGCACGTATCTCGGGGTTTTCAGGGCTTCAGGCGCGATCTCGCGGGAATACTCGGTCGCCGCGCCGCCCATCCCGTGGGCACTCGATCGCGATCTGTCTGCCATGTCCGTCGCCGTGGCCGCGACCGGCGTGCACCTTCGCACCTACGAGGTGAACCCGTGAACACCGAGATCCGCACAGTCATGGCTCTTCTCGCGCTGCTCGGACCGGCCTGTGGCGGCGACTCGAGTGCGCAAGCCGACGGTGAGAGTTCAAGCTCAGGGGCGGTCGAGCCCACGAGCACGACCGGACCGATCACCACCACGGTCAACCCGACGATGACGAGCCCCCCCGACTCGACCGGCGCACAGGACACGACCGGAGGTGGTGCGGGCTGCCCCAACGCGATCCGCTACGAGCTCTACAAAGGGGCCGGGTGCGGTCGAATCATCATGGGCGACGTCGACACCAACGGCCACGACGACGTGCTCGTATTCGCCAAGGATCCGGCGCAGTTCGACCTGTCGACCCCGTTTGTGCTGCACACCTTTCCCGGTGGGGACAACGCGGTCGCCGAGGCGAAGCTGCATTGTTGCGTCGACGCTCCCGCGCGGGGCGGCGGCGTGGTTTTCGACCTCAACGGGGACGAGTATCCCGATCCGATCTGGGACAGCGTGCGCAACTTCGGCTCGACCGAGACCCCGGATCTCCGGCGTACGATGGAGAAAATCGTCCGCGGGCATGAGGGTGGATACACAGCGTTGGGCACCGTCGTGTCGACCACCAATACCCGAATGCCGATCATCGTCGGTCGTATCATGGCGGAGCAGTTCGGCATCATCGCCATCACCGACCAGGGGATCCAGAGCTTCGTCGGCACCGGGACTGAACTCGGGCTTGAGGTCGCCTCGACTCTCCCGCTCGATCCGATCCCAGTGATCGACGCGCTTACGACGATCGAGATCGATGCGCAGCAGGGGACCGACCTCTCCGACGTCGGCCCCGATTGCCTGTCGATCTGGCCGGGGCGCTGCGACTGCCAGTTCACGCCTGCCATCGTC
>CADEGN010000128.1 GCA_902826865.1 uncultured Myxococcales bacterium
CGTCACGGCCTGATCCCATTGATCGAGCGCCTCGGCCGCCCGCAATCGATCGAGAGGGCGCGCGGCGACGAGGTCGACCTTCGACCAAGCGGCGTAAAGCTGAGGCAGCAACCAAGCCCGCCACGCTGCACCGGCGGCCACCAAAGCGAGAGCGAGGGCTGCGGCGAGGCGCGAGCGCGTCCACTTCGGAAGGACCACAAACGCCACCAGCGTGGCGGCAAGCCCGATCTCGGCCAAGCGCAAGTGGATCGGGCCAGCGAGCGCACGGGCAAGGTTGGCATCGACCAGGGTATGGCTGCGCGCGAGCATCGGCACGAGCACGAAGCGGCCGAGGACCAGCACCGCGATCGCCACGGCGATCACGACGAGTCCAAAAGCAGCAGCTGGGCGCAAAACGCGGGGCATGACCGGCTGGCATCGCTATCATCCCCCTCGCGCGCACCGCCACAAATCGGCCGAAACTCGGGGTTGACCCCGTCGCGCCCATGCTGCGACCGTGTTGGCGATGTTCGCGCGATGGTCACGTCGGCATTGGCTCGCAACGGCTGCCGCGGCCGCCGCGGGGGTGAGCGCCCTAGGATCTCGCCGTGGTCTAGCCGCCGGCGAGCGGGTCCTCGAGGAGGCCCACTCCGCATACAACCATATCGTCATCACCGAGCGTGCTGACATCCGGACGATGTACTTCGTTGTCGACGGCACGTACTACATCGAGTCGCGACTGGATCGTTCACACCGCGCCAGCCTCGACCTCGATTACACCCGGACGATGATGGCGGGCTACTTGGTTCAGCCCGAGGTTCGACGTCTACTGATGATCGGCTTCGGCGGCGGACAGATCACCAACTACCTGTTTCATCAGTTCCCAGAACTTGAGATCGACGCGGTCGACATCGACAGCGAGGTCATTCGCCTCGCGCGGGCTTACTTTGACGTACCCGACGACCCGCGCTACCGCACCCACGCAGCCGACGGCCGGGTGTTCGTCGAACAGGCCAACGAGAACACGCGTTGGGACATGGTGATGTTGGACGCGTTCCGCGGCGTGTTCGTCCCGTTTCACCTCAAGACGCGCGAGTACTATGAGAGCCTAAAGGTGCACCTGACCCCCGCGGGCGTCGTCGTGGCCAACCTCCACAACGCCACACCGATGTACCCGCACGACCGGGTGACGTTCGCCGACGTGTTCCCCACGAGCTACGCGTTTGCGGCGGAACACAGCCGACAAACCACCTACGTCGCCTCGGCCTCCAAGCGTCAGCTTGGGATCTACGAGTTGCGCGCGAACGCGCGCAAGCTCGCCCGCCACTTCGACTTCGACCTCATGGGTGTAACGTCGCGCTGGTACCTCGCCGCCGACTACGACCCGACCGTGGCCGTGCTCCGCGACGACTTCCCGCCGGGGCAAACCCCGCGGGGAGCGGAGCGTCACAATGAGCGGTGTGACGGACCAAAGTGCCCGTACCGCTCGCAGTGACCGCCGGCGTTCCGACCCTCAAGACGGATCCCGCGCGTCGGCTGCCCACGCCCGCCGCGGCGGTGGTCAGCTCGCCTGCGGCCCACGTCCGACGGCGATGTAGCGGGTGCCTTCGGGCCACACGACGTGACGCAGAGCATTACGGCCATCCACGATGACCTTCGTGCGCATCGCGGCGACCAGCGTCCGATAGTCCCAGCTACGAAACAACGGCCACGCCGTCGCGAGCAACGCCGCGTCGATCCCTGAAAACAGCGCCTCGGGCGACGGGGCGATGGTTATCGCGTCTCCCCAGCGCGCTCGCGCCGACGCCACGGCATGCGTGTCGAACGCGCGAACCTCAGCCCCCGCAGCGAGAAGCCCATCGACCAACGGGATCGCCGGCGACTCACGCAAATCGTCGGTATCCGGCTTGAACGCTAGCCCCATCACGGCGACGCGCTTTCCCTTCAAGCCACCCAACGCGCGCGCAAGCGCGTCGATCACCAGCGCAGGGCGCCTTGAATTCACGCCCATCACGGCGCGAAGTAGCGGCATGGGCACGTCCATCGCTTCGGCGTGCGCACGCAAAGCGTTGAGATCCTTGGGCAGGCAACTCCCACCGTAACCGACCCCGCCACGCAGATAGCCGAGGATCTGCGGGACAATACGCTTGCCGCCGTCGATCGGCGCCAACCGCTTGTCGAGGTGAAGGCCGTCCATCACAACCTCGCCATCCCCCCCGGGGAGCACCTCGCACAATCCGTAAAGCTCGTTCGAAAACGAGATCAACGTGGCCAAGAGCGTATTCGACGCGTACTTGATCAGCTCAGAGTTGACCAGGGCCACACGTACGTGTGGGCACTCAAACGGAGCGTAGAGCTTGGCCAGAGCGTCGCCGCTACGCGCGTCGAACTCGCCAATGACGATTCGATCGGGATTCATGAAGTCGTCGACGGCACACCCCTCGCGCAGAAACTCCGGGTTTTGGCACAGACCGAAGCCGACGCCGGCGCGCTTACCCGACGCCCGCTCGAGGGCGTCGCGCACCAGACCGCCAGTGGTGCCAGGCACCACCGTGCTTTTCACGACCACCGTGTGGCGATCGCCGCGGTTTGCGAGCGAGCGCCCGATTGTGGTCGAGACCTCGGCAACATACCCAAGATCGATGCGGCCATCCTTAGGCGGAGTGCCCACAGCGATCATCGACAGCTCGCTGGCTGCGAGTGCCGCGTCCGCGTCGGTGCTGGCCGTAAGACGCCCTGCCGCGCGTACTCCCGCCAAAATATCATCGAGTCCGGGTTCGTAGATCGGGCTGCGGCCGCCGTTGATCTCCGCAACCTTTGCCGCGTCGACGTCGACGCAGACAACCTGGTGTCCGATGTGGGCCAAACAGGCGCCAGTGACCAAACCGACGTAGCCAGCTCCGAAGATCGCAACCTTCATCACGCACCCCCCACGGGCTTGTCGCCATACGAACGCAAGCACCGCGATAGACCCTCGCGCAGATCGACCTCGGGAGACCACGGGAACGACCGCTTCATCTTGCTTAGATCCGGGCAACGACGCTGCGGATTGTCCGAAAGATAGTGCGGATCGTCGCTGACCTTGTGTTCGATCGGAATCGTCGGCGGACCAGCGACTTCAACCAGACGTTTGGCAAGGTCGAGCATTCCGATCTCTTCGTGATCGTTGCCAACGTTGTACGCTTCGCCGGGCTCGCCTCTGAGCAGCACGTGCAACATTCCCCACACGCCGTCGCGCAGGTAGCAAAACGCTCGCGTGGCCCGACCGTCGGAGTGCAGCACGATCGGCCGACGCTCGACTGCCGCCGACATCAAATCCGGCATGATGCGCTTGTCGTCCAGCCGTTGGCCGGGACCGTAGACGTTGAACGGGCGGATTACCTTGATCGGCGTCCCGTGCAGACGATGATAGTTGGCGCAGAGCGTCTCGCCGAGGCGCTTTGACTCGTCGTAGCACGCCCGCGGGCCCGTGCACGAGACGAACCCGCGATAGGTTTCGGGGGTTGGAATCGCGTCGGGCGTAGGATCTCCGTAGATCTCGCTCGTGCTCATGAACACCATGCCCTGCACGCCAGGCTGTTTGCGCGCGAGCTCGAGGAACTGCCGCGTGCCGTTGACGTTCACGTCGATGGTCTCGAGCGGGAACCGCCGATAAAACGTCGGCGATGCCACCGAGGCACCGTGCCAGATCCAATGAACCGGCTCACCCGGGTCGAAGGGCTGGCTCACATCGTGGGTGATGAGCTTGAACTCAGACCGATCCGCAAGGTGGGCGACGCGCTCGGGCAAGCCGCTGGCGAAGTTGTCGACCGCGAGAACACGCACCGGCTTGCCTCCGCGGCGGTTGAGCTCGGCACACACGTCGAGCACGAAGCTGCAAAGGAAGCCGCACGCTCCGGTCACCAGGAACGTGGTACCCCGTAGCGGATCGAGGGCAGCGCCCATGCGATCGACGATCCAGCGCGCATCTTCACGGATGATCTCGTTTGTCATGTTCGATCAGCCCCTGCCGAAAGCATCGGGAACCCCGGACCTTCGCCGGCGCGGAGGGTAGCGCATCCAGACCGCCGCCCGTAGCGCCCGCGGACCGTGCGTGGCGTCACCCCCGGCGATTGCCTGCTTGGAGAATGTCGCGCGCCGTGGCGTACGGATCCCTGCCCACGAGTTTTCGCCGGCTTTGGGGCGCCCCGTGACTTCCGGCACCAGTTGCCTCGACTGCCGATGCCGTGGCAACACCGATGGGTCCAGCGTGTCCTGATTGCGCGCGGGCGCGAGGCACACCCAATGCGCATCTTCATGACCGGGGCCAGTGGATTTGTGGGGGCGCCCGTGGCTCAGGCGTTGGTTGAGGCCGGGCACTCGGTAACGACGCTCGCTTTCGATCGGCCCGCCGAAGTTCCTGCCGGAATCGCGTCTGTCGCGGGCGATCTGTGCGACGTCAGCACTTATGGCCCGGCACTCGACCGCATGGCCCCGGAGCTCCTCGTTCACCTCGCGTGGTATCTCGATCCGCGGGACTATACGCGTGCCCGCGTGAACCTCGACCTCGTGGCCGGCAGCGCCGCGTTGGTCGAGCGCGCATTGGCGGCGGGGTGTCGTCGCATCGTGGTCAGTGGCACCTGTTCGGAGTACGCACCGAGCGAGGTCACGCTCGACGAGGACGCGCCCCTGCATGGCCAGTCACTGTACGCCGCCTGCAAGGTCGCGCTCTTTCATCTCGTCCGCGAGCAGGCGCGGGCGGCGGGGGCGGCGTACTGTTGGCCGCGGCTGTTCAACCTCTATGGACCCCGCGAAGCCCCGGCGCGCTTGGTTCCTGCGGTGATTGCTGCGCTTTCATCCGGCGGCCGCGCGCGCGTGTCCGCCGGCACGCAGATCCGTGACTACCTCCATGTCGAAGACGCAGCGCGGGCGCTCGCCGCGATCGCGCTGGGCGACGTCGAGGGACCGATCAACGTCGGCTCCGGTGAAGGAGTCGCAGTGCGTCGCGTGGTGGAGATCCTCGCCAGCTTGCTCGATGGCACAGATCGCGTCGACTTCGGGGCGATCCAGACCCGACCCGACGAAACACCCCGGGTCGTGGCCGAGGTCTCGCGCCTACGCCGGCTCCCATGGTCGCCGCGTTTCGACCTCGCATCCGGTCTCGCGGACGTCGTGCGCGCCGCGAAGGGCTAACCTCAGCGACGGACGATGCGCCCGTCGGGTGCCACCGCGCCGGGCAGATCCAGGCCTTCGCTCATCGCCAGGATCGCATCGTGCAACCGCGCCCGTTCGACACGCAACCGCTGGACGGCGACCCACCGACTCCTTCGGGTAAGCCGCACGCGGACCGCACGCGCGGTGTCGCGGGCCACGCCCAAGTAGCGAATTGCGAACGCGCCCCCGAGCGCAGCGAGCACGAACACCGACAGGCCAGCGAGCGCCGGCACATCCGGCAACGCGGGGTACATCGCGTGCAGGTGGTCGTGGGCGCGCGTCGCGAAGTAGGCCGCAGCGGTCCACGTGATGGGAAACAACACGATGCCGAGCAGGAGCTTGACCGTGGCTTCATCCTTCTCGAGCCGAGCGCTCAAGCGCGCCACGAGGATCAGAAGTAGCGCCGTCGGGAGGTTGACGAGGAACCCGACGACAATAATGGGGGGCAGCAGCAAGAACACGGCAACGGACTGCAGCACCAACAGAATCGCCAGCCACGGTCGCACCAGCGGCGGGCCGCGATCGAGATCGTAGTCTTCGAGTCCGAGTGCCCGCAAGTCGCCATCGTAAGCAGCGACTCGCTCCTCGAGGCGCTCCACACCCTCGGGATCGCGCGCGCGCATCTCATAGTAGCCCTTGCGCACACGGGCGAAGCCGACGACACGCTCGCCGATGCTCGTGCGTCCGGGATTGGCGTCCGCACGACGGGCGCGCTCGGCCCGGATCAGCCGCCGCGTCCGCTGCATTAAATGATGCAGGCGCCAGTCATCCGTCGCATGAACCACCTCCCGCAAGGTGCTCTCGATCAGCGCGGTGAGCTGCTTAACACGCTCGCGCTCGACGTCCTCGGGCTCGTCGTCGGCAGGTGTGACGTCAAGCTCGGGAGGAAGCTCGATCGGCGGATGAAAGGCGACCAGCGCGTTCGAACGGAACAGTTGCTTGTGGTCGTAGTGCAGGCCGACGGGCAGGATCACCGGCGGAGGACGATCACCGCGCAGCTGGCGAGCGCGATAGTAGAGTCTTGCCGCTCCAGTCTTGATCTCGGTGAGGTGCGGCGCATCATGGCTGATCCCCTCGGGAAACAGCGCCGCGAACGAGCCGCGCGCGATCTCGGCGGCGAGCGCCTCCAGTGACCGGCGGTTCTGAGTGCGCCGAGCTTGCGGATCGCCGCCAGAGCCGTCGACAGCGCGGTAGATCGGCACGGTTCCGAGCTTGCGCAGGGCCGTGCCGAGCAACGGATATGTGAACAACCCGTGACGCGCACCGAACACCACCTGACGCGGGAACTGGGTGAGCACAAGCCCGGGATCGACGAGGCCGTTCGGGTGCCAAGACACCAGCAACCCGCACCCATCCATTGGCACTTCTTCTTTGCCGACGACTTCCACCCTCCGGAAAAACGCCTGCACCGCGAAGCGCAGCGGTGTGACGATCCAGCGATAGAGGCGGGGAACCGGGGGCGACACGGGCGCCGGGAGGATAGCAAGGCCACCGTCGGACCAGGCCGAGATCGACCAGGTGTCGAAGCTCGCGCCCTAGCCGTGGTGAAGCCCCACGACGCGATAACGCCGCCGTCGGCCCTATGGTGGCGTTGCTCGGAGCCCGAAATACGCCCGCCCCTGGCCGGCGCTACTTCTTGCCGAACAACCCCATCAAACCCTTGCCCCGGGCATCCGCCTCCGACTTCGCGGCGAGGATGCCGCGGGCTTGGCGTTCGGCGTCGATGAGCCGTGGGTCGAGCTGCATCGCCCGGCGTAGGGCATTGAGAGCTTGGTCGAACACACCGAGCTCCTTGAGGAGCATGCCGCGGAAGTAGTGAGCACGGGCGATGTTGGGCGCGTGAGCCAGGACCTCGGCGATGGCCCGTTCAGCCGCGAGCATGTCGTCGCGGCTGCGCCCCGACAGATTGAACTCGCACCACGCCGTTACCGCCGTGAGCTCCGGTTCGTCGGGCGTAAGGGTGCGTGCGCGGCGATAGCACTCAAGCGCGCGATCGAAGCGATTGCCGCGCAAGAACTTGTCGCCCTCGCGAAAGAGGACGTCGCTCTCGAACGCAGCACGCGCCATCGCCGTTGCATCGGCGCTCGACGTCGC
Organism: uncultured Myxococcales bacterium; assembly: GCA_902826865.1. Taxonomy (GTDB): domain Bacteria; phylum Myxococcota_A; class Polyangia; order Nannocystales; family Nannocystaceae; genus Xiheibacterium. The sequence goes on from CADEGN010000128.1 coordinate 7,267, forward strand.
CTGCACTCCAGCCTCCACGGCTGCGCGGATCTGTTCTCGCTTGTCCGCGTCGGACAGGAGCATCTGTGCCTCGCTGAGCGCCGCAAACACGCTGCCGACGCGCTCGCGCACATGCCCGAGCCCGCGGGCTTGCATCGCATCGGGGTGGAAGCTCCGGCTGAGCTCGGCGAACGCTCGCTTGACCTCGCGCTTGCCAGAGTCCACGCCGATACCGAGCAATGCGAACGGATTCACGCCCGCGCGGATGCGAGCCTCAAGCGCCACGAGGTCGACCAAGAACTCATCGTTGCTCTTCTCGGCCGTGCCTTCGTCGCCCGGCGTCGGACGACGCGGATCCGCAGCGGCGCGGCCGCCTGGCGCAGTCGCCTGGGCCGCGCCATCGCCGGTGGGAGGGATCGTGCCGGTCGTTCTTCGCTGCCCGTCTTGAGCTGCGGCCGCCCGCCCGTCGGCTGGCTGCGGTCGAGCAGCGGCCGCACCGCTGCCAACCGGCGCATTCGTGGGCGTGCGCCCAGAGACCGGTGGCATCGTGCCGGTACGTCGCGCGGCAGCGGCGGCCTTGAGATCGATCGCGATCGACTCGCCGTCCTGAACGTCAGCAGCCGCGCCCACGCGCAGCATCTTGCAGGCCCACAGGGTATAGACAACACGTGCGGCCTGGGCGGCCGTTACACCGGGTAGGCGCGCGAGGGTGTCGAACTCGGCGCGCGTGGTCAGCCCCTTGAGCACCCCTTCGTCGTCGGGACGAAACTGAAAGTAGCTGAGGTAGCGCCCCACCGCCGACGTCAGGGCCATGGACCCGTCGAGTTCGGGGCCCATTTCGGCGGCCACGCGCATCGGATCGTAGTGAGCGCAGACTCCGGCGTAGATCAACCCGAGGACGTTGACCTTCCCAAGTGTCTCGGGTGCGTCGATCGAGCCCGACGTTAGCACCGCCATGCCAGCTCGCACCGCGAAAAGGTCGACCAGTTTGCGTGCGCACTGGCGCCGCAATCCGTCCGCCAGTCCCTGTCGATCGAGCATGCCCGTGCGTACGAGCAGCGGACCGAGCAGGCCCCCTTCGGTGTGGAGCATCCCGAGCACCTGGGACAGCTGGTCAGGTCGGATCAAGCCCTCTTGGACGAGCACATCCCCGAGCGCGAGCCGTTGGGAGACCCAGTCGGTGAACACCGGCGAACCACCGTCCCACCACACCGTGCGCGTCCCCGCAGGCTCGGGCTGATCGAGCTGCAACGTGCCGGTGAAACGCTGGTGCAGCAGCGCGAAGAACAACCGCGCGAGCGACACCTTTTCGAGGTGCAGCGTCTGGCTACTGCCGCGGGGCCGTCCGAGCTCCATCCGGGATCGCGAGGGTATCAGCTGCCGGCCCGCGCAGTGGGCGTCCCTTGTTGGCCGATGCGCGCGGTCCTGATAGCGTCATGCTCCAGCAATGAGCATCAGTTTCCGCGACGGTAGCCATCGAATCCGGTTCTCGGGCAAGACCGACGTCGGCCGCGTGCGTGACCACAACGAGGACGGAATTCTTCTACCCACCGAGCTCCCGCTCGCCGCGGTATCCGACGGTATGGGGGGTCACGCTTGCGGCGAAGTCGCGAGTGGGCTTGCCATCGACACTGTGGGGCATTACTACGCGCAAACCGTCGGGGAGGCTCCGCCCACCTGGCCGCTGCGGATGCCGCAGCTCCAGCTGGAGCGTGACCGGATGACCTCGGCGATCAAGCTCGCCAACACCAGAATCCATCAGACCGGGATCGACGACCCGGGCAAGAAGGGCATGGGGTGCACGGTAGACGCGGTGTACTTCAGTCAGGGCCGCTGCTACATCGGACATGTCGGCGACTCCCGGGTCTATCGCGTGCGCGGCGGACAGATCACGCAACTCACCGAGGATCACTCGCTGCTCAACGACTACCGCCGGATGCGGGAAATGAGCGGCGAAGAGCTCGACAACTTCGGCTACAAGAACGTAGTTGTGCGTGCGCTCGGGCTCTCGGAGCACGTGTTTGTTGATGTACTCGTCGACGATTACGCACGCGGTGACATCTACGTCGTCTGTTCCGATGGGCTCTCGGGCATGCTGCCCGACGCGACTATCCTTAACACGGTGGTCCGATTCGAAAGCCTCGACACGGCCACCAATCAGCTCGTCCAGCAGGCGAACGAGGCCGGTGGCGTCGACAACATATCGGCCGTGCTCGCGCGGATCGAAGCGGGCTGAGCGCGCAACGTGCAGCGGTCCCCGTCGCCCTGGGATCCGGGGCCCCCGCTGTGCCGGGGGCAGACAGAGGCGTTGCGCCGCGTGGGGCCCGGGATTGAAGGTGGGATTTCATGCGCGGACGGTCGATGGGAGGATGTGCCCGCGCACGGTGCCGTGACCGCCATTTCTCTCGTCGACGTCAACGCTGGGCTCGAAGCCCTCGGCTTCACGGCGTTCCGCCCGGGACAAGCGGAGGCGGTGAGGACGCTGCTCGAGCGCGGCCGACTGCTCCTCGTGGCCCCGACCGGCGGGGGCAAGAGCCTCGCGTATCAGCTTCCGGCCGTGTGCCTCGGGGGCACGACGCTCGTGATCTCGCCGCTGGTCGCACTGATGCAAGATCAGGTTGAGGCCCTCCGGGCCAAGGGCGTGTCGGCCACGTACCTCGCGGCCACCCTGGAGCCGGCCGAGCTCCGCAGGCGGATGGCCGAGACCGCGCAGGGTCGCCATCGCCTGGTCTACGCCGCCCCCGAACGCCTGGCGTTCCCCGGCTTCCGCGCGATGCTGGCCAAGCTCAGCGTGCCGCTGGTCGCGATCGACGAGGCCCATTGCATTAGCGAGTGGGGCCACGACTTCCGCCCGGAGTACCTACAACTTGGCGAGCTGCTCAGCGAACTGATGCCACCGCGCGTGATGGCTTGCACGGCCACGGCGACGCCCGTCGTTCGCGACGAGATCCTCGCGCGGCTCGGCCTCCCGGCCGACACACCGCAGATCATCCATGGCTTCGCGCGCCCGAATCTCGTGCTTGCGGTCGAAGAGCTGCGAGCGGCGCGCGAGCGCGATCACCACGTCGATCGGATGCTGGCACAGGCAATCGGGCATCCTGTCCGACCCACTGGCTGCGCGATCGTCTATGCGCCAACGCGTCGGCACGCGCAGGAAGAAGCCTCCCGGCTCAGCCAACGCGGCTGGAACGCCTCGACCTACCACGCTGGCATGGACGGTGCCCACCGCGAACGCGTGCAACGAGCGTTCGCCACCGGCGAGCTTGCGGTGGTGGTCGCGACCAACGCATTCGGCATGGGCATCGATCGCGCGGACGTCCGGGCGGTGATCCACCTTGCGCCGCCGGGTTCGATCGAAGCTTACTACCAAGAGGTCGGTCGCGCGGGCCGAGACGGAGAGATCGCCTGGGGCCTGATGCTCGTGTCGTCGGCCGACTTGCCCCTGCGCCGGCGGCTTCTCGAGCGCGATCTCGAGGGCCACGCGCCAGATCCGGCGATGGTCGAGCACCGCTGGGGGATGTTTCTCGAGCTGATGCGCTGGGCCGAGGGCGGTAGCTGTCGCCACGACGCGATCCTGCGCTACTTCGGCGATGAAGCCGAGGCGTTGCACGGGTGCGGACGCTGCGATGTGTGTCAGCGGATCGCCGAAGACGACGCTGTCGACCCCGAGGTTCTGGGCGTGATCGTGCGCAAGGGCCTGTCGGCGATCGCACGCGTGCACGGCCGCTTTGGCCTGCAGACGGCCGCCAAGCTCCTGGTTGGACAAGCCGATCCTCGGCTTGAGCGCACCGGTCTTGCCGCGACGAAGACCTTCGGCGCGCTTTCGGATCGTTCCGATCTCTGGGTGATGAAGCTACTGCGTCGCTGCATCGTCGCTGGCTGGGCCGATTTTCAGGGCGACGAGCGACCGGTGGTTGTGCTGACCGCCGCGGGTCGTCAGGTGATGATGGGTCAGCGCCCCGCGCGATTGCTCCTGCCAGGCGACGAAACCGCGGCACCACGCCCGAGCGGGCGGGCGCGCGGGCGCGGCGAGGCACGGCGCAGCGATGACGGCACGGATCTCGACCCTGAAGCGCTCACCGTCTTCGAGGCGCTGCGGCGGCACCGGCTCGAGCGCGCGCGCTCCGAAGGTGTCCCGCCGTATGTCGTAGCGAGCGATCGCACGCTGCGGGAAATCGCGCTGCTCCGGCCGCGCACGCGCGAGGAACTCGCGCTCGCCCACGGGATCGGGCCGGCAAAACTCGAACGCTACGGCGATGGGCTCCTGACGGTCGTGGCCGACGCGCGGGGACCCGGGTGACAGACCTGTCGCGCGCGTTGCCGGCCGCGATCGTGGGGATCCAGCTCGCCGTCGTGTTTGGCGTCGCCAACCTCTACCCATTTTCGACCTTCGAGATGTACGGCGGGACGCGGCTGACGTCGGCCAGCCGCATCGGTGTGCGCGTGGGGGACGAGATGCGCGAAGTTGCGGAGTTTTCGCGCTGGCGTTGCCAGGCACCGCCGGATCCGAGCCCGCAAGCCTGTCCGCGTGAGTGGCCGATGCAGCACATCGAAGCGATCGACCGCGAGGCGGTGGCATGGGTCAACGCGGGGGGCGATCCGGCGAGTGACGGCGTTCCGGTGGAAATCGTGCGTCGGATCTGGCGCTGGGAGACAAACGACGGACGCGCAAGCGTGAGCGACTGCCTGCTCGCACGCTGCGAGGCCGCGCCGTGAATGCATGGACGAGTGTTTGGGACGACGGTGATCGCCGTGTGCTCGCGTGGGCGATCGCGCTGGTGCTCGCGTGGGATCTCGTCTCGCTCACGCTCGAGCTCGGGCATGGGCCCATCGGTCCGCCACACCCGGGCGCGCCGGCTTGGTTGATTGCCATCGGCGAGCAGCGACCACTTTCCCTCGCAATCGCGCTTCTTACGATCGCCATGTTGCCGGTGTGGATCCGCCGCCGAGACCGGTTATGGCCGGCGACTGTCGTGCTTCTCGGCGCAGGGTTGCTCGTCGAAGCGGCGGCGGCGATCGGCCCGGGGCCGTGGCGCGCGCGGTTTTTCGCGGGCGCCATGATCGGCGGCGATTTGCTGGGACGTCTATGGGCCCGAGGCGCGGGCGTGAATCCGCGGGCTCGCGATCGTGCCGGGGAAGCGGGCGCCGTCGCGGCCCTCTCGGCGAGTTATCTCGCGGCTGCGACGAGCAAGATGGTTGGCTCCGGAACCGCGTGGGCCGACGGCACGACCCTCGCGGCGGTTGCGCTATGCCACGCACCGTTCGGCGACGCGTCGCTTGCCAACTGGATCGCCGGTGCGCCTGCGGTAACGCGTGGTTTCGCGATCGCGACCGTGGTGATCCAAGCAGCGGGTGGGCTCTACTGGGTCGGTCGTGCGTCGCGGATCTTCGTCGGCCTGGCGCTTGTTAGCTTCCACGTCGGCGTGGCGGCGGTAACGTCGATCGGTTATTGGCAGCCGGTCGTACTGCTGGTCGTCTTCTCGCTGCCGTGGCCGCGCTGGATCTCAGCGCCTCGCGTCGACCATGACCATGACCTCGGCCGCGACCGCGACCGCGCGACCGTTACAGCGGCGCGCGGCTGGCGGCAACTCGCCGGAGCAGGCGCGTTGTTGATCGTCGGAGCGTGGGCGCTTCCGTGGCGCTCCTACACGTCGTTGCATCATCGGCCGCGCAACTTCGGATCCGATGGAACGAGTGTCGCGGTGACGCCGGTGGAGGTTCTCGGGCCCCTACGTCGCGGGGACGATCTCGGCGATGGCTGGCGGATCGCCGCGATCGAAACGATGCCGGGTCGCGCAGCGATTGTCATCGCCCACGCGCAACACGGGCGTGCCCGTCTGTGGCTCGGGCCTGGGCGCGAGGACGTGCGGCCGAGTCCGTTTGACGGGGAGGGCTTCAGCCTTGGGTATGATCGCGCGAGCGACCCGGGAGTGATTTCGGTGCCGGCGCTCGCGATTGGCGAGCGGATCTCGAACGCCGCACCGATCGACTGGGAAGCCGTGGTTGGCGGGACGCAGACCGCCCCGTGAGCGGGGTGCCTTTGCCTTTTCTCAGACTTCGTAGGCGCCGTTGCCCCGCGTTCAGTCATCACCGCGCCACTCGCATAACGCCCCGGCGACGGTCCCTTCCTCCGCCGAAATCCCCCAGACGCTGCGAACCACCCATCCAACGGGGCATGGCGACGAGATCAACAGCGGTGCACCGTCGGCCGCGAGTTCGAGTTGCACGATCACGCGCTCGTCAGCGGCGACGCAAGCGGCGTACGAGAGGTCCCCGGGCGGGATCAGGAATCCGACGTGCCGATAGTCGAACGGGCAAGGTGTGATCGACGGCCCCGAAACCCCCATCTCATCGTTGAACCGCAACAGCATGGTTGCGCCGCGAACGTGGCACAGCGAACCCTGCAGGAAGGGGCCAAGCGTCATGGCGTCGTCCGGGCATGCAGGTAACGTCTCGCCCTTGATGTCGTGGGTCAGTGGCACCGGCACGCGATCGATGTGTTCGGTCGCACACACCGTCGTGCCGGAGATTGTCCCGATTGCAGTCCAGTCGCGCGGGCAGGGCTCCGAGGACGAGGACATCAGGTCGAGTTCGGCTTGGGTCCAACATGAGGTCGAGTCGGGGCGAGAGCCCGCAGCGATCGACTCCCAGCCCTCCGGACACCCCGTATCGAACGCAACAGCGGTTCCGGTCCCGGGCTGAAAACAGACGCCCACGGCGTAAGGCATCGTCGACTCGACGGTGGACGCACCGATCAGCGTCCAACCTTCCGGGCAGGATTGACCGTTGCTGACGTGAATGACTAGACCCCGCCGCGAGTCGTGACCGGGATCGGAATCCGCACCAGCTCCGGTGTCGGCATCCACACCGCCAGCGTCGCTCGCGGTGTCGGCATCCACACCGCCAGCGTCGCTCGCGGTCTCGCCGCTCCCATCGCTGGAGCCCGATGTGCTGTGGTCGCCCCCGCACGCGGCGACGAAGGCCGCGAGCGCCCCTGCGAACCGCCCGGAGCGCGGGCAGCGAGAGCTACTTAAAAAAAGCCTCGGGTCGTTCACAAGCGACGGGGATGCAGCAGTCCAATCAACGTTGCGCGCAGCGGGAGGTCCTTCTCCGTGAGAGCACGCACGGCCATATGCCGGTCTCCCACGCGCTGATGTCACTGGATGGTACAAAGTCTCTGGGGCGACACTGCGATGGCGAACGACGCCGGCGACGTGCGAGCTGCGGTGGCCCGCGAGACGGTTCGACAGGCCCTCTTCGGATCCGAAACTCCCGCGATTCAGATCGGTCGCTACATCGTGCTTGGAACGCTGGGCGCGGGCGGGATGGGGATCGTTTTCGCGGCGCACGATCCCGAGCTCGACCGCAAGGTCGCGCTCAAGCTGCTCCAACTCGATCGACTGACGTCCGGGAGCAGCGAGCGTTTGGTCCAAGAGGCACGCGCGCTGGCCAAGCTGTCCCATCCCAATGTGGTCGCCGTCCACGACGTCGGCCGACTCGCCGGAGCGGACGGGGCGGAGAACGTGTTCATCGCGATGGAGTACGTCGATGGGCAAACCCTCCGCCGATGGTGGCTAGAAAGTCAGCGAAGCTGGACCGAGATCGTCGATGTCATGGTCGCCGCCGGGCGCGGTCTCGCAGCCGCGCACGCCTGCGGCCTCATCCACCGCGATTTCAAACCCGACAACGTGATGGTCGGGCGTGATGGTCGAGTCCGGGTTCTGGATTTCGGTCTCGTTCGCGTCGATCCCCATGCGCGCGACGCAACGCCGACCGAAAACGGTAGCCAACCGCTCGGCTCATCCCATCAAACGCTCACCAGCGCCGGCGCGGCGGTGGGCACCCCGAAGTATATGGCCCCGGAGCAATGGGACGGTCACGCGGACATCGATGCCCGCGCCGACGTGTTCAGCTACTGCGTGACGTTTTGGGAAGCGCTTTTTGGCGCCCCGCCGTTTGATGGAATCGCGGCCCTGCACGTGCAAGACGCCGCGGCCAAACCGTTGGCTTCGCGCGATCGATCGCGACGCGTACCTCGGTGGCTGGTGGCGATCCTCCGGCGGGGATTCGCGGCGAATCCGAGCCACCGCTTCGCCGACATGCCCGAACTTCTGACGGCAGTTGCGCGCGCGCGTCGATCCGCCACGTTCCGTCGCGGCCTGGCCGCGGCCGCAGGGATCGGCGTAGCCGTGGGCGTGCAACAACTCTACGGGGCCTTCGACGCGCGGCAGCGGACCCGCGCCTGCGAAGCCGAGGGCGACGCCATCGCCGAGGTGTGGAACGACGACGTTTCCAAGGGGATTCACGATCGATTCGCCACCAACGATCGGGCCCACGTGCGCGCGACCGGGGACAAAGTCGTATCGCTTTTGGCCGAGGTGGCTGAAAAATGGCGAGCCGCACGAACCGAGAGCTGCGTGCGCACGAGCGTGCAGAAGGTATGGGACGGGGACACGGTCGAACGCGCGCGATGGTGTCTCGATGAGCGGCGGCTCGAAATCGAAGCCGCCGTCGCGGCCCTCGCCGGGGGTGGTGATGGGGTCGCCCTGCGCGCGGTCGAAATGATCGCGAGTCTGCCACTGGCGAGTCCATGCCTCGACGACGGGGTGTTGCAGCGACTGCCACTGCCCACGCCGGAGGCGCGAGATCAACTCAGCGAAGCGCACTCGGCATTGGCCTCGGCGTCGGCGTTGGGAACGCTTGCCGACTACGAGCGCGGAGTCGAGGCCGCGAATCACGGCCTCGCCCTGGCCGTGTCCGCGAACTGGCCCCCGACCATCGCGACCGCCCAGCTACGGCTCGGTCGCCTCCATCAGGTTCAGGGCGACTATGCGGCTGCGAAAGCGGTGCTTGTCCCGGCCTACTTCGACGCCGCGAAGGCCGGCGCGATGCCGGTCGCCGCCGAGATCGCCGATCTTCTCGCGCTCATCGTCGGTTTCGATCTGGCGGACGTCGAAGGCGGCACCGCCTGGTCGAAACACGCCGAAGTCGCGGCTCTCGACCTGCCAGACCCCACCGGCCTGCGCGAGGCCTATCACCTCATCGGCGTCGCACAGATCCACAATCGTGCGGGCGAGTATTCCGCCATGATGGCCGCGTTTGAGCGGGCCCTATCCCTGCGTGAAGCGGCGCTCGGCCCCGAGCATCTGCAGGTCGCAAAAACCCTGTGGGGCGTTGCTAACGCGCAGACATCGCTCGGGCAGCTCGAGGAAGCGGAGACCAGTTTCCGTCGCGCGTTGCGATTGCGCGAGGCGGCCCTGGGCCCCGAGCACCCCGACGTCGCCCACGGTCTGACCGGCCTGGCGACGGTGTTGGAACGCCGCGCTAAGATGGACGAGGCTCGCGCGTTGCTGGAGCGCGCACTCGACCTGCGCACGCGCGGCCTCGGCGACACGCACCCCGAGACCATCTCGGCGCTGTACAATCTTGCGGTTGCCGATCTCACCCGCGGCGATTTTGCCAGCGCCCGAAGGCAATTCGCCCAGGCCCTCGCGTGGCGCGAGGCCCAGCTGGGATCTGATCACCCCGAAGTGGCGATGATCTACAACGGTCTTGGTGTTGCGGATTTCGAGCTCGGTCGTCTACTCGACGCCCGACGCGCGCACGAGCGGGCGATCGCCATCATCGAGCGCGTCCACGGCACGGATCACGCCGAACTCGTGTCGCCGCTCAACAGCCTGGCCCAAGACCTCCTCGCCATGGGTGAGCAGTCCGCCGCACTCACGACAGCGATGCGCGGTGTCGCTGTCGTGGAGGCAGCGCTCGGTCCCGATCATCCGGAGATGGTCACCTTGCTGACGACACTCGGCAGCGCGCGCCAGAGCAGTGGGGACTACGAGGGGGCGCGCACGGCTTTGCGACGGGCGCTGACGCTCAGCGACGCGACCTTTGGCCCGACGCATCCTGGATCCCTGCCCGCGCGGATCAACCTCGCGAGTGTGACCGCGAAGCTGAACGAGCTCACGGAGGCCAAAGCGATCCTGCGCGACGCGCTGACCCTGGCCGAAACATCGCTCGGACCGGATCACGTCGACGCGTCGTTTGTGTTCGAGCACCTCGCTGAAGTCGAACGGATGAGCGGTGAATACGCATCGGCAACAACGCACGGGCGCCGCGCGTTGGAGCTCCGCGAAAAACACCGTGGGGCGGAGCACTCGTCGGTTGCTTCGGTCTTGCTCGGCCTCGCCGACGCCGCAATCGGCCAGGCGCGACCGCACGAGGCAATCGCGCTGGCGGAGCGGGCCATCGCGATCTATGGGCGCACGGGTGGCACGACGGCCGAACTGGCCGAGGCACAGTTTGAGCTGGCGCGCGCGCGCTGGGATGCGCAACCATCCGGCCACGCAGCCGCCCGAGCCCTCGCCGCGGCCGCACAGAAGCGTCTGGGAGAACCTCGCGGTCCCGACGCGATCTTGAGCAAGCGGATCGCCGATTGGCTGCAAACCCATCGTTAGTCCCCTGGAAACGTCTCCTGGGGACTAGCAGCCCGTGCGTTCACTCGAGGCCGTCGTGTGCCACGACCTCGCCGATCTTCGGCTCGCCCGCAGCTGACACCTCGATCGCCACCTCGTAGGTCGACCACGTGGCATCACCGTCGAGATCTCCGAATGCTCGCGCCGTCGCAGTGCAGCCGCCGTTCGGGCCAGGTTTCCACGCAAGCGCGTAGTGATAGCGATGCGGACCCATGGGTTCGACGCCAAGGCGCGACCACACAGCATCGTTTTTCCACAGTGCGAAGTCGTACGCACCCGGGCCGGTACCACCGGGTGTGCAGTTGCCCTTTGGTCCAGCAGCGCAGTTGACCGTGAGCGGGGGTGTGGGGCCGAGCTCTCCTTGCGGCGTGGACCCGAGACAGCCGTTTGCTGTGGTGCCCTCGGCGGTCGGCACCAGATCGGTGGCCGCGAACGTCACCGCCGTCGCGATCCCGTGCAGCTGCATCTTTGCCTCCGAGGCCATGCCCTTGCGCTGATATTCAGTGAAGGCATCAACGGTCTTTCCAGCGGCATCGCCGACCGCTTGGGCCGCCGTCGGCGAGGTTTCGTCTTTGCACGCCCAGAGCGACACAGCCGACAACGTGAGTACCGCACGGGGACTGAGCACGCGGCGACGATACCCCGATTCGGTCGTCCCGGCGACGATTCGCCGGCGCCAAGCCGCGCCGCGGCGGTCGACCTGCGCGCGCCGCCGACGGCGGCGGGCCACTCTCGCGCCGCGCCGGAGGCATCTCGGTTGGGGATCGCAGAGCCGGCCGGCGGCAACTAGGCAGCAAGGGAGTGATCCGTCATCTGGGGCTTCGATCCACGAGTCGAACGTGAGGAGACGTGCCTAAGTTACGCGCGAATATCGGCCGATCGCTCGATCGGGCCTCGTTGGGACGCGCCGTGAACGTGACGGGTCGCCGGGGAGGTCGCATGTCGGGTGTCATCCACAACTCAATCCCACTCTTCTCGGGTGCTCTCGCGTTCCTCCCGGCATGCCTCTACGTCACGCCGACGACCTTCGACATAGAAGGTGCGACCTCAACCGGAGACTCGGCGGAGGAGGCAGCTTCGGGCGGGACAGGGAACGCAAGCGAAGGGGACGAAGGCGCCGCCACCATGTCGGACGGGCCTGCGGAGGAGTCCGGCCAACCCGATGATTCCAACGGGTCAGCCGAAGGCGGCGCCGTGCCCTGCACGACCTGCGGCGCCGCTCCACCTGACGGCTGGTCGGGACCGGTGCTCTACGCGCGCGTGGCCACGGGGGAAGCCGCGCCCGCTTGCCCTTCGGAAACCGCACAAGGACCTATGCTCGGCGAAGGATTCGTCGATCCGGGTCCCGCGGTTTGTGAGTGCGAGTGCGCCGCCGCGATGCGAGCTTCCGACTGCGAGTACTTCGCCATTGTCGCCAACCAATACGGCGGAGGCGATCCGGACTATTGCTACGGTGCCTCCCACGAAGTGATCGATTGTGTGGACGTCGACGTCATCACGCGTGTGCGGATCAATTCGTTCGGAGGGTATGGCTACAACTTGACCTGCGAAAAGACCGAGGGAGAAGAAATCCCACCGTTCGCGTGGACGACTCCGATCGCCACGTGTGCCCTCGAGGAAAGCGCCTTCGGATGCGACACGGGCGAGATCTGCATTCCGCCGGCGCCGGAAGGTTTCGAAGCGGGTTGGTGTCTGTACAAGGATGGCGACAACGAATGCCCGGCGGACTATCCGTCAAAGGCAGTATTTTGGACCGGTGTGAACGACACCCGCGCGTGCACAGCGTGCGAATGCGCGGGGGAACCAACCAACTGCAAGGACGCCGGGCTCCTGGTCTACGCGGATCCAGGGTGCGTTGGTTCCCCGGTGGCGACCGTTCCCGCGGGCGATTTGTGCATGGATCTGGTCGGTCAATCGGTGCGCGTTGAGCCTCCCACCCCGGGGTGCTCAGCCGGCGATGACTCCGTCGCGGAAGGCTCGATCGAACCCATGGGCGAACGCACTGTGTGCTGTAGCGCGTGACGACGCACACGTGGGCCGGCGCGGTGCGGGTCTGCTTCGTTTGCAGCCCAGGGCTTGGTCCCGACCTTAGTGGGGGAGGTCGGGGATGAAGCCGGGCAATCCCGTGTCATCTCCTTCGTCACAGCCGTCCGCCGATTGCGCCACGAGATCTGCAGAACCTGTCAGATCGGCAGTGCCGCTGATACGCAGCTCGCGGGCCAGCGCGCTGCCGATGAAACCCTGGGTACCAGAGAAGCGCACGGTTGCGAATGGCGCGAGCACGTGGGTCGCCGTGGAACCCCCGCCGTTGAACTTGATCTCTTCGGTGGACGAAGAGATGATCGTTAGTGAGTCTCCGTCGGGATTCGTCGCTGCTCCGCCGTTGAACGTGGCCGGACCGTCGAGGTAGATCACGACGTTTCCGTCCACGTTGAGCTGGGCGTTTCCGTTGATGGTCACCCCTTCGAAGTAGTAAACACCGCTGGTCAGCGTCAGGCTGTTGTTATTGAGGGAGAAGATATAGTCCTCGACAGGTGAGGTGCACTTCTTCTTTCCCTGGACGCAAGGGATCGACGCGTTGTCGTTCGTTATCTTCGCTGCGGCGACCGCAGGTGCCGGGTCGCTCGCGGTAATCAAGTCCGCGCCTTGGATGATCGCTCCCTTTGGTTGCTGGTTGCCCGAAAGCTCCACCGTGCCGCCGCTGATGGCGTCACCGTCGAGCTCATAGCTGCCCGCGAGCTGCACCAAGGTGTTGCTGAACACGCTGCCGAAATCGCCCGTGATCGTCGCGTTGCCGCTGATGTCGACCAAGTCGAGCCCGACGAACCCCGACGTGATCGGAGCCGCGCAGTCCTCGAAGCTGGCAATCGACGTCTCGATCTTGAAGTTCGACTCGACGAGGTGCCGCTCGGCGAAGAAGAAGTCGAGGGTGTAGACACCGTCGAGCGTCATGCCGATCTCGTCCGCGACGGCGTCAAGGTCGACGCTAGCGGTCTGGGCGGCGTGAACTCCGCCCAAATCGATCACGCGCTTCCCGTTGATGTAGACCCACACGTCGTCGTCACCGATGAACGTGAAGTTCTCGCCTCCGGTGTAGCGAAACTCGGTATGTAGCTCGTAAGTGAAGTGGTAGTTGTGGGCGTTTCCTTCATTCCCGTTGAGCTGATCATCGATGGGGAAGAAGCTGGAATTCGAGTAGCGATAGAGCGGCGGATCGACGCTGACCCGCTCGAGCGTGATCTCGTGCGAGGTGGTCAGATTCACGCCTGGCTCGTCGCGAAACCACTGATCGAAGTTCGCCTTGCCCGTGGTCGTGTACGTGCTCGTGGTGCTGGCGTACACGGGCTTGCCGTCGGCGCCCAAGTCCGCGGTCACGATGCCGAGATCATCGCCGATGACGTACTCGAAGTCGGGGTGCTCGACTTTGAAGTCGCGCAGCGTCCCCTTCAAGGTGATGGTTGCGGGGAGCGACCCTTGGCTTGAGCGAGGCTCTTGGGCCAGGTCGTCCACGGAACCGCCACAGGCGGCCCCGGCAACACAGGCCACGACGCAAGCGACACGCGAGACGTCTTTATGCACAGAATGAAAAGTATGGCATCTTCCGTATTATGCAAATCGTGATGCGCGCTCGGGCCGCTTGGCCGCCGTGTGTCCCGAACCAGGATGACAATTCGCTGATCTTCGCGCGCTTGTGAACCAGGGACGCCCGCAGGAGCGATATCGCAGCTCCGAACTGTGCTCGACACCCCGCGTGGCTCAAGAGGTTATGGCGGGCGGGCGCGTTCCTGCCCTGCGTGCGGCAATGCGCGCCAGCTAAGACGGCACGAACGCCCACGCGCGCGCGCCAGCTAAGGCGGCACAAAGTACTGCACGTTGTCGCGATCGCGGACGTTCCACACCTCTCCCACGGATTTCGACCCGGAGCTCTGGGCGCGTCCGATGCTGCCACCCCAACACGGCAGATACTTCCGGTGATAGAGGGTCCCGCCGACGACGACCACGACGTGTCCGTGGGCGGCCACCGGCTGATGTGCCGTCGACTTCAGCCCCGCTACAACGAGTCGGCCTTGTCGAACCCAAACGTGGCACATCTCGGGATCCGTGCGAACCCACGTGCGCGTGAAGATGTCGACGAGCCCATCCGCGTTTCCGACGAGCACGATCCCGAGCTCCCTCGCCACCGCG
>CADEGN010000129.1 GCA_902826865.1 uncultured Myxococcales bacterium
TCTTATCCGCGAAGGTGATCGCCCGGGGCGAGATGTAGATGGGCGTGCCCTCCTGGATCGGAGTATCCGCGCTCGACATCGGCACTTTCTGTCCCGCGGTCGGCGTGATGACGACCGGGTCGGAGCCGTAGTTCTTGAGCAAGTACGTAACGATGATGGTGATGGCGTCCATCAACGACGTCATCCCCAGGATCGCCTTGTCTTCCTGGAATCCGCCGCGTCGGGCGGCTTTCTTGGCCTTCTTGATGGCCAAGAATGCATCTTCAGCTTCGGTGGTCACGTGATCACCCCGCTCCTGCCTCGACGATGGCTTGCCAGAACAGGCACTCCGGCGGCACTTCTTCACCACCCGCGTTGAGCTTGCACTCGTTACCGCGCATGGCGTCCATGGTGTTGATCAGCACCTGCATGGGGATGCTGTTTTCCGCACTGATCGTCACGACGCTCTCGTGCGGGAACAGATCTTTGTACTTCTTCGCCTCCGCCCCGAGGGCCCCGTAGTCGTAGCGATCGAAGTCGTCGAGCGGTGTGCCGGGTTTCGCGAGGGCGATGGTCGGCGAGTTCGAGTCCGCCGACTTTCCCGCCTCTGCGCCGGCCTGCTGGCCCGATGCGCTCACGCGGTATCCATCCTCCATGATGAAGACCTTGAGGTTGAGCGGTTTGTCCTGCTTGTCTTCCTTCTTCTCGTCGGCTGTCGCCGCGAACTTCGGCGGTGAAACCGAGATCGCCGACATGCGCGCGACCTCCATCGCCAGCAACAAGGCCGGGATCATGAGAAGCATGATGTTCATGACGGGAAGAAGATTTGCTTCGACTTCCTCTTCCTGGAACTTCTTTCTGCCCATTGGTCCTCCTTCCCTGCGTGTATTGGGTTGAACGTCCCGATCCGATCACACTTGCACGACGTGCGAGTGCGCGAAGCGGCGACCATCACCCCTGCCGCACGCGGCTGGCGAGGAGGTTCTCGAGCTTCGACGCGTACAGATCGCACTCGTCCGAGATCTTCTTGGCGAGGCCAGAGATGAACATGTGGACCGCGAGGAGCGGGATCGCGACCATCAGACCGAAGCCGGTGGTGTTGATGGCGATACCGATGCCCTTCGCGAGCGCCGTCGCGCGTTGATCCGCAGCGACCGTCGCAACCGCGCGGAACGCCTGGATCATGCCGTCGATGGTCCCGATGAGGCCGAGCAGGGTCGCGATGTTCGCGATCGCCGGCACCATCGAAAGCCGCTTGCTGATCGCCGGCGCAACCTCGAGCATGGCCTCTTCGATCGCCGCCGAGATCTCTCCCTCGCTCTTGTTGGCGCGGGTGAGGCCGGCCTTGATCACGCGAGCAAGCGCAGCCTTGTCGGCGGCGTTGCACAGCTTGATCGCGCGGTCGATGTTGTTGGCCATCACCAGCTTCTGAATCTGGTTGAAGAACTGCGCTCCGTTGATGTTGAAGCGGAAGGACAGGAAAATGAAACGCTCGATCGTGACGCCGGCACCGAGAACCGCCGACAGCGCGATGAAGTGCATCCAGAACCCGCCGTCCTGGTAGAACTCCGCAAATGGTTGACCGCCCATGACTTGTCGTCTCCTCCTCAGCGGGCGAAGCCCGCTTCTTTCTCCCGGGGGCACGTCGGTACCCCGGAGGTTGTCGTTCGTCCGTCTTGTGGTGTGGTGAATGCCCCGAGGGGCGGTGATTTCGCGAGCGCCTCGCGCGCGCAGAGCGCCCGCGTTGCCCAGTTGATTGCCATCCGCGAGGGCCAGGTGGCGAGGTCGGGCAAGCTCCTCAGTTGTGGCATTAGAACAATGGATCCTGCACGGACTCAAGCACCAAAGGTGAGAAGGTCGCGTCGAGCCGGGCCCAATCGAAATCGACACTCGATCGGCGCAGGATGAGGAAGGCGTTCGGCTTGTCGAGCTTGCCTTCGATCAGGAAGTCATCGTCGATCGCGATCGACTTGCGACCACCCTTGCGCTTTGGACCATCGCTATCCGTCTTCGCAGGCTTTGCGGTTCTTGCGGATCGGGGCGAGTCGGCACGCTTGGTCGCGTCGGCAGCCGAGCGTTTTGCCGCCGGCATCTTCGTCGGGGTCTCCGCCGCGGGCGCGGGCGCTGCCGGTGGGGCGAACGCGTACACGGGGTTCGAAGCGAGCACTGTACAGAAAAGCGTAGTCGCTGCCAAGGGGCCAAGCGCGCGCCGGCCGAGCGCCGAGGTCGTCTCCATGGGGGTTTTCATGGTCGAGGGCGCAGGTTGCTTCGCACAGACATGCGACGGTGCAGTGGGGGCGGACGTCATTGCAAACTCGAGCGATCCTGCCAAAGCGGCGTGGGGGGTTCGGATCGCGCGTGGAGGGCGGCCACACCGATGGGCGTGGTTCGCGACAGAGGGGATGTGCCATGACACGACGGATCTGATCTCGACCCATCGGACAACGCCGTAGAACCGATCCCCAGGGCCGGTTTGCTGCGAAACAGCCTTACTTGGTCGATCGTGGTTGTGGCGATCACGTCGTTTGTCTCCCTACGCTCGCGGCAGTCTCGCCGAGATCGAGACCTGCTGATTTGGGCGCGGGTTTCTGCACCGGCGGTGGGCTCGGCTTCTGTGGCGTCACAGGTTTGGGGGTCGGCGCAGGGGATGGTTTGTTCAGCGGCGGCGCCGGCGAAGCGCCGGAGTTTCCGGGTGTGTCGGTTGGAGGCGTGGGCGCCGGCTTGCTTGGCGGCGCAGCCGGAGGACCGGGCGTTGGTTGCGACGGTGCTGGTTTGGCCGCCGGTTTCACGGGCGTGGGCTTCGCCGGTGGAGTCGTAGGCTTCGAGGGATCGCTCGCGCCCGGCTTCGTCGCTCCGCTCGCGCCCGGCTTCGTCGCATCGCTCGCGCCGGGCTTCGCGGGACCGCCGGCACCGGGCCGCGCGGGATCGCCTGCGTCTGTGGTCGGGGCCGTCGTGGAGTCCGGCTTCGACTGCACGCCGCCGGGCTTCGTCAGCTTGGCAGGCTCGGGATTGCTCGCATCAGCGGCCGTTCCCGACTCGGCCGCGGCCGCACCCCCCGCGGGCTCCGATGCTTTCTTCGCGGCGCGTGCTTTGTCGCGCTCGGCGCGGCGTTGCTCGCGTTCGATGCCCTTCTTCGCCACTCGGATGTAGTCGTCGGCGCGCGCCTTGCTGACCGCCGCCGGCCCTGGCTTTGGCCCGCGCATCGGGCCGGCGTCGCCGTGGCCCTCGGGCGTGTCGGCCAGGGCGAGATCGCGGTAGCGCGTCAGGTACGTGATCGACTTCTCGAGTCGCGCCGTCGTCTCGAGCCCGGGGTACGGCTCGGCATCGAGGTAGAGCACCCCGAGGTTGAAATAGGCTTCGGCATAGTTCGGCCGCAGCTTTAGGGCCGCCTGCAGCGACTTCTCGGCCTCGACATGCTGGCCCTCGGCACGCAGCGCGGCGCCGAGATTGAGGTGTGCCTTCGCAAATTTCGGATCCAGCTCAATCGCGTATTGGAAGCACGACTTGCCGGTGGCCACGTCGCCGGCCTGCATGTAGCGCGTGCCCAGGTTGTTCCACGCCGATGCGTTCTTGTCGTCGGCATCCGCGGCCTGGCGAAACGCTTGCGTCGCCAGTGAGTCCTTGCCCATCGCCTTGAAGGCGAAGCCTTTGAGGTTGTTGGCCCGCGAGCTCTGCTGCGGTGTGCGGATCTTGGCATCGACGGACAACGCGCTCGAGGTCACGGCCTGGACGAGCTCGTATTTCTTTTGAGCGAAGTAGACCTCGGCCATCACGAGCATCGCATCGACGTTCTGTTCGTGGATGCGCAGGGCTTGGCGCGCATGGTCGAGCGCATCGGTGTGACGTCCTTGGGCAACGTGCTTGGCCGCCTCATCGCTTCGCTGACGCGACAGCGCCATTTTCTTCTTCTCTTCCTCCGGATCGCGGTCGCGAACCTTGGGCACCGCTTTGCCCTTCTCCACCGGTCCCGCTGCCTTGCTCGCGGCATCGCCCGCCGACCCCGGAGGTGAGCCCGCGAGGGCCTCGGCCGTGTCGTTGCCCACGGCATCGCCGGCCCCCGGAGTTTGCGTCGTCCCTGCCGGCTGGCAAGCGCCGAGCATGGCCGTTGCAGCGATCCCGACTACGATGACCCCGCCCATACTCATCTCCGATCCCCCGGCTTATAGATGTTGAGGCGCTCACGCGCCGACACGGTCCAGTCGTTGGCTACGCTCAGCTCCTTGCTGCGCTTGATCGTGTCCTGGTAGAGGCCGATCGCCTTCTGCTCGGCAGCCGAGGCGACCTGATCGATTTGATCCTTATAGGCAAACCACACCTCGCTGTTGGGCTTGAGCTGCTTGGGCACGGGCGCACCGCGCAGAGCGATCGCCCAGGTCTCGAACGCGTACCCCTGCCGGTACATCGCGGCCAGCACCCAGTCGAGGCGCCGGTAGGGAAAGACGTTGTCGTAGGCCTTGGCAACGATCACCAGGCGGTCCGTGAGGGCCTTGGCATCCTTCTCGAGTTTCTTGCCGGTGGAGGTGAGCTTGATCGCGAGGATGTCGGCGAGCGCGTACTCGGCGAGTAGAAACTGCGCCTCGGCCGGAAGGTCGGCTGGATCGGTGTTGGGCTGGAGCTTGCGCGCCTCGAACGCGGCCACCGTCGCCCGGTAGTAGCGCTCGGCGTTTTTGCGATCGCCCATCTTGGCGTACGCCTGACCGATCCGCAGCTGCGATTCGACGGCCTTCTCGGCGCTCCCGGCCTCGCCGCCAAAGCGAGCCAGGAACAGCTCGTAGGCTTTGATCGTCCCCCGGTGATCGGTGGTCTTGCCGAGCACCTGCGCCGCCTTGAACAACGCATCGGCGGCCTTGACCTTGTCGGTACTCTTGTCGGCGAACCGACCGAACATGGCAGCCGACTTCTTGTAGTCCTGGAGATTGTCGAGCAGCTCGGCAGCGTTCCACAACGCGAGCTCACGATGTTCGCTGTCTTTGTAGCGCTGGTCTTCGCTAAGCTTGAGATACGAGCCGACCGCGGCATCGAACTCGAAGAAGCGTGAGTGGTTGAATCCGGTCCGCAGAAGCGCGTCGTCGGCAAACTCGCTGTCGGGATACTTGGTGTAGATGCGCTCGTACGTCTGGCTGGCGGAACCAAACCGGCCGATGTTCTCGTACGCCACCGCGGCATTGTTGAGCGCGCGGTCGGCACTGGGATCATCCGGCGCCTGATCCACGAGCGCGACGTAGCGATCGGCGGCGGCCTCGAACTCCCCCGCCTCGTAGAGAAGGGTCGCTTCCTGAAAGCGCACTGCGTTGCCGAGCGTCTTCAGGTCACCGGCGAATTTCTTGGCCTCGTCGCCTTGTCCGCACCCCTTCGCCATCAGCTTCTCTGTCCAGGCCTGCGCGCCCTTGAGATCGTTGGTGACGACCTTGGCGTCGAGGATGGCGGTGCCGGCATTGATCGCGACGTTCTCGCCGCAATAGTCGTCGATGATGCGAATGAACCGCTCCTCGGCCGCGGCGAAGTGATTGTAGCGCTGGGCGATGGCACCCGCGAGATACATCATCGTCGGTGCTTGCTCGCTATCGGGGCGCGTCGCGACGAAGCGATCGTAGGCATCCTGAAGTCTCGTCATCACCTCGGGTATATCGAGCGCTTTGTCGAAGGGGCCGGGGCCATCCTTCTTCGGCATCTCCGGCACGGCCAGCCGTCCGCCCGCCTTCTCGCCCTCGACATAGGCCTCGTAGGCGGACACGGCCCCACCCGCGGCGTCTTCCTGGAGGCGGTTGTCGAGGTTGCTGTCGCGCACAGCGCTGTACTGCTGCGCCGCCGCCAGGAACTGATCGCTGTAGTACAGGCTTTCGGCGAAGTTGTAGCGGTACTCGTAGGAACTCGCCGTGTCCGGAAAGCGCTCGAGGTAGGCCTCGTACGCCTTGCCCGCGATCGCGTATTCGGCCTTCGCCGCGTTCGCATCGCCGCCCGAGCGCAACGCCTGGGCACGGGCGTGGTGATCGAGTGCGGTGGCGACAAGCGCATCCTCGGCGAGCTTCAGCGCGGCCTCGACGACGTCTGGGTCTCCTTCATTGGCGTAGAACCACTTGGTCCCGCGAAGGTAGTTGGTCGCCAGCTTGTCGCGGGCCAGATTGGCCGCTTCCTTGTTCTGGACCATCGCGTAGGCCTGGAGCACCCGCATCTGGATCTGCGGGGCTGCAGCCGCGAGCGGCCAACGGGTAAGCGTCGACTCCCAGATCTCAATCGCTTTCGTGAACTCGGTCTGCTGCGCGAACAAATCCCCAAGCGCCGCATAGATCTCAGGGACGTGTTTCTCGTTGCCGCGCGATTTGTAGTCGCGATCGAGTCTCGTGAGGTCGTAAAGGCGATCGCGCGCGCCATCGCCGTCCCAATCATCCTCGGCGTAGACTTTCGCGATGTACTTGACCGCGTCGTCACGCAGGCCTACAGCGCCGCCGGCTTCAGCGTCCTTCGCGTGGGCGTCGGCGAAGCGAACGAACTCGTCGAGCTTGGCCGCACTCTCGGCGAAGTTGCGCATGAGATAGTGCGCCCAGGCCACGCGGATCAGCGCCTCGTCGTAGAGATCGCCCTCGGGATCCGCGGTGAGACGGGCGTACGCCGCTAGGGCGGCGTCGAGTTCGTCGAGATCGTAGTGGGCTTCGCCGATGCGCAGCCACGCCTCATCGGCGTAGCGGCTATTTGCCTTCCAGGGACCGCACTTGTCGTAGTCGCCGGGCCGAAACGACGCCGAATCGACGAGGTTGCTGCCATCCGCAAGTGGAGGCACGTAGGCATTCGCGCAAGCCAACGCGAGGTACGCCTGGCGGCTCTGGTCGAGCTCCTCTTCCTCATACAAGAGCGTGCCCATCATGTAGAGCGACGCGTCCGCGAGGTGGAACTTCGGAAACCGCAACACCGTGTCGCGATAAAGGTCGACAGCAGGACCAAAGTCGGGGATCGGCGACGCCGGTGGCGGCGCCTTGGGGTCCTTCTCGAGGGCGAGCTGGTAGGCCTCCAGCTCCTTCTGGAAGGCCTCCTCCTGGCGAAGGAGCCGCTCGTTGCCGGTCTCGAAGTGGAGCTCAGCCAATCGGAACATGATTTCAGGCGTCCACGCCGGGTCGTCGGGGTGAAGCTTGAGGAAGTCCTCGTAACGGGCCACCGCTTGGGCCCTGAGCTTGCGCGCCTTGGCCTGATGATCTTTGATCTTGCGCTCGTAGAGCTGCTCAAGCCCGCGCTTGCCGGTCACCCCGGTGACGAGCAGGGTTTGACCAACGGTGTGGGCCATCGCCTGGTGGGCCGAACGGTAGCGTTTGGCCAAGCCTTCCATGTCCTCGAGCGCCCGCGCCTCGCGTTCGTCGGCGGGACGCAGCGGCAGCGGTGCCTTGAGCCGCCCGACATCGGTGGCGCGTGGAGCTTGTTCGAGCGCAACGCCCGATCCAGGTTCGCCGGGCGCACCGACGATCTCGCGCAGCTTCTTGTCGTCGAGCTTCCCGCGCGGCAGAGCGCGCGCCGATCCGGGCGCGAGCGCCACCGCCACCGCCACCGCCACCGCCACCGCAAACCGCGTCACCGCAGATCCTCCAGGCCCATCTCGATCGCCGAATCGATCTCGCGCAGCTCACGGTCGCGCTCGATCTCCAACCGCTCGGCCTCGTCGGTCTCGGACTCCTTCATCGCCGCTGTCACATCGAGAAGACCCACCTCACTTCGCAGGACCAAGCTCTCGAGCTCGGTCACCACATCGGCGTAGGCCGCGGCCATGACGTCGGCCACGAGCGCCTTCGTGTCGGATTTCTTGCCCGTGAGTTCGGCGAGATAGCCATCGAGGTTGGCCCGCTCGGCGGCGAGGATCGCCACCGCCCCCTTGAGCCGCGCGCCCGCAGTCCGATCGAGGGCCACGCGTGCCTTGTCGGCGCGGCCGTGCAGGCCTTGAGCGCGCTTCCACAACGTTGCGACGTCGGGTTGACCACTCGACTTCGCCAACGATCCGTACATCTCGATGAGATGCTGGCGATAGGCCGCCATCGCCCGCCGTCGGGCGTCGCGCAGCGGATCGTCGTAGCGCAGCGCCGCCTGGGCCGAGGCGATGCGCTCGCGGACCGCGGCGACCTCTGCCTCGTGTTTTGCGACGAGATCGCGGATCGCCGCGGCCTCGCGCAGAAAGCCCTGATGATCGATTTTCTGGTCCTTACGCGTTTCCTCGTAGTAGCGCTCGCTCGCGACCAGCTCCGCGCGCATGCCCGCCACGACGAGGTCGAGCTTGTGCGCGCGCTCGTGCAATCGCGACAGCCCTACGACCCTCTTCCGCTGCGCGTCCGTCTGATCGCCGAGGGGGCGATCGACTTTGTCGCGCAGCCGCACGCGCGTGCGTTCGGATGTGCCGAGGTCGCGCTCGCGCGCGAGGCGGGCGATCAGGGCCTCCTCGACCCCGGAAAGCTCGTCCTCGACGTTATCGAGCGAAGCAGCGTGGGCGGCGAGGTCGTTGAACAACCGAGCCTTGTCCTTGGCGCGCACTGCCTCCTCCATTCGCGCAAGCAGAGCGCGGGTGTCGGCGAGCTCGCGCTCAAGCCCCCCAACTTCGCGCGCCAGATCCTCGGCCTGCGCCGCCCGCGGAAGCGCGCGCGCAACCGGCAGCGCCCCAACGGGTAGCACGCTCCCGAGGCTGAACTGTTCCATGTCCTCGCCGATCACGGCGGCGAACCACTCGGTCGCGTCCCCGCCGGCTGAGAGCTTGCGCCCGAGTTGCTTGGCGAGACGATCGAACTCGCGTCGCAACCCGAGGAACTCCTCTTCCGCGCCTTTGTAGTTGCGTTGTTGGATCCGAACCTTGCCGCGCAACTGTTTGATCTCGGGAACGATCGGCGAGTCAGGGTCGTAGATGAGCAGGAGATCCAGGGCCTGGACGGCCTGGTCGAAACGGGCAGCCCGCAGCAGCGTCCACGCGGTTTCGTACATCGATTCGGGAAAGAACGGAGAATCACGGCCGATGCGACGATAGGCCCGGACCGCATCGTCGGTGCGATCCGCGTCGTGGTGCACGCGACCGATCGCCATCCAGGCAAGCTCTACGATCTGGCGGTCTCGCGGATCGGAGGTGCGACTCTTGGTGATGCGCGCAAACCGTTCGAGTGCCGCATCGGCATCGCCCGCCGCCAGCGCCGACGAGGCGGCCACGTACGCGGCGCGCAGCCGCCATTGCGCATCGGGACCTCCACGCGACACGGGAATGTCGAGGGGCGAGATCGCATCGAGTTCGGCGATGGCTCCGTCGTGCTTTCCGGTCAGGTACAGCCATCGTCCAAACGCGTAGCGCAACTCGGCCGTGCGATCCGCCACCGGGAACGACTTGGCCCACTTGACGAGCCGTTCAACGCTGGCGGGATCGAGCACGCCGTCGGGAGGCAAGACCGTCACATCCACGCCGACCGATTGCAGGCGCGCGCGGACCTCGGGTGTCGCGGAGATGCCGGGTCGGCGGGCGAAGCCGGCGTCGCGACGGGGGATCGCCAGGTCGAACAGCCGCGCTACGGTGCGCTGGTGAAATCGCCGCGCGTCCGGTCGGCTATCGCCGAGGTTGCGCGAGAACAACTCCGCCGCCCAGCGGGGCATTCCGAGCCGTACCAGGGCCTCGCCGAGGTGATAGACGGCTTGAATTCCTGCGGGGGACTCGCCGTAGTTCTCCACGAGATCGAGGAACTTGATCGCCGCGCCTTCGGCATCGCCCTCGACCAAGCGAAGTTGACCATCGACCAACCGTTTGGCCAACGTGGCATCCGATGGCGTATCGTCCGCGGCCGCGGCGCGCTCCGCAGCGACGACGTTGGCCTCTGCCTCGCGCAAGGCCGTGGCAAGCTCGCCGAGACTCGGACCTTCCTTGGGCGCGGCCGCGGCCACCGACGCGAACGACACGGCGAACAGGCCGCTGCGCAGCAGCCAGGTGATCCGGGATCGGGTCACCACCACCCGAAGGCCGTGCGGGCGCGCGTTCACTCCCCGTCCTTGGCCTTGCGCCCGCGCGCGTTCGCCATCGGTCGGCCTGCGGCATCGAGCGGAAGCTCTTGCCAGTTCACACTCGGGCGATCGCGCATCTCGGTGGTGAGGTTGCCGCGCTCAAAACCCACGCTTGTCAGCTTGAGAGCGCTGTTTTCGGGAGCGGTGAAGCTGTGGGAGCTACGGGAGTCGAAGGTATAGCCCGACAGGTACGAGAACACGCCGTAGCCGTGCCCCTTGTACGTGAGCTCGATCGTCACGTTGTGGGGCCCAGGCGGGAGGTTCCCGTCGTAGATCGGCACTTCGTCTTCGCTGTCGAGCCCGCCGGATTCGTCGCTGCGGGCGTAGATCTGCGCTCCGTCGAGGATATAGACCATGCGAACGAGGCGAAAGCCCGAGCCCATGAGATTGCGATGGGCAAACACGATCCGGCTACCGGCGAGCACGCCCTTGAGTACGGTCTCTCGCAACAGCGCGAGCCTTGCTCGGCTGCGAAAGATCCGATCCTTCAAATCGTCGACCTCTGTCTGTAGACCGTCGATTCGATCGCCGTAGATCTCGCTTTGTCGTTGCGCACCGCCGGCGGCTGGATCTGCGGAGCTACTCCCGGCTAGTGCGCCAGGACCCTTGGCAGGCGGCGGCGCGGTGCGGGCGGGGGCAGCCGCGGTCTTGCCCGGGCCGCCCGTGGTTGCGGCAGCTGGCTTGGCCGGGGCTGGCTTGGCCGGGGCCGGTGCGATCGCAGCCGGCTTTGCCGGAGCCGGCTTCGCGGCAGCCGGCTTCGCGGCCGGCTCGCCGGACGCGCTCGGCTTACCGCCAGGGGCAGGAGCGGCCGACGGTTTCGCACCGGCCGGTGCCGCCGGGGGCGGAGCGGCCGAGGCTCGGGCCGCGCCGAGTGCGAAGGCCACCGCGAACACGAGGGCGAACCACCGCGAACGAGACCGTGTACCACCGCTGTTCCATCCGAGAGCCGCGCACGTATGCACGATCATCAAGGTACCAAGACTGCCAAGACTGCACCACATCACGCTCGCCCCCCTGGAGCCGGGCATCCGCCCCGTCTCGGGCCCGGATCCCTATAATGTCCCCCGCACGGGGATGCCGTGTTTGCGCCGGTCGAAAACCACCCCGTACCTTGTCCCGGAGCGGGTCAACTTGAACAGTGGCGGCGCTCGCGGCCCCTCATCCGCGGCGGGCCAGCTCGATCCGTCGCCATAACGCCTCCAGCAGAGGGCCGATACCCTCCCCAGTGACGGCGCAGACTGGAAAAAGCGGGATCTGCCGGTGTTGTAGCTCGCGTCGGAGCTCGGCGAGCCGGCGCCGCCCGGCGGCGTCCGCAAGCGTGTCGATCTTGTTGATCGCCACCACACGCGGCCGACCGGCGAACGCATCTCCGTAGGCGGCGAGCTCGGCCTCCAACGCCTCGAGGTCCGCAAGCGGGTCGCGCTCGGGGTCAAGATCGGGTGCGAGAAGGTGCAACAGCACGCGGGTCCGCTCGAGATGGCGAAGAAACTGCAAGCCCAGTCCTCGTCCGGCGCTCGCACCTTTGATCAGCCCAGGTACGTCCGCGACCACCATCTGTCGTCCGTCGCCGAGGGACACCACGCCGAGCTGCGGTATGAGCGTCGTGAACGGGTATGCCGCGATCTTTGGCCGGGCACGGCTGATCTTGGCGATGAGCGTCGACTTGCCGACGTTCGGGAACCCAACGATTCCGACGTCTGCGAGCAGTTTCAATTCGAGCCTGAGCCAATGTTCGTCGCCGGCTGTCCCGGGCTCCGCGTAGTCGGGCGCCTGGTTGGTGGCGCTGCGAAAGTGGATGTTGCCGCGTCCGCCGCGTCCGCCCCGGGCGACGACGAGCTCCTGACCGGCGGTGCTGAGATCGCCGAGGAGGCGTGGGGCCGCGCCCGGCGGATCGCTGGGATCGTCGTCCGGATCGATCTCTTCGCCATCGATCTCTTCGCCATCGATCTCTTCGCCATCGTCGGTGACGTAGATGGTCTCCATCTCGACACCGGGCGGTGAACCCGCGTCGGCAGACTCGTCGGCGTACACCACGGTCCCGAGCGGCACCGGGACGCGCAAGGACGCTCCACCGCGTCCGTTGCGATCGGTATTGCCGCCCTTTTCACCGTCTTCGGCGAAGAGTCGGTGGCGAAAGCGAAGATCGAGCAGCGTGGACAGCTGCGGATCCGCCACCAGCACCACGTCACCACCATCACCACCGTCGCCGCCGGCCGGTCCGCCCTTCGGCACGTACTTCTCCCGGCGCCAAGCCACCGCTCCGTTGCCACCGCGCCCGGCACGAACGTGCACACGGACGAGATCGACAAACTTCACGGCTTCACCTCGGGCAAGGGCGCGGGCCATTCACCCGCGGCGATCAAGTGACGCGACGCCCGCCAGGGCGGCGCGCTTCGTTTATTCGGCGGCGGCGGCGGCTTCCGCGATCGCTGCGTCGACGGCAACGAAAGCCTTGCGCTCGCGACCACGCTTGTAAAAGCGAACCGTGCCATCCACCAAGGCGAACAGCGTGTAGTCCTTCCCGGTACCGACGCCGGGACCCGCGTGGACCGTGCTGCCCACCTGGCGAACCAGGATATTGCCGGCGCGGACGTTCTGGCCGCCGAACTTCTTGACGCCACGCATCTGTGCGCGGCTGTCACGGCCATTCTTGATGGAGCCTTGGCCTTTTTTGTGTGCCATGTCGAACTGTCCTGCGCGCTCAGGCGGAAATCTTCTCGATCTTCACTTCGGTGTAAAGCTGCCGATGCCCACGCTTGCGGCGATAGTTCTTTCGGCGCTTGAATTTGTAGACGATCACCTTGGGGTGCTTGCCATGGGCCGTCACCTTGGCGCTCACCTTGGCGCCCGGCACGATGGGCTTGCCGACGACGACCGACTCGCCGCGGCCGACAAGCAGCACGTCACCGAGCTCAATCGTCGCACCGACATCCGCGGGCAGCTTCTCGACGCGAAGCACGGCGCCGGGCTCGATGCGGTACTGCTTACCGCCGGTACGAACGATCGCTTGGTCAAACGTGGGCATGGCGAGCTTCCTGGTCCCCACAGACCACCGGCCTGCAAGAGGCGCGCGGGCGGTCGTGGGAGTGCGAAGCATATGGATCCGGCGCGGCTGGTCAAGCGCAGCCCCTCGAAGCCGAGCGACGCGGCCATCGCGCAAACGGCGCGAATTGCGCGGAGTCAAAGGCGGGGCCGCGGCCGCCGTTTGATGGGATTCCGCGGGGCATCGGAGTTGGCCCCAAACAGCCATCTGGGTGAGCCGCCGCGGCACCGTCCCTCCGCGCGGCGGTCCCCTGAGGTCTGGCCGCGTGTCCTCGACCGTCCCCGGTCGTCGCGCTTCGCGGAGGTCTCGGCAGGCACCGGCTCAGAGCCGCCAACGCGGAGCCCCGCTGCGGGCGTCCACTGCGACGACCCGATCTCCGAACGCGAAGACGATCACCTCGCCGTTGGTCTCGGCAAAGTCCGGTGGCGCGTCCGCGAACTCCGCGGTGTCGCCTTCGAAAAGTAGCGTGCCCGCGGCCACGTCGAAGCTCGCGAAGCGGACGACCGATGGTTCCGGCTCGGCTGGCGGTGCGAACACCACGACGACGTCTTTGGCGGAGGAGATCCGAAGTACATCGTGGTCCCACGCGACGCCACGGGTCAGGCTGCCTGGCAGTTGGACGCGCCAGGCCGCCTCGTCGCGATCGACTGCCGCCGACGGTGCACGCGGCCCCGCGACGAGCTCGTGGCGCGTGCCAAAGAGACCGTCGTTCTGCTCGATGCGGATCGCGCCCGATGGGAGCCGTTGCGCAGCGTCGGCGACATCGCGCTCGCGTGCGAGGACGGCATCGCGCGCGCCGGCGAGCCGAGTTCCCGGCGGCAGGTCGTGATGCTCACGCGCGGAAGGCCGCCAGAGCGTGACCGTACGATCGACATTTTGCGTCACGACGTGTTCATCACCGGCGCAGATGAGTGGGCCCTCGACGCTCTCTTCCCACACCAGGTGGCCATCGACACCTGAGAACGCGCGCATGCGGCCCACCGGCCCGTCACAGGTGCGTCGTCCGACGACGTCAAGAACGCCGTCGCCATCGGCGTGCACGAGGCAGTCGACGAGGTCGAGTGCGCGTGCCCGACACTGCGCGCGCGCGAGGTGTTCGGGCTTCGAGGGCGCCGGCGGCTTGTCCTCGGCGCGAGCCCGCGTGTCATCGGCGGTCGTTGCTCGCGGATGCTCGCGCGGCATCGCCTTTGTCGACGCTGGGGCCACGACGGACGCGGACTCGGCGAGCGTTGCGTCGGCGGGCGCTGAGAAGCGAAACTGCGCGTCTGTGACGAGGGTCTTGCCGCGCGTCGACTCGAGCTCGAGCACAAAGGTGCCGTGGCAGCGCTGTGCAGTGAAGGAGCCCTCGATCGCGCTGCGGCCCGCGTTCCAACCCCGACCGCTGTCGAAGAGCGCCCACGAGATCGCGTGCGAGTCCACCGTGGCGTCGTTGATCTCGCCGCACGCGGGACGGAACTTCGCGGCCA
Organism: uncultured Myxococcales bacterium; assembly: GCA_902826865.1. Taxonomy (GTDB): domain Bacteria; phylum Myxococcota_A; class Polyangia; order Nannocystales; family Nannocystaceae; genus Xiheibacterium. The sequence continues at coordinate 14,491 of CADEGN010000129.1, forward strand.
CGTCGGGCGACAGCGGCGGACACGAGGGCTCCGAGCTCGACTCCGTCATGCACTCGGTCATGAACACGCGAGCGATCTCGGCGTGGTCGCAGCGCATCGAGCAAACGGGCACGACGCAGCTGAAAGGGGCGAGCACGCACAGCCCGATCGCGAGGGCGACGGTGCGTTTGGAAGGCGGTTTGAGGGGAGGAGCCGGACCCACGCATGGGCTGGTCGACCGCGTCTTGGCTTCGTTGCACGCGAGAATCCTTCGCGATACTTCGCGACGTTCGGTGCGGGCCGAGACCGGCGCCCAGGCTTGGGCGACGCAAGGGTGCTTCAGCGTCGCCGCCGACGCAGCCCGAGCGCCAGCAACATCACGCCAAGACCCGCTGGGGTTGCGTCCGCGTCGCTGCGGCAGGCGCAGTCCGACTTGCTGCCGCCGTCATCGGCACCGCCCGTTTGACCCCCGCCTCCGGTTCCATCCACAGCTCCACCCGAGGCGTCGTCCGCGTCGTCGCTACCCGCGGCGTCGTCCGTGCCAGAGGCATCGCCCGTCCCGTCGCCGTCGCTGCCACCGCTGCCACCGCTGTCGGTGGCACCGCCGACGAAGACCGTGACGCTGTCCGTGCCGATCCCGCCGAAATGATCGTGAACTTCGATCGCCAACTCGTACACGCCGGGGTCGAGCTTGGTGAGGTTCACCGCGGCCCGGTAGGTGTCGTCGACCTCGCGATCGTAGTCGACCTGATCGAAGATCACTTCGCCATCCTTCTTGAACACGAACTTCCAGCCGTACCCACCGTAGTTGTCCGATACCACCGCGCGGAACTGGACATCCGCCCCGGCCCCAAGTTCGGCGCCATCGGCAGGCGACTGGATCTCGGCGGTCGGCGGCTCCATGTCCGGCTCGTTGCCGCCAAAGATCATTGCGAGCTCGGCGCCTTCATTCTGTTCGCCCTCGGCGCAGAACATCTGGTGCATCTGGTTGCAACCGATCGACCCTGGGCCCTGGCATTGCGATTCGCACAGGTCATCGCACTGATCGTAGAATTGGCCGTCGCCCCCGCCGCAATACGACATCACGCTGCCGCAGTTGAGGCTGTGATCCAAGCCGTACGCGTGGCCGGACTCCTGCGACGCGGTGTTCGCCATCTGCGAGGCGGATCCAGTCTCGAAGGTGTAGACGACGTGACGCTGCCCGAGGGCGCCACAGTCGGCCCCGGGCGCAACACCGCCCGCCGGCGAGTCGAGGTTGGTGTCGGTCCAGTCGCCGCCGATCATCTGCATCGTGTAGGGCAGCACCTTCTCGGGTCGATCCTCGTACACGACCGTTACGCCGAAGGCCGCGTAGTCGTTCGCCACCGCCTGGGCCACACTCACGGCCTTGGTCTCGCCCTGGGAGAACACGGGGTAGATGCCAGAGCCCGCGAGGGTTGACTTGTTCTCGGCGGAGTTGTCGGCGCCGGTCTTCAGCTCACCACCGGTGAAATTCAGATAGAGCGTGTGCTTGCGCGGATACTCGTTGCCCGGGATGTCGGTGACTGCAAAGATCGTTTCGGGCTCGACAACCAACGAGCCGTCGTCGATCGCACGTGGGACAACCTGCGAGCCGCGCTGCACGAGGCCGGCCGGAAGGCCGGTGCGCGGGCTCTTGCCGTCCGGGTCGGCTGGGACGCGCCCGGCCTCGACGTCCGCGAGGGTCTGTCGGAAGTCGCGACGTTCGACCGGCGCGGACACGTACGCGTGGGTCGCTCGGGCGTCCGCACTGAGATCGACCGTCCACACCCCCTTCTTGGGCGGGAGGTACGGGTGGTCGCCGACGGCGGCCCCGACGGCGGACGGGACAAGGAACACGGCGAAGGCGAGGAGACGCGGGCGCATGCTGCTCCGGAGGTTAGTCGAACATTCCTGACTCGGGCAGCCGCCCCGATGTGTCACACCCCACAGGGGCGCCGATCGCGGACCCACGCCTCCCGATCTGCCGGAAACTTCTGGGACCCACCGCCAAGCCCCTATAGGAGGATGTGTCCGTCCAGCGAACGTTGCGTGCCCTCCCCCTCGGACTCGTGGGGATCCTCTCAATTGCCTGCGCGGAGGCGATGCAGCCACCTCCCCGGGAGCCAGGCTCCGGGCGGACGATCCCCGCTGCGTCTCTGCCGGCGGACAGGACGCCCTTTTCTGCCGACGACCGCGAGCGGATCCACCAGGTGGACCCATGGGTCGCACGGGCCGCGCAAGCCTGGCACGTGGACCCGGATCTCATTCGCGCGGTGATTTGGGTCGAGAGCCGGTTCGCGCCGCGCGCGAAGAGTCCGGCCGGTGCTCGCGGCCTGATGCAGCTCATGCCGCAGACCGCCGCGGCCCTCGCCCAGCGGCTCGGTCGCGGGCATCCCAACCCATACGATCCCGAATTCAACATCGACGCCGGGACGTTCTACTTGCGCGAGCTCATCGCGCGTTATCACGGCGAGGTCGAGCTGGCGTTGGCGGCGTACAACGCCGGCCCTGCCAACGTGGATCGCTGGCGCCGCGAAGGTGGGCTGCCACCGCGCAGCGTCGAGTATGTCGCCCTGGTGCTGCGCGCCAAGGACCGGTTTGAGGCCCTGTGGTCAACGCCGCAAACGCGCCCGGTGGCTTCACCGGCGACGGTCGTCGCCCGGGCCGCGGCTGCAGCTCCGCAACCGCGTTCATCGATCGTCGTCCCGGAACCTCCCGCCGCACAGCCACGCCACCCCGCCCCCGCCGTGACCGACGACGGAACGCCAGTCCGCTACGACCTCGACCGCGTCGAGTCCAACTACCAACCTGTCGTAGACGACCCACCGCTCGACGAAACGCCCGCTCCGCGCACCGAGCTTCCCGAAAGATCGCCCCGCGGCCGCGACGTCGACGTGCCCACGGGGATCGGCGTCCTGCCGTCGCTGTGATCAGATCTCGTTGACGAACACCGCAACACGCCCGCCCGCGTCGCCGTCCTGGACTGTGACGATCTCCGACGCGTCGTCGCCATTGAGATCAGCGACCGCCACGGCGTGGACGGGAAAGGCGAGCTGGAGCTGGATCGGTGCAGCCGGCATGCCCGCGCCCTCGTTGCGGTAGACGTTGATACGGTTGAGCGAGGTCGAGGTGACCAAGACGTCGAGATCATTGTCGTCGTCGATGTCGACGATGAGCGGGCGGAAGGCGCCGTCATACACCACTTCGACAGGCGCTTCGAACGTGCCGTCGGCGACCCCGAACGCGATCGTGAAGTTGCCGGCCATGCAGGTGGTGACGATATCGACTTGGCCATCGTCATTGAGATCGCCAGTGGCCGCGAACCGAGCTCCGTCGGCGCCATTGAGACCCGAGCAAGCGGCATAAGACCCCACCGGATCGAACCCACCCATGCCATCACCGCGGAACAGTTCGCCGTTGTTGTAGTACTGGTTGAGCACGATTGCGTCGGGAGTATTGTCGTCGTCGAACTCGAACTCCGTCGCAGTGACTCCGGAGGCGCCTTCGTCGATCCCGCCGATGGAGCTTGAAGCGGTGAACGTCCATCCCTGGCTTCCGGACGTGCCCGCCGCGTACGTATTGTTGTACGCGCCGCTGTAGATGATGTCGAAGGGCCCGCCGTTGTTGTTGAGAATGTCGAGATCGTTGTGAGGGCCGCAGCCGAAGAACCCACCCGCCGACAGCGGCGAATCGACGCGGTTGAAGTTCCCGCTGCCATCATTGACGAGCGTCGAGATCGGCGCCCCCGCGATCACGAGGTCGATGTCGCCATCCCCCTCGCCATCGATCGCGCGTATGCGACATCCCTCCTCGCCGACAGATTCACCCGCAGCTACTCCGAACGTCCCGGTTCCGTCGTTATAGATGACACTCACGGTGGACGCGGACGCGTTGAGCGAAGCGATGTCGGGGCCGGACATGCCGTCGAAATTGCCAACCACCACGTCGAACGCACCATCGCCAACGTCGTAGAGATCGGGCACCTCGATCGGACAGAACTCGCCGGCCACGAACTCGCCGTCGCCACAGGCAGCCCCGACGGGGCCGGTGTCGCTCCCACTGCTGTCCGAACCGCTGCTTCCGCTGTCGCTCGAGGATCCAGTGGTCACCGGCGCGCTGTCGGTCCCCGAATCGTCAGGGTTCGTGGTGGTGACCTGGGCCGAGGTGCTGGTGTCGGCGGGCGCGGATGTCTGCGACGCCGTGCCTCCGGTTTCGTCCGTGTTGCTTCCTGTGTCGACGGAGATCCCGCCGGGCTTGCTGTAACAAGCGGTCAGCGAGCACACGGCCACGGAAACGTAGAGGCGACGCAAGTTCATGACAGCCCTCGGGTGGGTTAGGTGCACAGCGTAGCAGACTCCCAGCCGCGCCAATGTGGCAGGGCGTCGTGCGGGCAGCACCGCGCGCCTTGCGAGGCTCGTTCGTCGCCGGCGCCCTCCTCGCGAATACGAGCGCGGGCGCGCGCTTGAACGACCTCAGATGTACCGCGATGTTCGGCGGGATCGGTGGGGTCGAAGTTCTTCTTAAATTCGACGCCCTGAAGCCGCTCGGGGAAGAAGGCGTGGCCGGCCGGACCATGCGGGTTCGACCGTCGATGCGGTCACGCGTTCGCGACGCGAGGGCGCGTCGCGATCAACCTGCCGCTGGTATGGAGCATCCACCCGCAGCAACGCGGGCGAAGTCCACCACACACCACGTCCTGCTAGGGCAGACCGCCCATGGCACGCGTCCATCGCCTCCGAGTCCGAACGCCGAGCGCGGGATCCACTCGGCCGCCTCCCGTGTTCGCGCCACCCTTCGGCCCCGATCGACCGCGTCGTTCCTCAGCATCCCGATTGGGGCGGTTCTGCCGCAACTCCCGGTCGTGGCACACTCGCGAGCGAGCCTTTGATGCCGGACTCGACGCGAACCGTACTCTACCGCGGCCGCGCGCTCCCGCTTGATCCGGCGACGTGTCGCGATCTGGGCGCCGGGGTGTTCGCGGACGCATCGACAGTGTGGTTCGGCGAGCAGCGCGTGGACCTCGATCCTTCGACGGCTCGCCGCGTCGGTGCGTATCTATGGGACGCAGCGCGGGTGCACTTGCTCGACGAATTTGGGTCGCTGCTCGAGGTCGACGCCGACGCCGCGACGTTCGAGGCGTTTGCAGTGCACGCCTACGCCCGAGACGCCAAAGGAGTGGTCTTCGGCAATCGCCGGATCGATCTCCCGGGCGTCGTCCTCGATGATCTCGACGGTTGCCGTACGCGAGCCATCGACACCGTGTTGGTGATCCGCGACGCGGTCTTCGTCGACGGCGTCCGCCACGAGGCCGACCCGAACACGGTCGCGATCCTCGGCGAGCGCCCAGGATCCCTGTCGCGCCCTGCGTTCCGCTTCTTGGTCGATCGTGAGCGCGTGTGGCCGGCTCGCTCGGACTACCGCCGGATCGCGACGTACGGGCAACTGGGTCCCGGCACGCTCGGGGAGAGACTCGACACCGTAGCCAGCCAGTTCCGTTGCGAGGGCGACTGGGCGTTCGATGGCGCACGCGCATGGCACGGCGGCACCGAAATTCAAGACGCGCACGCCGAGGGGATCGTGATCCTCTCCGACGACTGGGCGCGCATCGATGCGCGGATCTACTACCGCGCGCATCCAACCGACGCCGATCCGTGGACGTTCGAAGCGCTTGGTGGAGATTTCGGGCGCGACTCGACGCGCGTTTGGCACGCCGGAGAACATCTCGAGGAGCTCGACGCGGCGACGACAGTGCTCTGCTGTGAAGGGGGCGGCCTCGTGTCACACGGGGTCGAAACGTGCGACAGCCTCGGTGTCCTGCGCGACGCGTCGGGAGTTTGGCGGCTCGTCTACGCCGACTCCGACTATTCGTGCGGGAGTTATGTCGCGGCCATCGAAGGGGCCGACCCGGCAACGTTTCGCATTGTCGATAACGTCGTCGGCCTCGCGGTGGATGCCTCGGGGGTGTGGCTCGTCGACACACGTATTCACACGGATCCGGAGGCCCTTGTGATCTTGGGTGGGGGCTACTGGAAGGTCGCGGGCGCCTGGTACTGGTCGACAACGCGACTGCGCGCGCTCGTGGAGGTCGAGCGCGTGTTCCCCGAGACGGGTCACCTCATCGGGATGGTGCGTGCCGCGGGGGCCCCCCGTAGTCTGGGCAACGGCTACCTACACAACGACGTGGCGGTGTGGCATCGCAGCACTCGCCTCGAAATCGATCCCGAAGCGGCACACGGCCTAGGATCGGGCTTCGTGCGCAACCGCGACGGCGTGTATCGCTTCGCGGAGATCATGACCAGCCGCAAGGTGGTGGAGTTCGAAAGCATGGGTGGCCTCCTCGAGGGCGCCGATCCGGCGACCTTCGCCACCCTCGGCGACGACTATGGCGTCGATGCAGACCACGTCTACTTCATGGCCGCGCGGACCGAGATCGACCGCGCTTCGGTACAGCTTCTCACGGGTGGCTGGGCACGCGACAAGGCACGGATCTACTGCTACGGGCTACCCGTAGATGCGGATCCGGCGGCCTTTCGCGTTCTCGGCGGATGCCGCACGAATACCTACGCGGGTGGAGATCATGGAGCCTACGCCAGAGATGCGCAGCGCGTGTTCCGTGGGGCGTCGGCCCTCAAGGAGAGCTACTCGCTGCGGAACGTCGATGTGAACGAGTCCGCCTTCGAGCTTCGGGGCGAGTGCTTCGCCACCGATGGCCGGCACGTGTTCGCTCTCGGTCGGCCGCGAGTCTTGGACGGCGCCGACGCGGCGACGTTCACGGCGCTAGTGCCTCGACACAGGGGATCTGACCGGTTCACGCGGCCGCCGGCAAGGGCGCGGCGAAGAGGGGGTTCGGGTAGGCGTGGCCGAGCTTTCGGCGGGCGTCTTCGATGCGGAACATCCACTTGATACGGCACCCGTCGCGGTTGCGTGCGTCGGCCCAGGTATCGATGTGGACCTCGAGGGTCGCACGGTCGGCGATGCGTCGGTCGAGGCACTGGCCGCTGAGGACCGAGAGCTCGATCTCGACCATGTTGAGCCAGCTCGCGTGCTTGGGCGTGTAGTGGAACTCGAGTTTCTTGAGGATGCGCCGAGCTTCGGGCGCTGGGAACGCGTCGTAGAGGTTCTTCGGTCGGTGCGTGCTCAGGTTGTCCATCACGACGCGGATGCGAGTCGCGTTCGGGTAGTGGACGTCGACGAGGTCGCGCATGCACTCGGCGAAATCGATGTTGGCCCTGTGGTCGGTGACCTTCGCGTGTCGCCACGGTCGATGCGCATCGACCATCATGAAGATGTTCACGGTGCCGTTGCGCTTGTACTCGTAGTCCACGCGA
>CADEGN010000130.1 GCA_902826865.1 uncultured Myxococcales bacterium
GGCACGTCGACGCCGACCGTTACGGCGGTGGTCGGCGTCGGCAGGGCCACCTCCCCGCGCTCCTACCTCGCGCGGCGACGCGGGGGCCATCGCCGGGCGCGCCCTGGCGCGGACGCCGGTGTCGCGCTATCGTGTGAGATGATGGTTTGGGTGGGCTTGGCTGTGCCCCGTTGCAGGTGCGTCGTCGCCCTGCTTGCTTCGGCGCTGACAGGATGCGGCGGCATTGAGGGCACGGACGTTGGCGGGCAGAACGAGTCGACCGGCACCGACGGCCTGCCGGACGCTAGCACCGGGCAGGGCACCCACGGAGCCGACGGTGGCGCCGGCAGCTCGGGGGCCGGGCCCGCCAGCGACTCTGGGGCGATGAGCGATACCGGGAGCGAAGCCGGCGGCGACGCGACGACCTCCCCGGGAACCGGATCGGGCTCCGAGTCTGGCGGGGCGTCGGAGACTGGCGGGGCGTCGGAGACTGGCGGGGCGTCGGAGACTGGCGGCGCGTCGGAGACCGGTGGGGCGTCGGAGACCGGTGGGGCGTCGGAGACCGGTGGGGCGTCGGAGACCGGCGGGGCGTCGGAGACCGGTGGGGCGTCGGAGACCGGTGGGGCGTCGGAGTCTGGGTCGGACTCCGCGACCGGTTCGGAATCGCAGACCGGCTCGGGTTCATCATCGGCCGGTACCTACTAGGAATTCCAACGGGCGCGGCTGCCGGTTGCGGCGCCGGCGGATGGGGTTGGTGGCGGCCTTCCCCCGATCGGTTGTCGCGCGGACCGGCCCATGACACGGTTCGCCGCGTGTCGAGCCCGCCATCTTGCACGCTTGAGACCTTCGCGAATCCCCGCCCGGGGCGCGACTACGAGATCCGCTTCGACTGCCCGGAGTTCACGTGCCTGTGCCCGAAAACGGGGCAGCCGGACTTCGCAACGATCCGCATCCGCTACGCGCCCGATACGCACTGCGTCGAGCTCAAGAGCCTTAAACTTTACCTATGGTCGTTCCGCGAGCGCGGTGCGTTCCACGAGGCCGTGACAAATGAGATCTGCGATGACCTGGTGGCGGCGTTGCAACCGCGACGGATCACCGTGGAGGGCGACTTCATGGTTCGCGGTGGGATCCACACCGTCGTGGTCGTCGAGTATCGCAAGGCCAGCCCCGGTGAAGCGCAGGGGTAGCCCCGGGGCGCGCCGACGCCCCGCGTTGAAATGGTGTTGCCCACGGCGGTCGCCGACACCCGCTGCATGACGCGAAGCTCCCCCGCGTGCGCGGCCGCGTTCGGTCCCGAGCTCGCGCACGCCGCACTGGCGCGTCCGTGGTAGATCTTCGCTGCAACGAGGTCCGCTCGCCATGTTCCTCCCGACTGTCGCAATTTACGCCGCCGCCGCCGCGGCCGATCCGTTCTCGTTTGAGTACCCCGGACAGACCGACCCGTCAGGCAAGACGGCGCTCACCATCGTCGCCAACCAGCCCCTGCCAGCCTTCGAGGTTGTGATCACCGGTGACGACCAGACCATCGCAAAGAAGGTCCCCGCGCTCAAAGCCGGCGGCAAGTTCAAGGTCGCGTGGAAACAGAAGTCGAGCACGGCGAAATACCAGCTCGAGATCCAGGGAACCGAGCTCACGGCGAGCTTCTCATTCGAGATGATCAAGCCCGCTGCGCAGGGCAAGATCGGCACGCTGCAGGTCAAGAGCAGTCGCGAGGACGTGGTCAAGCGCCGGACGGCCACGTACAAGACCAGCTTCGCCCTCGCGAACTACGAGTACAAGGTCTACGACAGCGATGGCGACGTCATCGCCCAGGCAGTGGTGGCCGACAAGCCGGTTTCTCCGGGAGGCGAGTTCACCGTCAAGTGGGACAGCCCGGCCGAGGTGTTCATGGTTTGGGTGCGAGGCGAAGACGAGCATGGTCGGTTCACCGAGTTCAAGCTCGTCCCGTGGTCCGTCGAGATCCCGCACACCGAAATCAACTTCGATAGCGCCAAGTGGGACATCAAGACCGACGAGTCGGCCAAGCTCGACGAGGCCGTGGCGGTGGCATTCCACGAACTCGACGCGCTCGAGAAGGTCAACGAAGCGGTCCAGGCCAACATCACACCCAAGCTCTACATCGTCGGCTACACCGACACGGTTGGCCCGACGCCGTACAACGATGAGCTCTCACGCAGCCGCGCCAAGTCGATCGCGAAGTACTTTTACGACAAGGGCTTCTGGGCCGAGATCTACTACGCGGGCATGGGTGAGCGCGCACCGCGGGTCGAGACCGGCGACAACGTCGATGAGGCTCGCAATCGCCGCGCGCTCTACTTGATCGGTGTCGAGAATCCACCCGGCGGCGGTCAGATCCCCAACAAGTGGCAGAAGTTGGCGGGGCCGCGATCTCGCCCGGCCGGTTTCATCTTGCCGGCGCTGCCCGAACACTGGGCCAAGGCGCGGCAGGAGCGACGCATGGGCACCGGGGGCGGTGCGGCCACCGAAGCGAGCGGTGGTGGGCTGCCCGAGGGCAATGACACCCCTGCCAAGAGCGACACCAACACGGTCGCGCAGTTCCCCGACGAGGGCGGCGGATCGACACCGCCGCCCGTGGAAGGCGAACCTGGGGCGGCGAAGAAGGGGTGCTCGGTCGATCCTGCGCCCGTCATCCCGTGGTGGCTCGTTCTCGCCTGGCCGCTTGCGCGGCGGCGCCGGCTAAGCCGCCTGTGACGTGCGGCGCGCCTTCGGGTCGGCGAGGTGGCGTGGAAACTCGCGCACCGTGAGCAGGTGCCGGGCTGCGCGCCACGGATCGCGGGGCATCCGCGCGAAGTACCGCATCGCAGCGGGCACGGTCCCGAACGTCTGCTCGATCAGCGCAAACTTGGGGTTTGACGCGACGTTCTCGCGCAACAGCGGCGGGACGGTGGGGTCGGCCCGGAACGACCTGATGTGCTCGAGCAACCGGGCGTGATAGTCGGGATCCTCGACGATCGCGAGTATCGACGCAGCCCGCGGATGGGTGCCCGACAGGATGGCTTCCACCTGCCGCTGCATATGTTCGAGGCCGTCGGGAAACGACTCGAGCAGCTGGAAGTCATAGTGCGGGTTGGCGTGCACGACCTGCATCACATGCCCGATGATGGCGTCGCGCGTGCTGTTGAACCCGGTCGGATCGATCATCGAAGCGGGATCGTCGAGAAAGCGCAAGAACGTGTGAAATCGAAAATTGATGCCCTTCGAAGCGTAGTAGTCGGCTGCGCACGGCACGATGAAGAACCGCAACATGTCGATTGCCCCCACCATGCGCTGCAGGCGAGAGGGAATCGCGTCGAGGTAACCGAGATCGTGCAGCCGGTGGAGCCGAGGCTCCACCAGCTCGTTGCGTCCGTAGTGCTGGACGGCGACGACCAACTGGCGAAGCTTCTGGGCGAACGCGCGGGGGTCACCCATGGTTCGGCGGACCAGGGCCCAGGGACCCTGGGTCAGACGGATTACGCGGGGACCGGACGTCGCAGCCATCGACGATCTAACCATAGACGCGCCCGGGCGGTGTGCAAGCGACTGCACGTTGGGCGCGCCCGCAAAATCGCTTGCCCCGATGTCCCGCCCACACGGTCGATCGACGCGCTCACGCCGGGTGCTGGGCCAGCCACCCGCTGATCCACTCCGCGGACTTGTTCCAGCCGTCGCGCATGTTCCGTTCCGCCGCGCGCTCCACCAGGCCCCCGAGCCCGAGGATGCGGACCTCCACCCACAGCTTGCTGTGGCGCGTGCAGCGATCCCCTTCGCCGTCCACGGTGACGGTGCCACCCATCCGGATCCGCTCGGAGAGCACCGACAGGACGATATCGTAGTTCCAGGTGTGGGTCGCCACGGTGAAGCGCCCGTGCTCGGTGTAGCCCAGACGTGGCCCGAGTAGTTTGGCGACGGCGGCGGGGAGGTCGAGCTTCGGCGTCACGCGCATGTCCCGGCGGCGGATCGCGCCCTCGTCCCGGATCGGGTCGATGTCGCACGACCCAAAGCCGAGTCCGTCTACGATCATCTCGTGCGTGAAGGCGGGATCGAAAAAGAGGGACCAGAACCGGTCGACACTGCAGCTTAGCGGGTGGTGAAGGGTAAATTCGAGCACAGAGACCTCGGGCGCCGGACGCTAGCACGGCGCGTGGGGTGTCGGGCGCCGGGTGGGCGCTCGCCTACGTCGGATCGCAGGCGGCGGCGGGGCCGTCGGCTGGCGCGAGGGCGACGACCACCACCCGTTGCTGGTGAGGCGGCTCGACCTGGGTGTAGTTGGGATCGTCGAAGGTCGCGACCACCTTGAGGCGAAATGCGCCGCCGAGGATCGGCAGCCACTGCTCGGGGACAACCGCCCATGGGGGACGGCGCTCGATCCATCGGCAGATCTTGGCCGCGCGATCGAAGTGCCGCCGGGCGGCCACGTGATCGTTGAGTCCGACGAGGTCGACGATCGTCATCGTCCGGGGCGTGAAGAACCGCGAGGCGCCGGCGCCCTCGACGGCCACGACCGCGTCGGGGGGGAGCTCGGCCGCCAGCCAGCGAGCTGGTTGGGTGTGCAGAACGCGGGTGTCGTCGGCCGCTGCGCGCACGCGCACTGCCGTCTCTCGATCCTGCAGCCCCGTGATCACGGCAATCGGGACCAGACAGATGATCGCCAGCACGCGGTGCAGCGCCGCGACGCCAAACGCCACGATCACCGTGGCAGGGGCGAGTAGCGGCGCGAAATAGCGGCTCTCGAAGAACCCAACCCCGGGATGGAGCGGACGACTCACGGCGACCCCGATAGTCGTGAGCACAACGATGCCCAACACGAGGGACAACTGCCGGCCTTGCCCGCGCCACTCCGCCCGCAACGCCGCCACGGCGAGCAGCAGGCCGCCAAGTCCCACCACCCACGGCGTCCACGACAACACCTCGCTCGCGACGTAGGAGACACCCGCGAGTTGGCCACCTCGACCTTTGACGTGAAACGCGTTCGGTACCGGCGAGCCGACCGTGAGCGCGAGCCAGATCGCCCAGATCACGACGGCTGCGGTCGCGCCTGCGGCCGCAATCACGGCGGCGCGGAACGTCGCTGGATCGCGCCGGCGTCCAAGAACAGCGCAGACCACGACCGCGCTGGCGCACCACAGGCCGAGCTCAGGCCGCGCGAAGACGGCGAGCGCCCCCAGTGATCCAGCCGCGTGCGCGCGCCCCTCGACGATCGCCCACAGCACCGCGATGGCCAGACAGGAGGCCAGCGCCACCTCCATGCCGCTGGCGACGCCGTGCAAGCCGAGCGGGGCGGTGGCAACCAGGACGCCCGCCAGCATCGCCATGGCGCGCAACGGCAGGGGGCGGTGCGCGCTGGCCTGGCGACGACCGATCGCAATCGCCAAGCTTGCGGAAACCGAAGCGGTGGCGGCGTGCAAGAGCACCGCCAGCGCAAGCACCCGTGGCACGGGGTTACCCCCCGTCGGCCACACGCGCAAAAGAGCCACCCAAAGCGGGCTCGAGCACCCAGCCTCGTGATCGAACGGGTTGTAACTCCAGCCCTCACCGAGGCGCAGGCTCTTGGCGTAGTCGAGGTGGATCCACGCGTCGTCGAGGGCGAAGTCGGGCAATGGCCACGCCGCTGCGCCGGCGAATGCCGCCGCGACCAGGGCAGCGACCAAGGGAGCCGCCGCTTCGTACGAATGTTCGCCGCCCTTGCCGCTCACCGGACCTCGAGTACGACCTTACCGAATTGCGCGCGCGATTCGAGCCAACGATGGGCGGCGGACGCATCGGCAAGCGGGAAACAGCGATCGACGACTGCGCACAGTGCCCCCGAGTCGACCAGAGCGACGATGCGATGCAGAAGCGACTTGCTACCCATCGTGCTGCCCAGGATCTGCAGCTGACGAAAGAAGACTTGGCGCAGGTCTGTCATCGCGTCGTGGCCGGACGTCGCGCCACATGTGACAATGGAGCCGCCGCGGCGCGCAAGCTCGAGACTGGACTTCCAGGTGTCTTTGCCGGTGTGCTCGAAGACGATGTCCACGCCGCGCCGCTCGACTCCGGCCACGCTCCGGACCTTGTCGGGCCAGTCGCTCGCGTCGCTGCGGATCCCGATCTCGGCCCCGAGCGAGCGCGCGCGCTCGAGCTTCGCCTCGCTGCTGGCGAGGGCGATCACGCGCGCGCCGTGAAGCCGCGCGATCTGTACGGCCGCGACGCCGACCCCACTGCCCGCCGCATGGACCAGCACGATGTCGCCGGGCCCGACTTGGGCGCGAACCACCAACATCTGCCATGCGGTGAGGAACGTCAGCGGCACGGCCGCAGCGTCCTGCATCGAGAGGCGTGCGGGCTTGGCCACGAGGTTGGCCAAAGGCACAGTGATGGCCTCGGCGTAGCCACCTGTCGTCGTTTCGCCGAGGATTCGGTAGCTGCGGCACAGGTTGTCCCAGCCGGCCAGACACATCTCGCACGTCCCGCACGACAGCCCGGGATTGATGACGACTTCGCGCCCAACCCACGCGTTGTCCTCGCCTGAGCCCACGTCGCGGACGACGCCCGCGATGTCGCTGCCCAGGATGTGGGGCAGTGGAAGCCTCCGGCCCGCGAGGCCGTTGCGCACCCACACGTCGAGGCGATTGAGTGCGCACGCATGGATTTCCACCAGCGCCTGGCCTGGCCCCGGACGTGGTTCGTCGACCTCGGCCGATCGAAGGACCGAAGCATCGCCGTGGTGATCAAAGATGACAGCGCGCATTGGGTCGCTCCTTTCGGCTCATGGAACAGCCGTAGAACCGCTGCGCGATCGAGCGCTCGATCGCGCAGCGGTGTGGCGTTGGCAATGTCGCAGATGTGGGGCCGCAGTTCCAAGCGCCACCACCCAAACGAGCCCGCGCAGCAAAAAAGCAGAACGACGCCCTTGCCGGAATCCGCGATGCCCCGTACAAGAGATTCTGACGGATCGAAGCTGGCCGGGGGGCTGACCCCGATCCGTCACCGCTACAGGGTTCCCATCGGGGGCACTTCCGACCCTACGGGTCGCGCTCGTGCCGACGATGGAGGTCCCCAGATGTTCGACGCTCTTGCTACCGATCAAGGCTTCTCGCGCTACACCACCGCGATCGAACGCTACCCGGTCCTCGACCGCGACCGGGAGCTTGCGCTCTCCAGCGGCTACCGCAGCGGGGACAAGGCCGCCGGCGACCTGCTGGTGTGCTGCAACCTGCGCTACGTCGTGAAGATCGCGCACGGCTACCGCGGCTACGGCTTCCGAATCAACGAGCTCGTCGCCGAGGGCAACATGGGCCTACTTCAGGCCGTGCGACGGTTCGAACCCGAGCGCGGGCTGAGGTTCATGACCTACGCGTCGTATTGGGTCCGAGCCCACGTGCTTTCGTACATCCTCAAGCACTGGAGCCTGGTCGGCGTCGGCACCGGGCCCATGCAGAGCAAGCTGTTCTTCCGCCTGCATCGCGAGAAGGCGCGCCTCGCCGCCCGTCTCGGCAATGGTGAGGACCTGACCGCGCGCCTTGCGGAGACGTTCCAGACCAGCGAAGAGCGAATTCGGGCGATGGAGCAGCGGATCGACTCGCGCGACGTTTCGCTCGATGCCAAGGCCTACCGCGAGGGCACCGCGACGTTGATGGAGAGCCTGGCCGACGACAGCGGTGCCGATCAGGAGCAGATGCTGCTCGCCGACGAGGTCCATGCCCTCGTCCACGATCGGGTGGCCGAGGCTCTGACCCGTCTCGATGAGCGCGAACAGATCATCGTGCACCATCGTTTGATCGGTGGCGAGCGGCAGACGCTCTCGGAGATCGGCAAGACCCTCGGGTTGTCGCGCGAGCGGGTTCGACAGCTCGAGCAACGGGTCAAGACCAAGTTGCGCCGGACGCTCGCCGATCTCGCGCCCGAGGGCGGCTGGGCCGAGGCGGCCTGAGCCGAGCAGCGCGCGGACGCTCGGGCCCGGGCGCAGGGCGGCACCAGCCGCCCGATGCGGGAAGCGCGGGTGCGCCGGTGCGGATCGGCCCCGTTACGATCCGGGTCGTTGTTGACACGCACGCGCGTTACAGATCGGTTTTCGTGGAGCCCGCGTTGTCGCGCAATCGCGGGCGCAGCCTGCGGGCACGCGGCTTGCGAGACGGCCAAGAGATGTGTCGTAGCGTCGCTTATCACGCATGTTTGTGGTCCACGCTCGCAGTCGCTTGCTCCGGCGACGGTGGAGCGTCGACGAGCGCAGCAGACGGCGAGTCGTCCACGGTGGCGACCCATGGTGGTGACGATTCGCGAACCGACGCTGGCGAGACCCCCGGCAACGAAACCGGTGGTGCAACGCCGGACACGAGTGGTACGAGCGGGGGTCCCAGCGAGGGCGGGAGCGGCGAGACCCGCGGAACGACGACCGACGCGCCCGCACCGCTGCCGCAGGTGGTCGTCTTGCGCGCCAACGGCGGACCAGCTCCTCAAGGCGCCTACTGGCGCTTCGAGCTATTCACGGCCGAGCTGGAGGCCCGGGGAAGGACCGTGACGGACACGGCAGACTGGCCCGCGTCGTTCGACGAGGTTGGTCTCGCGTTGCTCGTCATCAACGCGACTCCGTTTTCTGCCGATCAAATCGCCGACCTCCAGCAGGTGCTCGCACAGGGCGGAATGGTCATCGTCCACAACGAGTGGAGCGCCTACGAGCAGACCGAGAACCTGAACGCGCTGCTTGGCGGGCTCAACAGCGAGCTCTCATTCGAGAGCTCAGTGCTAGCTGGTGCCGGTGGTGGCACAGTTACGCTCGACGAAGTCGCCGCGCATCCGTTCATGGTCGGGATCGAGTCAATCGTCGCCGCTGCGGGCTCCGCGGTGCACGGCTGCCGCGATGGTCGCGAGCTGGTATCGGTCGAAGGTCAGTGCTACCTCGCCGCGGAAGCGCATGGTGCCGGATGGTTGTTTGCGTTCGGTGATGCAGACATTTTCGATGATCACGCGTTGATGGCGTCCGCACCCGAGCAGAACTACGCCCTGCTCGCGGCGCTCGAAGCCGCGGTGCCGTGATTTTGCTTGGAGCTCGCGGCTCCGCTAGGGCGACGAGACGGCGCACCGCGACGTCGTCGAGCGGGCGCAGGCGCTCGCGCGAGCCTCGCGATGGCTCGACCACGCCCGCCACGTTTCGCACGTAGAAACCTCACCGCGTCGCGTGCTTGCGCAGTTCTCGGGCCCTTGACAGGCAAGGGGGCCACGATCGTGTAATCTGTCGCCAGGGTCACCATGCCCATCGAGCTGAAGTGTTCCGCGTGCGGGACGATGGTGTGCGTGCCCGATGTACGGCTCGGCGACGATCCGCGATGCAGTGCCTGTGGAGCCGCGATAGCCCCCGGCATGGTCGGCGTCGATCTCGGCCGGTTGTTCCAGGGCCTCCTCGCCACGAGTCCGCCGCCTGAACGACCGGCCGCATTACGACCGTGGCCGACGTTGTTGCGCATCGCGCTGCGCTCGAGCGGTCTGGGGGACGCCGTGCCGCAGCGCTTGGCGTCCCGACGCGAGCGATTCGCCTGCGGCTTGCTGGGGATCGCGGCCGGCGCCGCGGCGTCGGTCGTCGGCGCGATCGGCGGAACGCTCGTCATGAACACGATCCTCGCGGCCATGGGCGTCGCCGAGCTCAGGCTCCCGACGTTCGTCGTCAGCGCTGCCTATTTCGGCGCGCTCTGGGGCGGCCTTGTGTCCATCGCCGGTATCGAGCGCGTGCTCGGTGCCGCGGCACCGAGCACCGACGCGACCGCCGGTGTGGGCCGCGTGCTCCGTCTCGCGACCTTGATCGTCGCTGGCTCCGCCGAGCTGCTCGGGCTGTGGATGCTCATGCACGCCCTCGACCTGGCGAACTTCAGCCTCAAGTAGCTGGGGCCGGCGCCGAGAAGCTCGGTCTCGCCGGGGATGTGCTGCAACGCCTGGTTGGGCAGCAGATCACGGACCCCGCTTTCGCCAGCTGCCCGGGTGGCGGTGTTGGTGAAGGACGGCGAAGACTCGGGCCCGTTCCTGGATCACGGTGAAGTACACACAAAAAGGGAATACCCTTAGAATCGCACGGCGCACATCAGGCGCCATGACCGCGAACAATCCAGGCGCGTCGGCGATCTGCCGCAGCACGCGAGCGACCTCGTCTTCGAACCGGAAGCCCAGACCGGGACACGCCTGCTCGTACTCGAGCGCGGCCGCCGTGATGTCTGAGACGGCCCTGTCGGTGAGCTCGAGGATCATCGAGCGTGCACGGCGAGCAGTCGGCTCCGAAGCTCGGCTTGCACCTCCGGCCAGCCGCGCACCACTGCCGTGTCGGAGCGAGCTTCGGCGAGCCGCTGCTCGATGAGAGCCTGCTGCCAGCCAGGGACAGGCACCGCATCGGCGTCCGAAGCGATGAGGTCCCACAGCGCCTGGACGTACGCGATCTTCTCCTCAAGTGGGAGGTCGTCGAACCCCGGCGGCGTGGTGATTTGTGTTGGCACGACTCGTACAGTCTAGCCCGCGACGGGCGAGGGCGCGAGGGCGACGGGCGAGCGCCGTCAGCCCGGCAAGCGTGCGGCTCGCTCGAACCGCGTTCGATCGCGACGCCGTTCGCGCCCACTTGGGTGACGAGGCTCGGGCCCGCGCCGGTTTGCTTGGCAGACGCGCTCGTCAAGCACGCCAAGTAGGTCGGCGCTTGTCAAACACGGACGCCGCTCGGCGCTCGGTTCCGTCCTCGAGTGGTTGCAGTCCTTCGCGCCCGCACAGGCAAGTCCTTCAGGAGCTGCTCCAAATGTCGCGCTCAAACTCGAACACCGCCGGAAGGTCCGCTCCGTCCTCGAATGGTTCCAGCCACTCGCGCGCCAGCGCGACAAGTTCTGCAAGAACCTGCTGTGGAATCCCGTCCTCGAAGACGCGAACGATCACGGTATGGTCTCGATCGGACCTGAATACCTCAGCGGCGATGCGATCTTCTGGCTCGCAGGGCAACTCCACGCCGAGACCGTCACGGATCGCGTCGGAAGCAACTTGCGTACTCCAGGGAGGGTTCATGTGGGTTTGTCCGCTGCAACGGCTGGTTGGATGCCATCCGTTTCTGTCCGCTTATCTACCCGTCCTCGCCGCGCGGACTTCACTCCGACATACGTGCGAACGGCCAGCCACTTGGCGGCATCGACCGCACGGCGCCGCGGCTCCGCAACCGTCACAGGCGCTCGAACTCGGCGAACAACGCCTCGCCGCCGTGTTCGTGGATGTTGGTGTCGAACTTCGTGGCTTCGAGCGTATGCAGCTTCCACCCGGAGGCGAACGCGGCTTCGAGTTCACCGGCACTGACGCGACGTGGACCGCCCCACTCGGTGGGCTCGCGATCGCTAAACACGAGCACGTAGTAGCGACCGCCGGTCCGGGTGACCGCGGCGAGCGAGGCGATATAGCGTGCGCGGTCGGGATCGTCGAACACGTGGAAAACCGCGCAGTCGATGACGGTGGCGAAAGTGCGTCCGAGGGCCGACAAGTCGAGGGCATCGGCGCGCTCGAACTTGGCCGACGATCCGCGCTGCAGGGCCTTGTCGCGTGCACGCTCGATGGCGAGCGGAGCGAGGTCGACCCCGAGGGCTTCTACGCCGGTCGCAGCGACCGCGATGGTGTTCTCGCCGGTGCCACAACCCACGTCGAGCACCGGGCCTTGGAGGGGCCCGGCAGCGAGCAACTTCGCGAATCGTGGCTGCGCGCGACCGATGTCCCACGGCGGAACCCCGGCGGCATAGGCATCGTCAAAGTGGCTCGGGTCCCTCGCCATCGTCAGTCCTCAAGATCAGTACACGAAGGGGATGATGATGATGCGTCGTCTACGCGGATCGTTGGAGAACCGCGACACTACCAACGATGGAACGGTCAGGGCCCGGACTCGCCTTCGTGGACGCACGGCTGAGAAGTAGGGGATCGCCGGACTTGGTTCAACCGAAGGGACTCAGTCTCTTTCACGGTTCGGCGTCGTTGAACGCCTGCTCACGTGAAATTCATACGGCGGACCTTGGTTCGATGCTCTGCGAGCCGCGCGACGGCCAATGGTCCCCGGCGAGCAGTTCTACGCCCTCGTGTCGCCCCGAGCCGCACGAGCGCGACCGCGCCCGGACGCTTCAGAACGCGAGCCGACCGGCGGATGGAAGCGGGCCTTCGACTTGCAAGATCAGAGTGCCGTCGATGACGGCGGAGATCGCCGCGTGCGCGCCGTCGTCGGCAACGACCTTGCTCGGCGCCGGGCCGACCCAATCGACGACCTTGAACGCGGGAGCGAAGCACGCACTTTGGCCGCAGTCGTAGTCGAACGCGACCGGGCCCGGCCCGGTGAGCACCAGCACGCCCTCGGCCTCGTTGAAGCCATCGCCGTCGCTGTCGCCGGGGTCGGTGGCGACCGTGCGCGCGCCGGTGAGGATCGGGGGCGCGCGGTACTGCGTCGCGTACGGCAGCGCGTCAGCGGCCGTGTGGAGTTGCGGGAGGACGGCGAGCGAGCTCCCGAACTGGACCAGGCACGACCACGTGTCATCGTAACCGGCGCCCATCTCGATGTTGGCTGAGCCGAACCCGGCGCGGTCCCAGTTCACGCTCCGTCCATCGTGGCGCATGTTGAGGGTGAACAACCGCTGCTCGTGCGACGGGATCGTGACGAACAAGCGCGTGGGCACGAGCGGGCTCGCGGCGAGGACCAGCGCGTCTGCGGGGACCGTGCCGTCGACAAGGTCCGCGACCGTGGGAGTGCTCCACGCGAACTGGGAGTTGAGCAGCGGATCGTCGGGCGCAGCCGAGACCGCGATGTGCGGCCCATACTCGCGGCTCCACCGGAACAGCCCCGCGGTCCGCTGCACGCGGACTTGCGCGTAGATCTGCCCGCTTGGGTAAAACGTGTAGACGACGGATAGCGGATGCTCGGAATCGGCGACGTTGCCCCAATGGGTGAAGATCGTCGTCACGCGGATCCGGACGCGCGCGTCGCTTTGCTCGATGACATCGACCTGGCCGGCTGCGCCGAGCGCCAGACGCCAGCCGGCGTCGCTGGGCCAATCGCGGGTCGTACCTTGGCACGACCCATCGGGGCACGAGCCATGCCACCCGATCTCGAACAAGCCGCGATTGGGCCACGCGACATTCTTGGTCGCGCCGGGATCCGACGCGAGATCGTAGAACTCCGAGATCCCGCCGCCCGTCGCCTCGTGTACGACCGCCCGGTAGACGCCCGGTGAGGTGACCGAAACCGTGCGCTCGGGAGAACGACCCTGCTCGTCCACGACCAGCGGTTCGAGGACGCGCGTCGGCTCGCCGATCCCGAGATCCACAACCCCGCCGGATTCCGCGCTCGGCCCAGTTGTGCCGGGCTCCGATGTCCCACCACCCGTGCCGCCCGATGGTTGATCGGAGGCCGCGTCCGCGGACGCTGTGCCGCTGCTACCGGTGACCCGAACGTCCGCGCCGGCAGGCGGTTCGCTGCAACCGGGGAGCGTCGAGAGCGCGCACGCGGCGAGCACTGGCTTGAACCTGAACACGCCAACGTTCGACTGGCCAGGGCGCCTTGCGGTTCACGGGACTGGCGAACCCGTGCATGGGGTTCGATGGATCGTGAGCCCCACCCGGGGGTCCAGGAGAACTGCCGCAGGCGACCACCACCGCAACGAATCAAACGGTGGGGCGGCGTCCGCGAGCACCATGAAAAGAGCGCCGAGGGCCGGCACAGACGAGCCGCTGCCGCGCAGAAGCACCGCGCAGTTCGTCGCGGAGAACAGCGCGCCGACCGTCGCGACGATCGCGATCGCTAGCCACTTGGATGACTGTCGGGTGCGGCTCTTTGCGCTCGTGGGGAGCCGCGTGACGGCCCTGCGATTCGCCCGCTCACAGGTCAATCGTCACGTTTTCGTTGACGAGCGGGTCGGACGACGGCTGGTTGGTTCGTCGGCGGCCGGGGGTAGGGCTGCGCTCAGGGTCCACATCGACGATGAATGCGTCCCAACGCCATCGACCGCCTACGCGGGTGAAATGAACTCGCTCGGCGTTACCCCACTCACGGTCGTCCTCGAGTTCCTGCGGATCGGCCAGCGAGCGCGGGCACATCCAGTCGTCTCGGGTCCGGAAGAACATGCATTCACCCTCAAGCAAGCCGACGAGCCGGTCGAGGGGCCGCGGGTCGGCTTGCCAACTGGCGATGAGCTCCTCGCGCGGCGTGTCTTCGACCATGCTGTCGATGAACTCGGGTTCCGTCAGCTCGATGACCGCAGCGGCGTCGTGGCGGCTGGCAGCCGTCACGATCGCCGCCACCAGCGTGTCGAGTCTGGCATGCACGTCGATTTCGGCGGCCGTGCGAGCCCCGATGTTGCGAGGATTTGGTGCCGCGTTGTGCTCTGCCTGCTCCCCAGGCGGGTCTTTTGCAACCACCGGCACACGCCCCGCCTCCGCGCGACAGCCGACGAGACCGGCGCTCACAAAGAGTGCGAGAAGACCGTTTTTGGTCGGGCGCACGTCGAGCCAACGATCGCACGGCCCCCGGCCAATCACAAGCAAGCCGTGCCGGCTTCGCCCACCTCCCACGCGGCGTCGTCGGCCAGCTCGCCGAAGCCGCTCACGCATTCGCCGCTTCGCTCGCAGATGTCCGCGCACGAGGAGTCAACGCCCACGCCCACGCACACGCTCGCGGACTCGAAGAACCCGCAACCATGCCCGTACTCTTCCCAGAAAGTTCACGATGCCGTAGGTCTTCACCCGCGCGTCCGGTCAATCGCACTGGATGCACAACGGGCGGACCTGGCGAACGAAGAAGATCACGTCGACGAGGTTCGCCAGCGTGCCCGAGCTGTAGTCGCCGTTTTGCACGAAGTTGCGCGGGCTATGTAGGAACGATCCTGCGAATGCGCCGCAGCGGGCAGCACGAACAGGTCCCCCGCGCTGGCAAGTGAGTGTTCGACCGTATCGGGCTTGGACGCGACCCTCGACGACGGTTCGGGCGTGCCGTACCGCGAATTCTCGCCGTGGTCGTACATCATCCACACCGCCAAGACCTCGTTGGCGTACCTGCGCGTCAGGTGGGCGCCGACACTGGGCCAGTATTGGTTTCCGGGTCCCTGCAACGGGCCCGCCCCGAGGTCTTCGTAGGATCGTGCCAGGTGGGAGTTGTGCCCGAGCAAGACCACTTTGTCCCCGGGCCCCAGGCGTGAAAGAACATCGTCCATGTGGCGGAACATCGTCTGCTCGCGCCGCCGATTCGCCGCCAGGGAGTCCCCGATCGTCGGGTTTTCGAGCAAGACCGCCTAGCGAGCGGACTCGGCGAGGTTGTGCGTGTGCTCGGCCAGGTCGCGATACGTCGCTTCTCCCCACGGCTCGGATCAACGAGGTACGCTCGCGCTGGATCATCGCAAGAACAACCTGCAGCCGCGCCACCCGCGACTGCATCAGACGGCGCGGAGCCGCTCCATGAGCCTTGCGATGTCGTTGGTCACGCGTCCGATCTCGACGCCAACGCGCAGCGCTTCACACAACCCGATACCGATCGCGTAGCCGACGCATTCGACGGTGACAGCGTCGCGCGGATCGGAGAACGCCTTGCCAAGGGCAGACACCTCTGCCTGCGCGGCGAGCGGGTGCGCACGGCCGTCGTACGCCGCCTGGGCGGCGTCGGCCCAGACGACCGTCGAGATCGCGCGCCCAGCCGCCTCGAGGAGCGGTCGCGCGGGTCGACAGACGAACGTCGCGCTTTCGCATAGCTCCTTCGCGCAGAGCGCGTTCAGCGAGTCTCCGAGCTCGCCCAACCGCCGCAGATCGGCGCCCCGGGAACCGCACGCATCGAGCGTCGCGGCGGCGAGCTCGCGCACGAACCAGTCGACCGCCACGAACCCGCGGCGCAGCTCGAGCTCGTAGGATCCAAACGGGAGCGCGTCGGTGCACGCGGCGCTCAGCCGTGCGCGATGTTCCTCAGGGAGCCGCTCGTCGTCCAGCTCGTCGTCCAGCGCGAGGCGCAGGCCAACCGGTATCACCGACAACATGGCCAAACGTAACCTACGAGGCTCAAACTAGGGGTCTCGGCGGCCGGTTTGGCCACGAGCAACGGCGGGTGTCCCACGCGGGGTTTCGCCGAGGCCTGCGGCCTGGTCGTCGCGAACTTCCCGGACGACTCGATCGAGCTGGCGCGGTCAGGCGTTTTCGGATCCAACATCCGCCAATCGAGATGCGCCACATCAGACCGGTTGTTCACGACCCCCTGCCGGAAGATCTCGACCTCGCTCAGGGGCGCGAGCACGGCAGGTTCAGCCCGGCGAACGGGAACGTGATCCGCCGCATCGGCATGAACACCCCCGCACCCTCCGACCGCCACGGCGAGCGGCAATAATTCTTGTCGGCAGTGCACGGCGGTCAGTATGCATCCTTGTCCCCCATTACCATCGTTCCGGTCGCGGGCCCGCGCCCATCGTGGGTGGCTTACCCGCGAGAGCGCGGCCCGCCGCGGCCAGCGGGCGCCCACCACCCCGTCAACAGCGTCGCCACCGGGGGGTCGCCCCGATCCAAGTCCCAACAGGTAGGGTTGCCGCGATGTACTTCGAGATCTTCCGTCAGATGAGAAAGCAGCTCGCGCAAACCGAGGTGTGGTTCGACGCCGCGGTCACGGCCGCCGAGGCCCGCGGATTCAAGGCCGACGCGTTCCTCGACTGCCGCCTCGCGCCCGACCAGTTTTCGTTCGCGCGCCAGGTACAGATCGTCTGCGACACGGCCAAGCAGGCCGCGTCGCGACTGTCCGGCGTTGACGCGCCCGTTCACGCCGACACCGAGACCACGCTCGACGAGCTCCGCAACCGCGTGCGCGCGGTGATCGCGTACCTCGACCGCTTCACCGCCAAGGACTTCACGGAGGCGGCAACCCGGTCGATCACGCAACCGCGCTGGGAAGGCAAGACCATGTCGGGGGCCGACTACTTCGTCGAGCACGCCATGCCCAACTTCTACTTTCACCTGTCGCATGTCTACGCGCTGCTGCGTAGCAACGGCGTGCGCGTTGGCAAGCGTGACTACCTCGGAGCGCTCAGCCTTCGCTCCCCTTGACGCTCCGGCGTCGCGCCCGTGGCTCCTTCGTCGCGCGCCCACGGCCACGGCCGGCGGGCGGCAGCCGGCTTCACAGCTGCGGTAGCGGTCCCGTACACACCTCGGCGAGGCCGAAGCTCGTCGCGTTCGAGCCGAACGCCTGCAGCAGAGAAACGTAGAGGTCGTTGTGGGCTGCGCCGTCGACGTCGATCCAGCGACCGGTCTCGATCGCGCCGCCGGCACTGCCGGCCAGGACGTAGGGGATCCCGTCGGCCGAGTGGAGCTGGCCGTTGCCTTGCTCGTTGCACCACATCACGATCGTGCGATCGAGCAGGGTGCCATCACCCTCGACCACCTGCGTCATCGCACTCAGCAGGTAGGCGAACTGTTCGGCATACCAGTGATTCACGGCGACGAGCTGCTCGCGGATGCCAGCGTCGTTGTCGGCCTCGTGCGACATGCTGTGATGGTCACCGCTGTGGCCCAGCCAAGTGAAGCGCGTCCCGCTCTGACCGGTGGACCACTGGATGCTCGAGACGCGCGTGATGTCGCAGGCCAGCGCCATCACCATCAGGTCCATTTGCGTGCGGCCAATGATGGGGTAGTTGTCGTTGCTGTTGTGGTCGATGTCGCCTGGCATCGTCGGCATCGCGCAGCCCTCGAGGAGCCCGTGCTCGTTGCTGAGCGTCTGCTCGAGCTCGCGGATCGCATCGAGATGGGACTCGAGCTTCTGGCGATCGCTGGCGCCGAGCTTGGCCTCGAGGCGCACGAAGTCATCACCGACGCGGTCGATTACGCTCTTGCGCTTGGTTCGCAACGCCGCCACCTCCACCGGGTCGGCGCCCAGGTCGGCGAACAGGCGATCGAACGCCTCGCGCGGATCATTCTCGGGCGGTAGCACCTCAAACGGCCCGCGATAGCTCATGCGACTGGTCAGCTGCCGCGCCAGATCGAGGTTGGCGCGCACCCCGAACTCGAGCGACCGATAGGCCGTGGGCCCAGCGATGAGATCCGCGATGGCCTGATCGACCGAGGGTCCAGCCACGGAACCGTCGGGAAGGTGGCTGAACTCGCCGTAACCACTCGGGCCCTCCACCAGCGTGTGCGCGGTCAGCATGTGGCCCATGCCCATGTCGTGGCCGTTGCCGCCGGGGCCGTGGTCGCGCGAGCGCTGCTGCAGGTTCTGGAGGACGACGAGGTCGGCCTTGTGGGGCTCGAGCGGGGCCAGGATCCGCTGCTGGCTGGGATTGGCAGGGTCGATGAACGTGAAGTCGTTGACGCTCCCGAATGGTACCCAGCGCTCCTCGATCGTGCCGTTGCCGCTGAAGAACACCACGAAGCGCAGTGGGAACTCGGTGACGCCACCGGCATGGGATCGGTTCGGAAGCATCGCCTCCAGCAACGGCAGCGAGATCGCGATCCCGCCCGCACCTCGCAACACGGTTCGTCGATGGATCGGTCGTCGCATCCTATTGGCCCTCCACCGCCGGGCGGTACAAGAACGCATCGGTCTGGGTCAGCGCCACGAGCAGCTCTTTGATGTCGAAGCCGCCGTCGGCGAATCGCTGCCGCAGCTGGGCCAGGCTACACGCGTCGACGTCGGGGGACTCGGTACGCCCGTAGCCGTAGCGGAACCACTGGGTGGTGATGCAGTCGTGGACCATCTGTGATGTCGCAAGCCGCGCGCCCAGCTCGGCCGGGCCGACGAACGCCCCGTTGACGTCGGTGGCAGTCAGCTCGCCCGAGGCATCGATGTCCAGGCCGTTCTCCAGCAGGCGCCAGCGCCCGGTGGCATCGTAGTTCTCGAGCGCGAAGCCGAGCGGATCGAATAGATGGTGGCATCCGGCGCAGGTGGGATCGTTGCGGTGCTGCTCGTAGCGATCGCGCGTGGTCGCGTTGGGATCGACCGCGGGGGGAACGATCTCCACGCCCTCGGGCGGCGGCGGCGGGATCGTGCACAGCAGCTGCTCGCGCACGAACACCCCGCGCGCGATGGGATGGGTCTCGTGGGGCTTGGCCTGCACCGACATCACGGCGCCCTTCGTCAACACTCCGGATACCGCGCGATCCGTGGGCGTCACCCGCTGCAGGCCGACGCCCCCGGGGAGCGGCAGTCCATAGAAGTCGGCCAGCGCGTCATCCACGAAGGTGTACGGCGCGGTCAGCAGTGACTCGACGGTGCCGTCGCCCTCGAAGACGACGTGCTCGATGAAGGCGTCGATCTCCGCGCGCTGGGCCGCGGCGATGTCGGGTCCAAAGTCGGGGAACAGCTCGGCATCCTTGCTCACCTGATCGATCTCGCCGTAGTCCAGCCACTGCTCGTGGAAGTGCAGAAGCATCGCGCGGGCCCGGGGTTGCTCGAGCATGCGGCGAGCCTGGGCCTCGATCTGTGCCGGCTCCGCGAGCTCACCCGCCCGCGCCGCAGCGAACAACTCGTCGTCGGGCATCGAGCCCCACAACAGGTATGACAGCCGCGTGGCCATCTCCCAGTCCGTCAGCTGCACCACGTTGGCTCCGGCGGATGGCAGCCCGAACTCCACGCGGTAGAGGAAATTCGGCGACTGCAACATCGTCTGCAGCACCAACGACACTGCCTCGCGCACGTCGTACTTCTCGCGCGCGTCCTGGTAAAATGCGAGGAGCTCGGCGCGCTCGACCGCATCGAGCGGCCGCCGCCAAGCTTTTTCGCCGAACTCTTCCAGCCAGTCGCCGATGCAGGCGTCGTCGACCGCGGCCGGGTCACATGGCAGCAGGCTCGCCAGATCTTCGGTGGCCCGCGCCGCGATGCCCTCAGCCGCATCCATGTACTTCTCGGCGTGCAGCGGGCTCACCGAGATCACGTTGGCGTTGTTGTCGAAGCCCGATCCGCCTTCTTGCGGGAACGCGGCGGCGGGATGGGTGGAATCGCCGAGCAGATGCTCGATGGTGGCGTCGTACTCGAATCGAGTCAGGCGACGGATCGGCGAAAGGCCAGGTGATGGTCCATCGGCACACTGCGCAACACCGCCGCCGTCGTCGCCGGAACCGGAGCCCGACATCGGGGATCCACTGCCCCCGGCATCATCGGCCCCCTGGCCGTCGCCGGACGGTGACGAGGCATCGCGGCCCACGTAGCACCCATCCAGCGCCAGGAGCAGGAGCGACCAGCAACTGGGATGGTTCAACCGTCGCGCCACGTCATTACAGTAGCCCCAGCGCATGATCGGAGCCGCGGTAATTTGTGTGGCGGTGCGTATGCCACCTGCCGCCCGTCACGAACGCGCGATCACGCTGCGACGTTGTCGCACTGTGGGTGACCGTCCCCCGCGATGGGCTTGGCGAGCGTCGACACCTTGGGCGGACGCCAGATGGATCTGATCGTCATCGAATCCTAAGAGCGCGCGATATGGGCCTCAATGGTCGCGGCGCGTCATGTGATGAAGATCACGCGACATGATGGAGGCGCGATTGAGCACGAGAGACCGCTGCTCGCACCGTCGAGCCCTAGTAACCAGACGGCCCCGATCCCTTGCGAGGTGGCACGCCCGCAAGATTCGCCACCTGAGCGTGAACCGGACCGCGACCGGACCCACCCATGGATCACCAATGTTGAACCCCCGCCGATTTTCCGTCCTTCCCGCGGCGTTCTGGCTCGCGTGCGCGTCTCCGCCGTCCGACGATGAGGACGGCGGCGACTCGGCCGGGGGCAAGGGCGACGAGCTGAACGGCAAGGGCATCTGCGCCGGCCGTCTCGAGGACAAGCGCGATGGGAAGAGCGGTGAGGTCGGCATCTCCGAGCTTGGCGACGTCTTCGCGCGCCTGGTTCTCCGCGCTGACGGCGACCCAACCGACTGTCCGATGAGTTACGGCGAGGTGATGGCCAAGCTGCGGGAGACGGACAAGGAGGGCGAATGCGGCAACGGAGGCAGAGCTGGCATTCGCACCGCCGTCGTCAGTGAAACGGCGCAGGTGATGGGCAAGCCCGACCGCTATCGTGCGGTCCCGATTCGCCAGTGTGGCAATCGCGGTCCCCACGAGCTGCTCTTTTCGCTGTTCGGGATCTCCGCCACAACCTCGAAGTTGCCCGACAGCGTCGAGGTCATCTCGTTCGACGCGACGAAGAAACTCTTCAACTACTACGCGATCGAAGGTGGCGAGCTCGGCTTCTTCGGCTCCTCCGAGGAGTACATGGTGGGCGAGGGCGGCAGGTGCAAGAACTGTCACCCGGCGGGCGGCCTCAACATGAAGGAACTCGAGGCCCCGTGGGTGCATTGGGAGGGCGATACGACGACACCAGGCGCCGCTGAACTGGTCGACCGTTTCGACGACCTCGGCACCCGCACCAACGGTATCGATCTCGAGAGCGTGGTGGACTTCGGCAATCAGGCGATCACGACACCCCGCGTCAATCGCATGTTGGCCACCAACGACGTCAAACAACTCTTGCGCCCGCTCTTCTGCACGGTCCAGATCAACATCGCCACGGCAACCTCATCCGGCAACTCGCCCCCCGATGCCATCCCGTCCCACCCGTTCGTTGGAAACCTGGGATTCGACCGGCTGCCGATCACTGCCGAGCAGTACCGGAACGCGATCAAAGCGGCCGGCCAGCGAGTGGTCGGCCCGAACGGAACGACGCAACTGGTCGATCAGAACGGACAGGGCGTCACCGACACCTTCTTCGCGTTCCCCATCGTCAAGACGAGCACGGAAGATATCTTTTACATCACCCAGCTTCAGCAGATGGGCATCATTGA
>CADEGN010000131.1:0-8566 GCA_902826865.1 uncultured Myxococcales bacterium
CGCTCTGGCGCCGACCTCGTCGAACGACGCATCTTGCACGGCGACGTCGGTCTCGCACAGGTAGTCGATGCCCTGGGCCAGCTCGTGCGTCGGGACGGAGATCGCGAGTTGACCGCGTTCGCCCTTGGTGATCGTGGACGCCAGTTCTGGCGACCAGTCACCGGTGTACGCGGCGACGGCGGCCTCCCAGTCCTGCGGCAGGCCAGACGGACGTCGGTTCCTGCGCGTGCAGCTCGTGACGGCTCGCTCACGCTCGATCGGCACCTGGCCGCCGAAGAAGTAGTTGGCGTGAACCGTGACATCCACCGTCTGACCACGCCGGCGCTCCGCCTCGCGCGCGGCAGCCTTGACCTCGAACTGCGGCGGCTTCACGTCGCGCACCTCGAAGTAGGCGCTGAAGGTGTCCTCCCCGATCGTGGCACGGGCCACGTAGTTGCCCAACGCCGCCTGCTCGCCGAGCGACAGACGACCCCAATACTTGCCATGCTCGGTGATGCCGACGCCGCGGCGTGCGATGACGTCGCCGTGCGGGTCGACGAGCTCGAGCCGCACGGGCGTGCGCGCCTTCGGACGACGAAGCCCGTGCGCCGTCCGCGGGGTCACAATCGCAGCCCAGCCGACCATCGACACCGTCTCGCCTGGGCGATACAGGCTGCGCTCGGTGACCACGCTGCTGACGAGCGTCTCTTCGGAATCGTCGCGCTCCGGCTCTTCGTCGTCGGTCGAAGGTGGGTCGGCGATCACCGCGAGCGCACGATCGGCGCCGTCGCGCACGCTGAGCATGGCTCCGCCACGCAGATCGCGGTCGGGCGGCAGCTCTGCCAGCCCCGCGGCGTCGGTGCGACCGCGGTGGAGCTCCTTGCCCGCGGGATCGAGCACGACGACGTCGACGCCTCCTGCAGGCGCCAGGCTGCTGTTGTTGCGCACGAGGACGCGGGCCTCGCCGGCGGAGAGCCACGCAGTGATTCCCGAGGACGTGATCTGGTACAGGCCCCGCGCCGGCCTGGGTGCGGGCCGACGGCGCGCGACCGACATCACCTCTCGCGGCACGACCTCGACCAGCACGGGCCGGCGTCCCTGCGCTAGCGCACCGACGTCGAGCGCGAGCGACGACCAAGCGAACGTCCCGTGGGGCGAGAGGTCGATCGTGCGTTCGACGCGGTGCTCGACGTCGGTCGGGAACGGCACCTCGTCGAGGACCTGCCCCTGCAGCCGCATCCACGCCGCCTCGCTCGGCACCACGGCGCGGACGGTCGCGCTCTTCACCCACCGCGACTCGAGGCCGACCATGGTCGGCAGGTCGGGCCGCAGCACGCCGCTGGGGTCCGCCAGGGTGACGTTGGGCGGCGGCGGCACGAACACGAAGCGTTGCTGCTCGGGCGGCAGCAACGGCTGCCCCACGCGGTCGCGCAACCCACGGGGGAATTTCACCGTGTAGGTGCGACCGAGCTTGAAATCGCCGAAGAGGTGGACGCTGCGTTCTCCATAGACGGAGACCTTGAAGTCGCGCGGGCGCGGCGTCACTGAGATCCCCGCCAGCTCCGACTCGAGGAAGGGCGAGTCGAATTCGATCCGGATCCCGGCGGGGCCGCACCCGTCGAGGTGATCGGTCTCGCACTGCACCCGCGCGATCGCGCCGCGGGCGACCTCGAACCGCGTCGACGCCGGTGCGCCGAGCGGGCCCGCGCCGAGCGGCGCGAAGGCAGCGGCGACCGTGACCTCGACGTGGTGGCCCGCCGGCCAGGTGGTCTTCGGGTGGACGTGGATCACGTGGTCGCCGAGAGCCTCGAACTCCACCGGTAACCCGTGCCCGTGACGCCCCTTCACCACCACCACGTCGACCGGGTGCGCCGTCTCGGGCTGGGCACCGACCTTCCACGCGCGCGCGGTCACGTGCTTGCGCAGCTCCTCGGGTGCGAGCTCGAACTCGCACAAGACACTCACGCCGGTGCGCAGATGGACCGGAGGCTCGCGGTCGTCGTCATCGTCGTCATCGTTGTCATCGTCGTCGTGGTACGCGCCCCACCAGCGCGTCGGCCCGGGATCGGCCTTCAGGTCGATCCACGGGGGCCGCGTCGCGAACTGCCAGCGCTCGTCGATGTCGACCACGGTGCCGTCGTCGCGCTGGACCCGACCGTGCGCGCGCACGTCGTAGCGTTGTCCGAGGCGCAACGAGTGGTTGGGCACGAACCATGCTCGGTAGGGATCCACCCACACGGTCCTGCCCGCGACCGCAGGCTCCAGCTCGAAGCGCAGCGAGGAACTGTCTCGCCGCATCGGCCGGGCGAACGCGAGGAACGGCTGCGACGGGCCGTCGGCCAGGCCGGGTGCCTCGGTCGCGCGCGGTCCGAAGGCGGCGATGGCCGCCGAGCGTCCCGCGACCTCGGCCTCGATACGGGGCGGCGCGAAGCCGGCAGGGTCGACGCGCGCGACGACGCGGGCGTCTGGCGGAGGCTCGGCCACCGCGGGCCGCGCACCGTGGCACCCGAGCGCCAACAAGAAGGTCAAGCCGAGGCGATGCACCCGGTGCAGGACACCGGGGGCTGCGTATGGTTCCGCCGCACGTGTGCCCATCGGATGGCCGAGCAGGTCGGCAGCGTCGATGCTGCCGCTACGGTCCGCGCTCAGCCCGAGATCTGGTGCAGACACGCGAGCCAAGTGACCGCGCCCAGCACTCGCAACACGAGCGCTGGACCGAATGCACCGGACCATGCGCGCAGGCCGGTGGCCAACCCACCCACGAGCAGCAGGAACGGATCGATGGTGAAGAACGCAAACACCACCATCGAGGCCATCGCCGCACTTGCGCGGCCCGCCATGCGCTCGACCCCGTCGAACAGCAGGCCACGGAAGAAGATCTCTTCGAAAGCCGACAACGCGATGATCAACCCGACCGCCGCCAAGCCGTGGCCTTCGTAGTACGCGATGGCCGCTGGCCCGCCCACGAAACCGCCGATGTTCGTGATCCCGAGGCCGTAGGCGAAGGCGACCGGAACCCCGGCGCCCAGGCCGAGCGCAGCGACCCATGCCCACGGTGGCGCGGTCATCCGCAGCGCGGCCCCGAGCTTGCCCGAAAACCACCAGCGGGCCGTGACGACGGCTGCCGCCATGGCCGCCCCGAGGGCCAGCAGCCCCTGCAGCGCGGTCGCGTGGACGATGCCAGGAGCCAGGAGCACAGCCCAGCGCACGGCCAGCAGCGCGAACGCGGCGATTAGCACGCGACGCAGGCAGGCGAGGGCGTGGGGATCGGTGTGGGGCGCGGTCCGGAACAACACCTCGTGGCAGCTC
The DNA here is from genome assembly GCA_902826865.1 of uncultured Myxococcales bacterium. Lineage (GTDB taxonomy): Bacteria > Myxococcota_A > Polyangia > Nannocystales > Nannocystaceae > Xiheibacterium. The sequence continues at coordinate 3,289 of CADEGN010000131.1, forward strand.
GGGCATGCATCGGCACCCGGCGTCCACGGTTGCCCACAGCTGCGACAGAACCCGGGCTCGAGCCGGCGATACCCGCTCATGCGCCCGCTCGCTCGAGGCGGAAGGCGCGGTGCCTGAGTGCACTCTTGATCGCGCCGACTAGCAGAACCACCACCACCACCTTCATGATGATGCCCTTGTAGATCGACGCGGGCTCCACGACCGCCTCGGTAACGTGAAGCAGGACGAACACACCGAGCCCGACCGCCGACGCCACGAGCGGCTGACGCGTGGCCCAGGCCGCGAGCGCAGCAAACACGAGCACGAGCCCCCACAGCACCCAGTTGCCGGGATCCATGATCAGGGCGCCGACGGCCTGCAGGACCGCCACGATGCCCAGGGCCCACGCGCCTTTGCGTGCCTCCTTGAGCAGCATCTGTTCGATCGCGTCGTCCGCCTCACGCAGGGACTCGAGACTCTTGCCGCACGACTCGCAGAACGCGGCCGTGCCGTGGTTGTTGGTGCGGCATCGTGGGCAGACGAGCATCGGTGGCGGTCCTCTCCGGGTCTGATGCGCAACCTTGCCATCCGATGCACACCGCAGGGGTGAGGCGCATCTGAGCGGACTCACACGCAGCGTCTGGCCGAACCGCCCCGCGTCGCAGGAGCGCGGCGATCCCCGCGCAAAGCGGATTCACACGTTCTGGAGCGCACGCGTGGCGGCCGCGACCTCACGATGTTCGACGCGGATGGCCGGCTGCGTCCGGGCGCGGCGCAAGCCGGGGCGAGCAAGCGTTGTGCTGCCCCGCATCCCATGGGTCACTCGCGTGTTCGCCATCGACATCGGCGTCTGCCGACGACGTCGTGAACCGAAACGCGTCGTCGCAACGTTCACCGACGCCGACGAACTCGCCCGCCTCCTCCACGGCGCTCGCCCTGAACACCGTCGATACGCGGCGCAGCTCGCGTGAGCATCACACCTCTCGGCGCCACACGCTTCCGGCGCTCGCGCCGGCGCGCACGCACCCCGGCCCGTTCTCGCAGGTACAAGGTCTCAACCGTAGCCGCAGCGCCCGTGCTATGCCCCGCCAGCGGCATGGTGATCCTCGATCAAGGCGGCTTGCGGCGCGGGAGCATCGAGCTCGTGGTGCCGCCCCCTTCGTGCGCCGAGCTCGTTGAGCACGCGTGGATCGATCGTTTCGACGCCGCCGTGCATCCGTGCGCGAGCTGGCGCGTGGTCGCGGACGCGAGCGCCCACGTGATCGTGACCCTCGGCGCCGGTTCGCGCGGGGAGGTCGGGCGAGCCGCGGTGGTCGGGGCGCGTTCGACGTTTGCGGACATCGACGTGGCCGGGCGCCGGTTCACGCTGGGCGTGCGGTTGCGACCTGGGGTGCTCCCCGCGCTCGCGCGCGTGCCGGCCACAGCGCTGACCGATCGCGCCGTGGACGCACGAGACGTGCTCGGCGCGGCGTGGACGACGGTCGTCGAAGTGCTCGGGGAGCACGGTCCGCGGGCGGCCATGGATCGCATGTTGACGCTGTTACGCCGCCCGCACGGCCCCGTGCGCGAGACGTTCGCGGCAGCGCAGGACACCGGCTCGGTCGCGGCGCTCGCACGAGCGCTCGGGCTCCCGCTGCGCACCCTTCACCAGAAGACGCGCGAACAGATCGGCCTCGGCCCCAAGCGCCTGTTGCGGATCCTGCGGCTGCATCGCGCACTCGTTGCGTATCGTCGCGCGCGGGGCTGGGCGGAGGCCGCGGCCATCAGCGGCTACGCGGACCAGCCGCACCTCGTGCGCGAGCTCCGTGCGCTCTTGGGCGAGACGCCGACGTCGTGGATCGCGCGCGGCCTGCCCGCTGCCGATTCGTTCAAGACCCCTGGCGCGACGCGCAGCTAGCATGCGCCGCATGAACGCGACAACCCTCGCGCGGTGCTTCGCCTTCGCGGCGAGCGCCCTGTTTTCGTGCAACTCGCCGCCCTCGATCGCCCCGGCAACCCACGCGGACGTGGGTCCGGGGAAGCCCGCCCACGCCGATCGCTCTGAACAGGTCGCAGTGGCGAGCTCGCTGTCGTTCCACAGCGCGTTCTGGCCGAATCTGCATCACGTCCTGTATGCGGAGGCGTGGTCGCGCCGCGCCGTGGCGCCGCGGGACTCGCTCGCGGGCGTGCCTCCCACCCCCCTTTCGGCGAGGCTCACCGCGGACGAGCGGGCGGCGTGGGACGGCGCGGTCGAGTACTACGACCGCGAACTCGCGGCCAAGGACTTGCTGTTCGACGCGACGATGGACGGGGCTCGCCGGGCGTTGCTCGAAGGCGGCGAGGCGTCATCCCCAAAGGGCCTGCCACCTGCACACGAGCACGCGCTCACCCGCGCTGCCGCGGTGTATCGCCGACACTTCTGGCCGGCGCACGATCGGGCGAACCGCGAGTGGATCGCCGACGCCGTCGCTCGCGTTCGCGCGCTGTCCCCGATCGTGCCCGATCGACTCGCCGCCCTATACCGCACACCGTGGTTCGCCGCGCCCGTTCGCGTGGACGTCGTCTTCGTCGGCAAGCGGCAGGGCGCGTACACGGCGCTGACGCCCGCACCGGCCCACATCACGATCTCCTCAACCGATTCCGACAGCCAGGGCTGGGCCGGCGCCGAAATCGTTTTCCACGAGGCTTCACACGCGCTGGTGCGTCCGGTCGTGGATGCATTCGCGCGCGAGGCCGAGCGGGCCGGGAAGTCGATCGGGCCCTTGTGGCATGTCGCGCTCTTCGATTTGACCGGCGAGGTCGTGCGTCAGACGCTCGCTGCGCGCGGTGTCGAGTACGAGCCCTACATCTACGCGACGGGTCTGTTCGATCGCGCCTGGCCCGTCTTCAAGGGTCCGATCGAGAGCCACTGGCGCCCCTACGTCAACGGCGCGAGCTCGCTGGACGATGCGGTGGCCAGGGTGGTCGACGCCTGCCCTGCCGGCTGATCGGGCGCCGCGGTCGGGTCCGCGACCTCGGCATCGCTCGATTCCCAGGCCGACTTCTGCGGAGCTATTCTCGGGTCTTGGGGATCCTCGACAAGCTGTTCCGCACCGGCACCGACGCCCGCCCACCATGGGCCAAGCCGTTGGTCGCGCCGGCGACGTACCGAGCCTTCACCGCGTCGCTCGACGCCGTGCTGGACGAGGAGGGCGTCGAACTCGAAACCGATGCCCTCGCGAGCGGAGTGATCGTCTTTGGTGATGCTGGATTCACGTGGTCGCTTCCGCCCCTCCTCAAGCGCTTCGCGGCCGCGCCGTCCGAGGCGCGGCGCGACCTCGTCCGTGACGATCTGCGTCGAGCCCTCGCACCGCCGTGGATCCTCGGCATCGCGCCTTGGGGCGGGGTCTCGATCGAGATCGGCCCGGGTCGACTCGCGTTGGTGGTGCTGCCGATCGACGACGCCACCGACCTCGCGGCGATCCCCGAGACGATGCTGGGTGCGATCGAGGCCGTCGTCGTGCTCAACCACGGCGACGAAGGCTACCTCGCGGCCTCTCGCATCGCCGCGGCTGCGGGATTGCCAGCCGTGTTCGCATCCGTGGTCGATGCGCCGGTCGATCGACCCGCGGGGACCGCTGGGGCCGTGACGCGCTTGCCGTTCGAATCGATCGCCCTCTCGGGCTTGGCGCTCGAGCGGCGGGGCAGCGCCGTGCTCGCGCGGCGCGCCGACGGTCGCACTGCGTTGGTCGGCAGCCAGCTGCGCCTCCCTGAGATCGTGGACGCGCGGCCCGACATGGTCGTCGGCACCCTCGACATCCGTCGAGGAGATGCCGATGCGGCGATCGATCTCGCGTCGAATTGCCTCGAGGGGAAGCCCAAGGCGATCCGCCTGGTCGGCAACGGTGCTGCGAGCGATGCGCTCGCCGACGCGCAGTTCCTCGCGCAGCTAGGGATCGCCTGCGCATGAGGTCGTGCGTGGTGGCAGCCGGCCGAGACCTCGGGTGTGCGATGCGCTCGGCGTCAGGGCGCGGGCGCACGATCCGCTTCGCGCGCCTGCCACAGCGCCACGACGACGTCCTTGTAGCGCTCGGTCTCGGGCGACAGCCGGGCGCCGGCCAGCCACGCGTCGCAGTGCTTGCGCCCGCCGTTGTAGGCCGCGGCCGCGAGCGCGACGGTGTCCGGGTCGAGCTCGTCGCCGGCGCCGTACTCCTCGACGAGCTGCGCGAGGTGGTACGCGCCGAGATCGAGGTTGTACGCGGGATCGTCGAGCCGCGCCTCGCTGTGATCGGTTAGCCCGCGCTCGCGGGCGATCTGCTCGGCAGTGCGCGGCATCAGCTGCATGAGGCCGCGCGCGCCGATCGGGCTCCGTGCCCGGGCGTGGCCGTGCGATTCGACCCAGGTCATGATCGCGAGCAACGCGGGGTCGACTCCGTGTCGCTTCGCGGCCGCGTCGATCAGCTCGGCGTGGGCGGCGAGCGGCTCGGCGAGCCAGGCGACGGGCAGCGTCACGACCCGCGCCGCGGAGGGCCGGGCGGTGTCGACGGACGTGACGGATTCCGCCCGCGCGGTGGCGGTTTGTGGATCCACGCCGTTACCGGCCGCAACGCAGGCCGGTGCGAGCACGGCGGGGGCGAGGGTGAGCGCGAGGCCCAGCCACGCGGTGATGGCCGCGGTTCGTACGGGGACGCGGTCCGAGGTGGTGTGGTCGAGTCGATCGAGGATGCGAGCGATGCGGGGCACGAGGGGTGCTCCAGTGGCCGCGAGGGCCGGTTGTGCGACGCCACGCGCGCTCCCGCGTTCGCTCTCCAGCTGGGCGAGACCGCGCGCATAGTCGAGTGGATCGATGAAACGCGAGGTCGCAAGATCGTCGCAGCAATACTCGCGCTCGATCCGGAGCCGCGCGCCCAGCCACCGCACGCCGGGATGCCAGAACAGCACGGCCTCGACGGCCGCGTGCAGGAGCTGCAACAGGTAGTCGTGGCGCAAGACGTGGGCGAGCTCGTGGCACAGTGCCGCGCGCATCGCCACGGTCGGGACCCCGGCGGCCCAGGCGATCGGCACCAGCACGAGCGGGCGCAGCACGCCGACCACCACGGCCGAGTCGGGCCCGGCCAGCGCCGCGATGCCCACGCGCCGGCAGCTCCGGCGCCACGGGCACAAATTGACCAGGAAAATTGTTGTCGACGAAAAGAATGTTCACGAGGGGTGCTTAGCCGAAACGCGCCGCCCAACGCTAGGGCGCGCGCGCGCCCCTCACCCAATCCTCGAACGTATTCAACACCTCATTGACGGTGGCCGTCTGCGCGCGCTTGCCTGCGCCGATCTGGTGCTCAAGCTT
>CADEGN010000131.1:8576-21724 GCA_902826865.1 uncultured Myxococcales bacterium
CCCCGGGCGAGTCGAGCCCGGCCAGCGCCGCGATGTCCACGCGCGCACGCACCCCCATCGCCAACGCGGGCTCGCCGAGCGCGTCGGCCCAGGGCGGCGCGAGCTCGACCGCGCGCGCACGCCAGCGCGCCACACCGAGAAGCCCCAGCGCGAGGCGAACGCAACGGACCAGCGCGCCCACCGACCACGCGAGCAGCACCAACATCCCAACGAGCTCTTGCGACCCGGTCAGCGGCGGTGCCGGGGCGATCGAGCCCGGCCCCGGGGCCGGCGCGGGTGAGGGCGCAGCGTCGCCCAGCATCAGTGCGTAGGTCCACGCGAACGCGATCGCCATCGTCCACAGCACGCCGTGCAGCACCGCATGGCGGAGCGCGGCCGGGCTGCGCCTCAGCAGCTGCGCGAGCAGCCAGGCCAGCCCACCCAGCAGCGCGCCCTGCCAGACGAAGTGCAGCAGCGCGAGCACGAGCGCTTGTAGGGCGGCGGGTAACATCAGCGACTCCTGCGCGGGCGCGTCGCCTCGAGCTCGTCGAGCATCGCGCGGATGCGATCCAGCTCGTCCTTGCTGGGCCGTTGGGTGGAGAGCGCGCGCACGACCAGCTCGGCGGCCGAGCCGTCGAACGCGCGATCGATGAGGTCACCGACCAGCTCGCCCTGCACCGCCTCCCGCGGCTGGGCGGCGCGATAGATATGCGTACGCTCGCGCTCGTCGCGGAGCACGAGCCCCTTGCCGGCCATGATCTGCAGCAGCTTCAGCACGGTCGTGTAGCCGGTGGCGCGCCGCTCGTCGAGCACGTCGTGCACGGCACGCACGGTCGAAGGGCCGCGCTCCCACAGCACGGTGAGGATCTCGGTCTCGGCCGCCGTGGGCTTGGGCACTGCCATGATCGGAGCGCAGTCTACGAAATTAGTCGTAGATGTCAACGAAAACTTTCGTAGATGGGGCCGGCATCGCGGGGCGGCCGGCGAAGCGACGCTCCGTCGCGGTGACCGCCGTCTCGATCGGTCCGCGCCGAATCGCGCTCGCGCTCGACCGACTCGCGCCAGTCGTAGGGAGGATCAAGCCGAACTCAGTCGGCGGGATGCGCGGCGAGCCATGCGTCGACCATCGCAGACACGTCGGCTTTGCGCGGAGCGATCTGGCGAAACAGCTCCTGCGCTCGCCGTGCCGCGGCAACCGCTCTCGCCCGCTCACCGCGTTGCTCGTACGCCTTGGCAAGCATGAACGCGCTCGATGCGGGTAGCCACGGATCGACCTCGGCGCGCTCGCGAATTTCGAGCGCCCGCGCGAGCATCTCGATGCCCTCGTCGAGTCCACCATGGTCGCGCAGCGTGAGCCCAAGGTTGTGCCGTGGGCCAACGACGGCGGCGATTCCTGGAACGCGACGCGTTGCGTCGCTTTGGCACCCGAGCCGGTCGGCAATGGCGGGACGTGTGTCGCCGAAGGAAGCGGTGTCACTGGTATCGACGACTGTGAACGTGGTGCGATATGCTGGGGTGTCGACCCGGTCCCGCTCGGGGGCAGCTGTGTGTCGTTCTGCGGCGGGAGCGAGGCGGCACCCGAGTGTCCCGAGGGGCTCGCCTGCGTGATCGCAAACGATGGCGTGCTCCCGCTGTGCCTGCGCGAGTGCGATCCCCTGGCGCCGGTCTGCGCGGGCGCAGAGGTTTGCGCAAACGCCGGGTCGTCGCCTGGCAGCGACGTGTTCGTATGTGTGCCGAGCCCACCACTCGTGGTGCTGGCGTTCGCCGAGCCCTGCCAGTACTTGCCTTACGTGTGCGGCCCCGGACTCGCGTGCGTGGCCGCCGAACACGTGCCTGGATGTGACGCCAACGGGTGCTGCACAACGGTGGGCGAGCTCTCGCAGATGCCGACCTGCCCCGGCCGCGGTCAGACCTGCCTTCCCTTCGACGAGACCCGGCCCCTCGCCGGGCCGTGCTACTGCGGCCTCGCCTCGTAGGCGAGCGCGATGCGCCGCGAGGCGTGCACACCATATCAACGCAGCAGCGGGCGCCGAGCGCTTCCCGCACGACCGCGCGGGTTGTGCTGCTTCCGGCACTCGTGCCGGGGCGCACGCACGCCGGCCCGCTATCGTCGGTACAGGGTCTTGACCGCGCGGCGATCGAGCTGCTCGGCGCGGGAAGAAGCGCGCGGCGATCGAGCTGCGCGGCGCGGAAACAAGCGCGCGCGCCCGGGAGATGTCATGATTCGGGATGCACGTGCTCGGGCGTCGTGATTGGCTCCACGGTGCAGCCGCACTCGCCTGCGCGTGCGGGCGCGAGCCGGCCACGGCGCAAGCCCGGGTCGGCTGGCCCTTCGCGGCGCCGCAGCCCGGGCCGGCCTGGGACCCCTCGCTCGACTGGGCCTTCGATGGCCGCGACGCCGAGCCGATGCCCGTGCCCCGACCCGGCGACTGGCTCGCCGAGCACGAGGAGACCGGGCAGGACGTCGTGCAGTTCCTCGCCGACGAGCCCAACCGGCCCGAGCCGCCGCGCGACACGATCGTGATCCAGCCGCTCGCGATGGTGCACCGCAAGCATGTCGGGCCCATTCAGCCGAGCCTGGTCGAGCTGGTCGACTACGTCGGGCGCTTCTTCGTCCTCCCCGTGCGGCTCGCCGATCCGATCGTGATGGACCGGCGTCACGTCGGCGTGCGGATGAACCACGGCCACGAGCAGTGGAACGCGAACGACATCGATGGCGTGCTGCGCGAGCAGCTGCCCGGCGACGCATACTGCTGCATCGGCGTTACGACGACCGATCTCTTCCCTTCGTCCGACTGGAACTTCGTGTACGGCCAAGCCAGCCTATCGGCGCGCGTCGGGGTGTTCAGCCTCGCGCGCCACGACGACGCGTTCTTCGGCGGCCCGCCCAGCGATCCGGTGCTGGTGCGCCGGCGCGGCCACGGCGTGGTCACCCACGAGGTCGGCCACATGTTCGGCATGCAGCACTGCGTGCACCACCTGTGCCTGATGAACGGGTCCAACGATCGGGAAGAGGCCGACCGCAGCCCGCTCCAGCTGTGCCCGATCTGCCTGCGCAAGCTTCAGCTGTCGGTGGGCTTCGATCCGGCCGCCCGCTACCGCGACCTCGCGGCCTTCTACCGCACCTACGGCCTGTTGCCGGAGCTGGCCTGGGTGAACGCCCGGCTGGCTCGCGCCCGCGTGAGCCCGTCGTCCGGCTTTTCGAGCACAACGCGTACACAGATTTTCGGACATTCCCCGCCGCGGCGTTGACGGTGCTGCCGGCTCATCGCCGGCGCTTTCGCCATCCCCGCACGCCTCGTCGCAGTATCGGGGGTTCGGCGACAGCGCTGAGCAGCATGAGATCCTCGCGCTCGTAGTGCAGAGCTTCCATCGAATTGTCGCAGTCGTAGTCGCAGTCGTCCGTGTCGAGCTCGATTCCAGCGGCGTCCAACTGAGCCTCGACGACCGGGAGCCGCCGACGAAAGTGCTCGAGCAGCTCTGGTCGATCCCGCAGTTGCCTTCCGCGGCCCAGCCGCTCGATGAGCGTGCTGCCCGCGAGTTGCCCCTCCCCGATCCAGCTTGCGAGCGTCTCCAGCGGAATCTCGCGGGTTCGATGAGCGAAGGCGTCGCGAACGCTGGCACGCACCGCAGGCGCTGGGTCCGCGGCGAGAGCCGCGACATCATTCCAGTGACGACAGAGCCCGCGCAGGGCGGCGATCCGCACGTCGCCGCCACCGATCGTGAGCATGAGCTCGACGACTTGGACATCCACACCGAAGGCCGCCGCATGGGCGGGAAACCCAACTCCCACCGCCTCCATGATCTGCATTCCGGGCTGCATCAGCGCCAACGAAAGAAGAACGCGATCGTGGTGGTGGGGACGCCGTGGGTCTCGCCGTCGCTGACGATCGGTCGGCGCTCCGGCGTCACGAGCATCCCGCCCGCGTTCTCCAGCACGCACGTAATCCAACCGTCGAGCACGTTGAGAAAGTCTTCCGCGAACACAGACGGAAATCCGGTTACGGCGAATTCCCCCGACTTGGACTGTCGCTCCGACACGCAGGCGTCGCCGAAGTTGAAATACTGGCGCCACGCGGCGGGCAGGCGGCCAAGCGCCTGCTGCACCGATGCGACCATGAGAAGGAGCTTGTAGATCCCCCGCAAGTCACGAGCCGCAGCGTTTCGTCCCAGTGTCCGCTCCAGGCTGGCGAGCGGGATCCCGGTGAGCTCCGATGCCTTGCGATACAGCAGAAAGAGCGGAAGGTAGTCGTACCAACTACCAGCTAAGAACCGCTGACCCAGGTAGTTGCGCACGGGCGCTTCGAGCTCGGCGCAAACGCGTTCGTATCCGCCGACCACTTCTTTCGTAAACCAATCTGTCACGCCGACAAGAACCACGCCCTTCGCCCGAAAGGGCCCTTCTCCGGGGGGATGCGGCAAGCGGGGGTCGGGCACCGTGGACACGACGTTCGGAAGCTAGCACGGGTCGTATGCCGCGCGGCGCTCGAGGCGTACGGGGCCCGAGCCGACCGGTGCGCGCACCAACAGCCCAAGGCCCCGCAACTTATCGCGCCACCGAGCAGAAGACCATTGCGCGTGCCATGGACAACCGCGCGTGCGAGGTCGCGCTGCAGTGTCTCACCGCCGCCAACGCTGTCACCTTGATCGAGCTGGTCCGCGTCGAGGAGATCCTGCGGGCGCCCCGATGCGCGCTTGAGCCGGATGAGGTCGCTCTTGCAAACAACCTGCACCTCCACGCCGTCCACGTGGAATCGTATACGCGCATCCCAACACGGTTCGAAGGTCCCGCCTGGGACGCCCTTCATCAGATCGATGCGTGCCGGCGGCGCGCCCATCCACACGACGTCAAGCGGCGCCGCCGGTTCAAGGTTCAAGTGCGTCGATGGTCGCAAGTGGCGCCCCAAAGGCGACCAACGCCGCCCGTGCGCGTTGAAGATTGCCTGCGGAATCGCGCAACCAGAGACCAGCATCCTTGGTGAACCTCGGATAGCCGTGCACGGCCACGGCTTGCCCGCCGACGAGCAGGTAACTCAACTCCGTGGGTGGCGAACTCCGCCAATAGATCGATCAAGTCGGAGGGGAGGGCCATTTGGGTGCTCCTTACGCCATTGCTGCTCGGCCATGGACCAGACTGCGGCCAGCCGCTCGCTTCGCCGTGGCTGTGGCCGTGGCCGTGGCCGTGGCCGGTGTCGTTCCTCTATCTGCCGTTCGGCCAGCCGCGAGCGCTGCTGCTCGACCGCGGAACACAGCACTACGACATGGCGACTCCGGTCCTCGCGACCGCCCGCCGTTTTGTCGGCACGTGAGCGTCATCGGAGGACCGGGAGGCGGCGAAGGGCCGGTAGTGCGACTGAATACGGCTACGACTTCGCCGCCGGTGAGGTGGCGAACCGGGGCGCAGGGCGGCCCGGGCCTCGTCCTCAGGTGCTGTAGGTCCCGAAGCGAAACGCCTACGTCCCCGCCAACGATGCCACCACACCGAGCAGGCACATCTCGTTTTGCGTGCCCCAACCCGGCAGCACCGGACCATCGGCGTCGCGCGTGTCGTACGTGCATGTGACCCGGAGCGTGTCGGTGCTCAACAAACGCATGGGCTCGGCATAGAAGTAGTGCAGCTGCCAGTTGAAGTCCCATCGCGGAACGTCAGCCGCACAACTGCTCGATTCATCGGCATGCACCACCTCGAAGCGCTGCGAGATCCCGCGCTCGTGCATGTGGGGAAATACGCCGAGCAGGTCGAGCGCCGGTCCACCGGGTCCGACGAAATCCGCGAGCGGTAGTTCCCACGTGTACTCCGCAGCCGCTTCGCCCGGCGGCAGGCTGCTGGGCTCGCCTGCGAACAAGGTGTCGATGAACGGATCGATCAGCTGAACGAAGCCCTCGCGCTCGACATTGTCGCCGAGCTCGAGCCGAAGGGTTGTAGAAATCGGCGGCGGCTCGTCGCCGCCCATGACGGCAAGGTTGTAGTGGATCTGCAACACGATGGCCTCGCCGGCGGCGATGCGAATTCCGCTCCCCGCGGGAAAACGTGTGACGCCGCTGCCCGGAGCCCAGCTCACGGGCACTCCCGATGGATCCACACCTTCACCCGCTGCGCCGAAGCACGGCCAGCCCTCGCGATCGGGCGACTCGGCGTCGAGTTGATCCATGCGCTCGCCGTTGGTGATGCCCGCCATCGTTTGGGTCGCCGGGTCGACGGTGAACGCCAAAACGTGGTGGACGAATGCAGCGTTGCCCGGATCGACGTCGTAGCCGGTCGCGAACACATCGTGGTCCAGCGCCGGATCGACGCGAAAGCAACGATACTCATCCGACTCCGCCACCGCAGTCCCCTCGGCGATCGGCAGGAAGGCGGGGGTCGTCAGCGCGAGTGGTACGCTCAGCTCCTCGGCTGCGGGGACAGTGAGATCATCCCGCGGTTCACCCTCGGGGGCGCCGGCCTCGGCCCAGGCAGAGATGACCTCGACTTGCGCGTCGGACAACACGCGCGGGGCGTGGTAGTCGCCGCAGCTTCCGTCCGCAGTCACGAGAAAGGGCGGCATCACACGCGCTGCGACGGTTGCGGCCGATGCCGCCGCCCATTCGCGCGCGGTGGCGTAGTCGTCGAGTCGCATGGGACCGATCCCTTCGCCGTTGTGGCAACCGACACAGCTCTCGAAGTAGATGGGCGCGACGTCTTGCCAATACGTCGGGGCCGCCAGGCCACCGCTGTCGTCGGCCGTGCCAACGCCGGCTTCGCCCGACGAGCCGACGCCGAAGCTGCCGCCATCGGCAGCAGGAGCGTCATCCTTGCACGCGACCATCAGGCCGAACGTGAAGATGATCGCCAGGGGCGACCGGCTCGATGGGCGTGCCGAGGGGGCCAGCAGCGGCGGGGTTACGCAGGGCATCATGGCCTCTGCAACACCGGCGCCGGCACCAACTGTCACCGCGCGGGTGGATTCGCTCGCGGGAGGCCATGGGGCTCTGTTCGCGAGCGCAGCGCCACGACGATCTCGGCGCGCAGGTGCTCGACATCTGGGCTGTTGGCTGCGTATCGAGCACGCTCCGAGTCCGTTCTACGCCCAGGCCACGGGAACCGGCGAGATGGCGCCGCCCGATGAACCCGTGGGTATCGACGAGCTCGAGGCGTACATGGACGACGCCGGCGCCTGGCACCCAGTGCCCCTGCTTGATCGAGCGGCGGGCCCCAAAGAGGGCCTTCGCCGCCGGCCGACCAGCCGGCTAGGATGAGATCATGATCCGTCCGGCCCTGCTCCCCGCCGTGCTGGTGGCCGTCGCATGCGCGGCCGCGTCCGACGAACGCGACGCCAGCGCGAGCATCTCGACGACCATACCGACCACGACCCTCGGCGACACGACCGAGACCAGCGCGAGCACCGACGGCGAGACCGGCAGCGCAGGCGCCTCGTCGTCGAGCTCGAGCAGCCTGGACGACGGCGGACCGAAGTTCGATCTGTCGCCTGGGCAGGACCTCGGCGGACCCGTCACGTATCCGGTGCGCATGATCCCTGGGCTGGTCGCGATCACGTTCCACGAGCGCTCGGGCGGCGACGCGCCCACGCCCTACACGTTCACCGTCAACGGCCCCGAGCTCACCACCCGGCTCGCCGATCCGCTGTCCGACGCGAACCGCGATATCAAGGGCGTCAGCACCGAGTTCTACGACGTCTACTACTCCGACCAGGACGGGGTGTTCGAGCTCGATGGCCGCTATCTGACGATCTCGGGGGTCTACCAAAACGCCCTGCCGGCCGGCGGGGGCCTCAACCTCGCGGAGATCGGTCTCGAGTACGAGGGCCTGCCCACCGAGTTCGGCAACTACGTCGCGAGCTTCGTGGCGCTGGGCGACAACGGGGCGCCCGAGACCGTCGACTACACGATCGACGGCGATCTGCAGACGAACACGACCATGGGCAACACGATCGGCGCGACCGAGCGCCTGCGCGTGACGCTCGGCTTCGAGTCCTCCTCGGGTCCTCCCGGCTGAGCGGCCGCATGCTCACGGCCGGGCGCGCGCCACCACGGGACTGAGGTCGAAATCTTCACCGCCCAGCGACCGACGAGGGGAGGCGCGAGAGTCCATTCCGTTTGACCTATCAAGAGCGCGCGCCGCATCGCCGCCGCCTCCGGGCATGGCATCGCCGATCGCCTCGCCCTAACCTGTGGGCGCACGCCCGGCACGAGGCGACGGGATGGGGGATGCGGCGTGACACATCGTCGGAGGTTGATCGGCTTGGCGAATCACAGTGATGAAGACTCGCGCCGAGGTGGTGTCGGCACCCGTGGCAAGATGCGCTCGCGTAGAAGGCTTCGATGGGTCTTGGCGATGCTCCTCGCGTGGTGCTGGCACGTGTCGACCGTGTCGGCGGGTGAGCCTCGTCGTGCCGTCAACCTTGAGCTCGGTGACGCCAGCTGGGTCGCTCGCTATGGTCGCTTGCCCGGCCTGCAAGCGCCCGACGCAACGCGCATCGCGGTACACCTCGCCCACGTCGAGCGCATGCTTCGGCATTCCGATGCCGGTCATCTGACGGACCTGCAGCGTCGACGTCGAGCGGAGGCGCTCGATGTTTTGGCCGCGTATCGTCTTGGCGGTCGGTTTCCGCAGCGCACCGACCAAGGGGCGGGTCGGCGGCCCCGCTTCATCGACGATCGGGGCGTCCACTGCGCGGTGGGGGCGATGATCGCCGGAACGGGTCATCCGGCGCTCGCGGCCGCCATCGATCGTGAGCATGAGCTGGACGACATTTGGGACATCCACACCGAAGGCCTCGACGCATGGGCGAAGCGCTACGGGTTCACGCGGCGCGAGCTGGCGATGGTGCAGCCACAGTACGCCCCTGCGCCCACCCGCGACGATCACCTGCGCATGCTGCATGAGTCGCTGGATGCGTGGACCCTCGAGTGTGGCCGGCTCCACGAACCGGTGCGTTCGTTTTGGATCGCAGCGCGGGGCAACCGAGAGGGGACGGTCCGATTCAGGGTGTTTCGCCGTCATCCCTTCGTTCGGTGCTTTTCCCACGATTCGACGTCGGGTACAGCCTGGGACACTGAACCGCGCCCGTTCAGGTTCACGCGCCGACTGGTCATCACACCACCACAGGAGATCCTCCAAAGCAGGCTGGACCGCATGCGGTTGGGAGACTGTGTTCCCCAGCGAGGAGTGCTGCCTCGGGCGGCGTCGGTCCGCGTCGAAGTCGACGCCGCCGGATTGCACGTGGGCCTCGAGACCGAGCCGCGCAATGAAGAGGCAGAGGCGTGCCTCACAGCGAAGGTGCGCCGCGAACTCGCGGACTTCAAAGCTGGTCGGTGGAGCTTGCGCGCGCGCAGGCAAGGCCCGGTGCTTCCATGGATGTCGCCATCCCTCCTCGCCGACCAACTGAAAGCGGGACTGAGCGCGGCTGGCACCGCGTGCTGGTCTCCGGACGCGCCGCAAGAGGTTCGAGCGGTGGCGCGCGTCGAGAAAGACCGCAGCGAGATCGCCGTCGCCGCGCTCGACGGTTCTGCAGCCTTTCGAGCGTGCGTGGAGGGCGTGCTGCGCGACGAGTTGGAGCGTCGGCTTCGCATCGAGCGATCTGACGTCGACGGCGAGTCCATCACGTTCATGCGCATCGACGCCTCGGCGAGCGTGCAGGCGGAGGTCCAGGTTTTTTCGCCGGAGCAGAGGCAGAGGTGGATCGAGCGTCGAAGGGCAAGGGCTGCGGACCCGCGATAGCCGCGAGTGGCGATCGATCATGGCCGCGTCGATGCGCCGGGGCAAAGCTGGCGGTGGCGTTGCACGCTCGTGTTCGGCTCGCCATCACGATCCACCCGTCGACGCCATCACCGACGGTCGGTTCGCCCTCGAGCAACAACGCGCCTTCGGGGTCGCGCACGCGCGCGGCAATCATCGCGCCGGCCGGGACCTCGACCCACCACTCGATGCCATAGGCAGTGAACGCCTCGTTGGCGGTGAAGCGATAGCCCCTGATCGAGTAGTCGGACGGAAAGCAGCACTGCTCTTCACCGGCGGGGGTCAGCTCGAGCGGCGCGGCTCGGGCGGCGGTGGGGACACCGACGAACGCGGCGACGAGGCATGGTGCGAGACGGGCCCAACGCATGCGCCGACGATAGCAGCCCGGGCGCACGACCGCGCCGATCACTCGCCGCGACCTCACGCGCCGTCCTGCGTCATCGTCGGCGTCGATCTCTCAACGAAGCGCGCTCCGGTTCGTGAATAGCGCGGCATTGCACCGCCAATGGCCGCCTCGGTTTCTTCTTCTCGGCTTGTTTCAGGCCTAGTCGGGCGTTACTGGGCAAGGTGCTTGGCTGAAGAGGCATTCGGACAGATCGATCACACCGGTGATCACTTGCGTCTCGCCCTCGAGGTCGATCTCTAGCGCCAGCGGTTGGGTTGGTTCGGACACCTCGAGGGTGATCGTACCGCGAAGGAGCTCCTCGCCGAGGCCGGCGGTGGCCGACTCACCGAGGACACCGGTGAGCGTCACGGTTCCGGGGCCTCCTTTCCACTGGACCAGCGAAATGAGCAGCATGTTGTCTGGAGTGAGCTCTGCGGGCGGGCCGCAACCCTTTACATCCGTCTCGAGCATGGCCTCGAGCAAGATGTCCATGGACCCATCTTCGTTGCAGGTCACCTGGGTATGGACCCAGTCGGCGACGTGCATCGGGTCGACGCCGACCGATTCGGAACCCGCGGCGCTCGAGTTACCCGCGGAGTCGGGGTCGTGTGAGGTCGACGAACTTCCGGAACCATCCACAGATGACTCGCTCGTGCCACCTGGGCCTTGCGTGGACGTCGATCCACTGTCACCAGCCAAGTCGTCGCTGGCCACTTCGGGCCCGCAGCCACACAAGGCAAGTGTCACGCCGATGATCGAGCGAAGTTGCCGCATCCGCCGCAGCATAACGCCCGGCCAGATTCCTTAGGTGAACAGCGAGGACGGTGGCGGTCCATGTGCCGCGAGTTTTCTCGCCCCGCGTCGTGTCTGTTATGTAGTTTCGAATCCATGAAGCGCGCTCGAGCCTTGCTCACTCCTCCGCGCCGAACCGTGCGCGGTGCAGCTGCTCGGCCAAGACCTGCTCGGTCGCCGCGTCGGCGCCGCCTGGCCGGTCGTGGAGCAACGCGAGTCGAGCGAGTGCCGCGTGCACGCGATCGAACCATCGCCGCTGCTGCGGGTTGAGTCGCCTGCGGTACTCCATCATCGCGCGGAAGTTGCCAAACACAGCAACCTCTTGCGGCGTGAGGCCGTACCGTTGCGCGAACCACGGCACCAGCTCGCCGAAGCGCCGCTCTTCTTTGCGGCGGGTTGAATAAAGCACCGCCGCGAAGCTGAAGAACAGCATCACGAACGCAAGCACGGTACGTCCGAGAAATCCCAGCGCCGCCTCGCCGGACGCGCCAATGGCCACCGCCGAGCCGTTCCAAAGCGCGTGGCTCGCGACGGCCAGCCCATAGCCCCACAACATGGCCGGGAACACGGGGCGCCGGCGCGCCACGGCCCGCCCGATCGCAAGCCCGGTCCAGGCGGTGAACAAGGGATGTGCGAACGGTGCCAAGAGCCCGCGCAAGACGAACACGCCCGCCAGCTGACCCTCAGCGGTCGCGCGCACGAAGTACTCGACATCTTCGACCACGGCGAAACCGATCGCCGTCCAGCCCGCATAGATGATGCCATCCATCGGTCCGTCGAGCTCGCGACGACGCACCGCGTACAGGATCCCGCCTGCTTTCATCGCCTCTTCGCCCAACGGCGCCGACACGATGGCGGCGACTCCCTCACCGAGCGCGCCCGCGACCGTTGCGTTGATCGTTCCGGCGACCAGCACCGAAATGGTTGCCCCCCACAAAAACGCATGGGTGAGCGCCGCCTTGGGCTCGGGCTCGACGCGATCGAGCCACAACATGACCGGCCCGACGATCACCAGCGGGATCGCTGCGAGCCCAACAGCCATGGGATGACTGAAGAACGCAACGACGATCAACAACGGCACCGTCACCAATAGACCGATCAGCACAGGGATGCTCAGCCACCCGGGGAGGATCGGTTTCTTGGCGCGGGCATTGACGTGGATCGTCCACGTCCATCCATCGAACCACCGCCACCGCGTACGATCCCACGGGTCGGGGTACCAGCCTGGTCGTGCGCCCGGGGACGGTGGGGCGTGCATCAGGCGATCATGCCGCAGTGGCCGGACGTTTGTCCGACGCCGCGTGACGAGCCGTCCTCGGCTTCCAAAAGCGCTTTCGCGGGTCGCGGCGGTGGTTGCAGTACGCCAACCTCGGAGGCATTGGGTCACCCCGAACGGGGTCACTGCTTCCGCTCCTCACGTGGGCGCTAGACCGCGCAGACCCCCAACGTTGGCGACTCGCACGTCGCAGGCTTGGTCGCCCACATCGTGCAGCTCGTTCCCGCCAGCTGACCCTCGCACGCCTCCGGGCCCGCTGTGTCGCATACGGGCGCGCAACACATATCGCTCGCGCAGCCCGGCACATAGTCCGCACCGAGACAAACACCACCGGGGGCGCAGTCGTTGATGTACGCGCACGGCTCGCCAATCCCCTGGTCCGATCCCCTCGGCATGCAGGTAAACCCGACGTAGTCGGGATAGCAACCGAACCCGTCTGGGCAGTCCGGAGCGAGAGGATCGCAAGTGGGCAAACACAGGGTTAGAAGCCCTTCCGCCGGCACGCGGCACACGGAACATTCGGCGACACAACTCGGCTGGGCTTCGTTGCCCTCGCAGAACGCGATACACGTACCCGCGTTGGTTTCGGAATCGACGCCGAAGCACATCAAGCCCACGTCACAATCGTCGACGCCGCTCACGCCACTGTCCTGGGCGGTGCATGGCTCGCCGACCTGCTTCGGCATGTCGGAAACCGGCGTGCATTTGGTGGCGTTCCATGCCGTTCCGCCGTCGTTCGCCCACGGCATGCACTTGTAGCCGCACGGACAATCCTGCTCCCACTGGCTGCACGTCATCGTGTCGGGCGGCGGGATGCATCCCGTTGAATCGACCGCGGTGGTCGATTCAAAGCCCGACGTCATCGGCGCGCTCGTCGACGAGGTAGACGCTGCGTTCGTTTCACCGCCAGACGACGACGACGATCCACCCCCGAGTTGCGTAACCACACGCGGGCGTAGGACGTGAAAAGCCGGAAGAAC
>CADEGN010000132.1 GCA_902826865.1 uncultured Myxococcales bacterium
TCGGCGCGCCGCCGCGCGCCGGCGTCGACCTGCGCTCTGGCGATCGGTCACCCACAGACATCTGGACAAGTCCCTCAACCGGCGATCTCTCCTTGAGAGCAGGCAGCGCGGCGATCGATGCAGGGACAGACATCGGCCTCGCGTCCTGCGGATCTCCTGACCAGGGCGCGTTCGAGACGTGCGGGCCCCAGTCCGCAACGATCGACGGCCGTTTTCTCGACGTCACATTCGAGACGGTGGCGCCCCCGCTCCAACCGTTGTCGGGACCCGTTGGCTGGTCGGTTTCGTGCACTGGTGCGGGCTGCGGAACCCCGTCGGTTGCGGCGGTGACCGTCCTCGAGAGCGCGAGTAACACGGCACGGTTGGACATCGCTGGAATCGCAGCTGACGCGTGCTCCGCGGGGCAGACTTGGACGGTCTCGTTCGACAGCGAGATCGGTGAGCTCCGTGATTCCGCGCGGATCGGCGGCGCACTCAACCAAACGTTTCACTCGATCGTCGATCTGGCGGTAAGCAACGACTGTTCCGGCTCGGCTGGGGAGTCCAGCGGCGGTAGCGACGGCGGTAGCGACGGCGGCGGCACCGATACCAACGCGGCGTCTGATTCGAACGGAGGCGATGGCAGCGGCGGGACGGCCGATGCGGCGTCGGAGGGAGACGACACCAGCGCGGGAGTTGACGCGAATGCACCCGGAGGTTGCGGCTGCTCGACGCCGCGTCGAGCGGATGCGTCCTGGTTGGCCTTTCTTGCGGCGATCACGACACTGCAGCTTCGCCGGCGCCGTGCGCCTAGCTGAGTGTCACGCGGTGCGCCGCCACAACGCACGCAGCGGGCGGAGCATGGCGACGCCGGTGGCCAGCGAGATCACACCTGCTGGGACCCAAAAGGCGGCGTAGTAACTCGCGATCCACGGCTTCAGGGCGTCCCCAGTACGGTGGGCGAGCACGACGGTCGTTGCCGTCAGCACCAGCAGCCCTGAGCCGGCGAGCACTAGGACCATCGCGCCCGCGAGCGAGCGAACCGTGCAGAGCAATATCGCCAGCGCGAGCACGCCGGCAAGCGAAAGCGCAGCATTCGCCGTCGCGGGTACAACCGGTTGCGCCAACGCGTAAATCCCCAACATCGCGATCGCGGCGACGCTCGAACCGATCGTCCAGCGCAGCCCACGAACCAGCGGATCGCGCGAGGCCCACGGGGATTCAGCCGCCGGCATGAACACGCCCGCCATCGTCGGGCCCATCATCAGGGCGAGCAGGATCAGGCAGATACCCGCCTCGTTCGCGTAGGACCAGGTGCTCATATCCGGCGCGCTCAGCGAACCGATCCCGTTGAGCAGCATGCTCGCAACGCCACACGCTCCACCCGCGAGTACGCCCCAACGCGCCCAGCTCCATCGCCGGAGCAAGCCGATCGCCGCCAAAGTGGCGACACACGCCGTGACATCCGCAATCGGACCGCGCTCCCATTGCAACCACGCAAAGTCACCGCGCACGCGTTCGGCGACCCGTGCGACCGGAACCATCGCCATCATTAGCAACACGAGCACGACCCGTGGTCCCGGGCGATCGCAGATCACGAGCACCAGCGCAGTCGCACCGAGCAGCCCGAGCCCGAGCGAGAGGGCGCGGGCAGTCGCGTCGAACCACGGTGCATCGGAACAGGCCGCCCATGCGCCGGCCGCGGCGACGAAGGCGAGCGCGGCTAGTGCCAAACCGATCGGTAGCGCACGTTGCATCAGTTAGATGACGTACCCGCACGGGCCCAGTTGCGTCTCTTCCTCGCAGCGTGATCACCGAGCGAGCGTCGGGTCCGGCGACCACGCCGTCACGAGCTCGCACGGCTTGGCGAGGCCGGAGATCGAAGCGGCAGCGTCGCAGCGCTGGCGCAAGTCGGCGATAATCGCTTGACTCTCGGACTTCGCCTCAGCGACCAACGCGCTGGCCAGGGCCAGCTCAGCGTGGATGCCCTGGACCGTCAGTGCGCTCCCACGCGAAAGCGCCATCGCCTGACGCAGCAACGCGACGGCTCGTGGGTGATCCCGCAGAGCCTGGACCGTGCGCGCCAACCCAACCAACGTGCCGATGCGTTCAGTGTCACCCTCGACGGCGAGTCGCTCACGGATCGCCAAGGCTCGCTCGAACAAATCGCGAGCGTCGGCAAGTCGCCCCTGATCGAATTCGATCATCGCAGCGTTGGAGAACAATGCCGCCAAGAAGGGGTGCGCGTCGCCGTGCTTCGCCGCGATCTCGATCGCGAGCCGCTCGTACTCGACGAGCGCAAGGTCGATCTTGTCGACCTCCTCGTAGACCATCGCCCGAGTGTAACGCGCTACCCACAGCGGCGTGTCTACCTCGTGGCGGGCGAGCATCTCAATCGCACGGTCGATATACTCGAGTGCTTCCGAGTATCGCGACGCGCGTTGAAGCACGACTCCGTAGCGCAGCAGCGCAGTCGCTAGATGCGCGCTATCCTGCTCACCCATCGCTTCGCGGACGGCGATCTGCTGACGCACTTGGTCGAGTGCCTCGTCGAACCGACCGACGTTGGACAGAGCGTCGGCATAGACACCGCGCGCGACAGCTGCTTGGGGGTGCTTCGGGCCATAGCGGGCAACCTCGCCCTCGACGGCGCGCGCAGCCGCGGAGACGGCCTCGTCGAGGCGGCCCGCCTGCGACCACTGGTGGGCAAGACCGGTGTAGACCGGACCGCTGTGTCGCTCGCGCCTGCCCTCATCCGCGAGATCGAGCGCTGCCTCAGCCTGCCGGGCCAGCTCGAGCGCGCGCGGGTAATCGCCCGCACTATCGGCGGCGTAGCGGGCTACTTCGAGGTACTCGAACTCAAAGTCGTCCGGCCGTTTCGCCGGGACGCCGTGCGCACTCCGAGCAGCGCGAAGCCAATGGTCGGCCGAATCCGCCTCGGCACGAGCAGAATGCGAGGCGGACAACTCGAGGGCAACCTGGCTTGCGCGCTCGTGCAGGCCCTCCCGCTTGGCGGCGAAGAACGCGTCCTCGAGGGTGGCTCGGGCATCATCGAACTCACCGACCGCGCTTAGCAACACCGCCCGGCGAGCTCCGATGTCCGCGAGCAATCTCGCGCTCGCGAGCGGCTCGGCACGCGCCAACGCGACGCCGACGCGCTCGAGGGCGTCGTGCGGGTCGCCCAGCTCCAAACTCACTTGGGCGAGATCCAGCTCGGCATGAATCGCTGCGAATTCTGCGACGTGCGTGGGGGCTGGCGGATCGTCAGCGGTCGCCAAGAACGCATCGTCATCGCAACGGGTGGGCGGAATCAAACCGTCGATCGCATCTCGTACGTGCTCGAGCATGTCCGCGTCCGGGCGACGCAACCGAGCCGCCAGCGCCTCGGCCTGCTCGCGTCGGCGATCGAGGCAACGGATGCGCTGATCGAGCCTCGCTTCGTCTTGGCGCGCCTCGATGCGCGTGGCAGCGCAGGCCGCATGACGCTGATCGAGCCAGGCGGAGCGGTAGGCGTCGAGCGAAGAGATCGTCCGCGCTGCGGTTTCGCTGGCGTGACCGACTCCCGTGGACTCGAACGCTTGGCTCACCTCGTCCGCGACGGCTCGCGACCAGGCGGAGGCAAATGCGTCGGGGTCGCGGGGGCACGGTTCCTCGCCCTTGAATGCAAAAAATCCCACGGCGGCGGCGATGACCGCACCCGCGCCGACGATCGGTCCGCGCCAGCGCGCGCGTGCGGGCATCAGCGCGCGCGCGAGCTCGTCGGCGTCGGCGAACCGGTGCTCGGGATCCGGCGCCAATCCGCGGCGAATCGCGGCAACGATGGCAGCAGGCACGCGCGCGTCGGGTGGCGTCGGTGCCTCAGTTGCCTCAAGCAGCTGCACTGCGAGCGCCGACGCCGTCTGCCCGGCAAACGGCCGCGCTCCCCACAACGCCTCCCACAATGAGACGCACAGACTCCACTGATCGCACCGGGCATCGGTCGCACCGCCGAGCAGTTGCTCGGGGGCCATATAGGCTGGCGTCCCCGCTAGCCCGCCATCGGAGACCTGCGCGAGCGCAGGCTTGCCAAGGACGCCGCGCTCGGTGGTCAGGGTCTCGAACGCCCGGGCCACGCCAAAGTCGGCGACGCGGACGCGTCCGTGCCGGTCGATCATGACGTTATCGGGTTTGAAGTCGCGGTGAACGATCCCGGCCCGATGCGCCGCCGCCAACCCGCGTGCCGCCTGTGCGTAGGCCGCGACGATCTCGCGCCACGCCGGGCGTTCGTCTGCCACCCATCGTCGGAGAGTGACGCCATCGACATGTTCCATCACCACGAAGATGTGGCCACCCTCCGCTTCCGGTAGCCGTCCCACCTCGAACACGCTTACGACGTTGGGGTGAGAGATCCGGGCCATTGCGCGCGCCTCGGCCTGCAGGCGAAGATGATGCGCCGTGGCCCCGCGTGCATCGCCGCCGATGTGCAGCAGCTTGATCGCCACGCGCCGGCGAAGCTCAGCATCTTCGGCGGCGAACACAACTCCCATCGCCCCGCGTCCGAGCTGCCCAACGATCTCGTAACGACCGACGCGCCGGCGCGGCTCGTCGAGCCCGAAGAGACCCATGCGAACGCGTGCCCGCGCGAGATCGCGATCGATCCCCAGTTCCTCGCCGCCGCTGCCGCCGGGCATCGGCCCATCGAGGGTCGGAGTGAGTGACCCGCGACTCGCCGAGGGTGCTTCGCTTGGGTGGCTCACCGTCCCTGGTGGTCATCGCCGACCTGGGCCCACCGGGCAAGGGCACCCGGTAACCCGCGCGGACGGCCGCTCACTGCGCTCGCCTCGACGTCTCCGGTGTCAGATGGCATTCACCCTGGGATTCCGCGCGGTTGGGCGATTTTTCACAGCCGCGTGACAGACTTGGCGCCATCTGGAGACCATAAGGATCGATCGGTGGATGGACCGCGGGCGATTGCGGCGCTGAGCGTGCCGTTTGACCAGCTGTATCGCGAACACTTCGAGTTCGTGTACGCGACGCTGCTTCGGCTCGGCGTGGCGTCGGCCGCCATCGACGATGCGACCCAGGATGTGTTCATCACTGCTCACCGACGGGTCGCTGAGTTCGAGGGGCGCGCAACGCTGCGCTCGTGGCTGTTCGGGATCGCCAGGCGAATCGCGTTTCGATATCGACGCACCGCGCAGCGGACGGACGCGAAGCTCCGCGCCCTGGCCGGCACGCTAGCACGCGCGCAGGACCTCGCCGACGAGCACGAGCAACGCGAGCGAGGGACGCTCTTGCTGCGGGCGCTCGATCTCCTCGACGAGGACAAACGCACCGCGATCACGTTGCATGCGTTCGAAGACTTGCGAGGGCCCGAGCTGGCCGCCTTTCTTGGCATCCCGCTCGACACTGCGTACTCGCGGATCAAGGCGGCCCGCCGCGAGCTCAGCAAGCATCTCCTCGAGCTGGGCGGACCCGCTGATCCGGACGCTCTCGTTGAAGCCGCTCGACGCACCACGACACCCGATCGGGCCGATCGCCGGCGCGTGGCCGCCCTCGTCGCAGCACGGATCGGCCTGGGAACGCGCGCGTTGGTCGGTGCCTCGTGGACGTGGTCCGGTCTCATCGGAGCGATGGTGATCGCTTCCGCGGGGACGATCGTCGTCGGGCCGCGCGTGCCCACCGAGACGCCACCGCGCGGGCACAATGGCGCAGCACCCATGCACGCCATCGCCGATTCCCCGTCGCCGGCACATTATGTCGCCGAGTTCGTCGCCCCGCCCGGGATTACGGCCGCGGCCTCCGATCCGCCCGCCGACCCGCAGCTCAGCGACAGACACCGCGACGGCAGCAAAGCGAAGCCGCCCACCACCGTGGAACCACGACCGCACACCCGCGCTGAGAGCGGTCTCGCGGAAGAGGTGGCGATCATGGCCGCGGCCAAGCGTGCGCTTGATCGCGGTGCCCCGGCCGTAGCGTTGCGGGAGCTCGATCTGCATGCGCACCAGTTCTCCGCGGGACAGCTTGTGCGCGAACGCGCCGGCTACCGCGCAATCGCGCTGTGCGAACTCGGGCGCCTTGCCGATGGTCGCCGGGAGGCACGGGCCTTCCTTGTGGATCACCCCAGCTCGGCGCTGGCGCCACGAGTGAGGCGGGCGTGTATCGCGGGCGAGTGAATTTGCCCGCGGATCTCCAGCGCGGAGGCGCAGAATTGGAGCTCCGACCGCCATTGCAGAGGTCGGGCTCACGTGAGCAGCATGCACCGATCCGAATGGATGTTCAGCTCGGCGGTCATGCCGCGACTCCGCTCACATAATTTCTCACTTTCGCCTTCGACCCGCATGCGACGTGCGATAGGGTGGGAGGGTCTAAAGGCAGCGTGCAAGTCGTTCCGAATCCGCTCGACTCCAAACCCCCGGAGGCGAGGCCAGCAACCGACCCGGCTCGCACCGAGGACTTGCCGCGCCTCGGGAACTACGAGTTGCTGCGTCGACTTGGCCAGGGCGGGATGGCCGAGGTCCATCTGGCGCGCGCGGCGGGCATGGAGGGCTTTCAAAAGCTCGTCGTGCTCAAGCGCATCCTTCCGCATCTGGCCGCGGATCCGGAGTTCGTGCGGATGTTCTTGGCCGAGGGACGTCTGGCCGCGTTCCTCGACCACCCGAACATCGTTCACATCTTCGATATCGGCACCGCGAGCTCCGATTACTACCTCGCGATGGAGTTCGTCTACGGCGAGAACCTGCGGACGATCCTGCGGGCCGCCCGGACCCGTGGCGAGCCGGTGCCGATCGAGCACGCAGTTACGATCGGGATCGGCGTCGCGCTCGGGCTCCATGACGCCCATGAGGCCGTCGGTTTCGATGGGACCCCACTGCACCTTGTCCATCGCGACGTGTCGCCGACGAACATCCTCGTCAGCTACGACGGCGCAGTGAAGGTCGCCGACTTCGGAATCGCCAAGGTCGCCGCGCGCACGGATGTCACGCAGGCGGGGGTCCGCAAGGGCAAGGTCCCGTTCATGTCACCTGAGCAGTGCCTCGCCGCGCCGCTCGATCGGCGCAGCGATGTGTTCTCGCTCGGCATCGTGCTTTACGAAGCGACGACGATGCAGCGGCTCTTCGATGGCGACAATGAGTTCGTGATCATGAATCAGATCATGAACGGGATGGTGCCGCCGCCGTCCACGAGACGCCCGGGCTACCCGATGGCGCTCGAGCGGATCGTGATGAAAGCCCTGGCGCGCGATCGCCACAATCGCTACGCGAGTACGGCGGAGGTTGCAGCCGACCTCGAGCAATTCGCGTTTGAGCACAAGCTGCGGGCGACGCAGGCGTCACTTGGCGCCTACATGCACCAGGTCTTCGCCCCGAAGCCGTTCCCATTTGGTGCGCTCGCCGAAAATCCAGCTCCAGAACGCGAGGCCGATGACTCGGGTTCGTGGGCTTGGGGGTTCGATGCTGGCGCTGGATCGGCTCCCGATGCTTCGATCCGTGTGATGGGGACCGAGGCGGTTGTCGATCGAGACTCGCATCGGTCGAACAAGACGCCGATGTCCCGCCGATCGTCGGCAGGCACCGAAGGTCATGACGACACGCTGCGCAAGATCGTTACCGCGGTTGGTGGGGCGGCAGCCTTCGCCGTTGTGCTGGTGCTAGGCGCCTGGCTGTACCTCAGCATTCGGTCGCCGGCGTCGCACGACGTCGCGGCCGCGCCCACCGATACGAAAGCCGCCGCGCCGCTTGTGCAGACAGGTGGCACCGCGCCGATCCCAAGCGCAGTGGTGGTCAGGAAGGATGACAACGTCGACCCACCAGCGCCGGCGGATACCTCCTACCCGCCGCCGACGTCGACGCCCCAATCTACGCCCCGATCTACGCCGCCGCCCGCAGCGTCCCCGGCGCCCGCGGCCGCGCCGTTGGCCCCCGCGACGCCCGCTCCGCCGGACGCTACAACCGACACACCCGCGGCGAACCGTGCCCCCGCACCGAGTCGCACAGAACAGCGCAAGCGCCCTCGCAAGCCACCTTCCAAGGCGTCAAAGCCGAAGCCGAAGCCGAAGAGTGAGGACCTGGACTCCTTCCTCCCGAGCTGAGTTCGCCCGCGCACCCGCGGCGTCGGAAACCCCGACACCCGTCGCCGGCTCCTCGGACACCGCCAGCCACGCCGCCGCCACGCCGCCATTGCTAGGCCCTTGCACGCGAACATGATTCTCCACGCGTGAGGTCTTGGCACCGCGGTTGCTCCACGCGTCCACTTCCCCCTTGCACGACCGCACCGTATCTTCGCAAGCCATGCCGAACACGGCTCCGCCTCCTCCGGACGGGATCGCGCTGGGCGTGGCGGAACTGCGCCGAAGGGCGCTCCGCAGGCTCTTGAGCCGCATGCAGGTGGTCAAGTGGGTGCTTGCTCCGGCCATGTTCGGGCTCGCAGCTTGGGTCCTGTGGTCCGACCCTTCGGCGTGGCGGTGGACCGCGTGTGCCGCCGGCATGCTCATCGGGATCGGGATCGGTTTTCGCGCCCAACCCAACGCAGTCCGGTTTTGCGAGCAGGACTTCAAGCCCCACGAGTCGATCACCTTCGGCCTGCCCCACTCCCTGTTTGCCTTCGCCACCGGCGGGCTGGCGAGCCCGGTGTTGCCGGTGTTGTTCGCCGGGGCCTACAACGCGGCGTTGCTCGGCTCGCGTCGCGCGGCGCGGACCGTGACCATCGTCTACATCGTTGCGCTGTGGTTGATGCTGGCGGTGCACCTGTGGGGTGGCGTGCAGCCGGTACCGCCGATCTTCTTGGCTGCCGATGGCTCGCCCCCTGGTGCGTACGCCCTCGTAACGACGGCGGGGATCATGAGTCTTGCCCTTGCCGCCGCCAATCTAATGGCCCGGCGCACGCGGGAGGCGGTGGATGAGCAGCTCGAGCAGGCGGTACGCGCCCGCGACGTCGCGCTCGGCAACTACCGCGAGCGTGCCGACGAGCTCACGACTTTGTCGGCCGAGATCGCCCACGAACTGAAGAACCCACTCGCGACCGTGAAGGGCCTTGCCGCCCTGCTTTCGCGCGACGCCGAGGTCCTCGGGCAGCAAACGAAGGCAGGTGAGCGCCTACTCGTGCTGCGCCGCGAGGTCGACCGCATGCAGGGAATCCTCGAGGAGTTCCTCAACTTCTCGCGCCCACTCGCCCCCCTCACCGTGCGACGCGTCGACCTGGCCAAGCTGACCGCCGAGGCCGTCGAGCTCCACGAGGGCATCGCCAGCGAACGCGGACTCGACATCCGCCTCGAAGTCACGACCTCCTCTCTGGTCGCTTGCGACGCACGCAAGACCAAGCAGATCCTGGTCAATCTGTTGCAGAATGCCCTCGACGCCGCCCCGGCTGGCACGGGCGTGGATGTGTTAGTGCGCCGCGAGGTTGACAGCGTAGAAATCCAGGTCCTCGATCGCGGCAGCGGCGTTCCCCCCGAGCTGAGCGAGCGCATCTTCGAGGCCGGCATGACAACCAAGCCCCACGGCAACGGCTTGGGGCTGCCCATGGCGCGCGCGCTCGCCCGCCAACACGGCGGCGAACTCCGTCTCGAGAATCGCAGCGACGGCCCGGGTTGCGCCGCCATCGTTCAAATGCCCGTGGGTGGACCCCGGCTCGCAGCGGCGCCAACGAACATGCACACGGGCGACGACCCTGATTCCCCCGCTTTGCAGGAGCGGGCGGCCGGAGCCCCGCGCGCGTGAAGCCCCACGCACTCGTCGTCGACGACGATCCCGGGGTCCGCTACACGCTGGTCGGTATCCTCGAGGAGGAAGGCCTTACGGTCTCGTCGGCCGAGAGCGCTGAGTCGGCGCTCGCCATCCTCGACCGCGACGGCGCCCAAGAGGTCCATCTCGTCGTCACCGACATGCGCATGCCGGGCATGAACGGACTCGACCTCCTGGCGGTGCTGCGCCAGCGACCCCGCGCTCCGAAGGTGGTGATGATCACGGCACACGGCAGCGAGCGACTCGCCGTCGAGGCGACCAAGCTCGGCGCCTACGACTACTTTCGCAAGCCGTTTGAACTCGATGAGCTGGTCGCGGTCGTGCGGCGGGCGATCGAGACCGTCCGGCTTGAGGCGGAGAACGAACGCCTTCATTCGACGCTGGAGCTATCTCGGTCGATGGTCTTCGTCTCCGAGAAGATGACGAGGCTCGCGGTACGCGTCCATCGGATTGCACCGCGCGACGTCACGGTGCTCATCCGCGGGGAGAGCGGCACAGGCAAAGAGCGCGTCGCAGAGGCCATCGTCAGGGCGTCACGCCGTGCGAGCAGGCCATTCGTCCGCTTCAACTGCGCCGCGCTTACGCCGGAACTAGCAGAAGCTGAACTGTTCGGCCATGCCCGCGGCGCGTTCACAGGCGCCGTGCGGGCGCGCCCGGGCCTGTTTCGCGAGGCGGAGGGGGGCACGATCCTCCTCGACGAGATCGGCGAGCTCGACCTCGCAACGCAGGCGAAACTGCTGCGCGTCCTGCAAGAGCACGAACTGCGTCCGGTTGGAGAGGATCACGCGATTCCCCTCGATGTGCGGGTGATCGCGGCCACCCACCGCGACCTCAGCAAGCGCGTCGAAGAAGGCGCATTCCGCGAGGACTTGTACTACCGCCTCCACGTGGTCGAGCTCACCGTTCCGCCGTTGCGCGAGCGCAGCGAGGATGTCGCGCCCCTCGTTCGCCACTTCATCGACCGGTTTTCCGCTCGTTTTGGCGTGGGTCCGCTGCGCGAGCCACCCGACCTCGTTGCGCGACTGAGCCAACGCCCGTGGCCAGGCAACGTCCGCGAGCTTGAGAACGTCATCGAGAGCATCGTGGCTTTGTCCGATGGCGAGAGCTTGGAACTGGAAACTGCCGAGCTCGCCGAGGGTGCCCGCGGCGCGCCGTCTGCCGTGGCCGCGTCGCAGGAGGGGAGCAGCTTGCGCGAGCGCGTCGACGGGTTCGAGCGGCAACTGCTGGTCGAGGCACTGGCCGCTGCTGGCGGAAACCGCACGGAAGCGGCGCGCGCCCTCGGGATCGGTCGCGCCACGTTGCACGACAAGCTCCGCAGGCACGGCATTGCGGACGGCTGAGCAGCGGAGCACTCGCTCGCTGCCCGGCCCCGCGGCAAGCCGCCCGCCCCGCGGCGAGCGGCCCGCCTAGCGCGGCATCCACAACGCCACTGCGATCGCGGCGAGCACAAGAAGTTGCCCGAAGGCCACGAACCACAGCAGCCCGCGGCCCGATTGGGATCGACTTGTGGCTTCGCCGGTCGTCAGCGCCGACGCAATCGCCTGCATCGGTGCCGCAGATGCCTGCATCGCGGATGCGGTTCCCTGCATCGCGGTCGCGATCGCGTGCATCGCAGTGGCCGCCGCTTGGATCGCGGCGGCCGCGACCTGCATGCCAACGGCGACCGAATGCGTCGCGGCGACCTCCGAAATCCCGACCGAGGACGCGTTGTCGTCGGCCGGCTCCGCGAGCCTCGACGGAGCATCGGCGGGGCTCGGCGTTCGCACGATGGTGTGTACACTCGCGGGCGTGAAACGCTGTGAAGGCGGGACCTTAGCCGGAGGCGGAGTTGCCGGTCCCCCCGCGGCCTTTACCGCCGCGATGCAAGCATCCAGGTTTCCGATGCTCTCGCTCGTAGCACCACCAACGATCCGACACACACGAAACCGCGTCCCTGATGCTCCTGGTGCTCCCAAGAGGCAAGCGATTACTTCGTTGGGGTCGGTCTTGTTCCCGCACGACGCCGAGAGGATGTGCCCGGCTTTCACCGTCAACCCAACGTGCGGCTGGGTGCCGCGGAAGAACTCGGCGCGGATCACCTGGCGCGAAAGCCCGGCGACGCTTAGCACCTCCTCCACAGAAAAGTCGGCCAAGGCCCCCTCGAGCACGACATCCTCGACATTCGGGGCGACGGACTCGGAGGCGGGCAGCCGTGGCGAATCTGCGGATCTCACCGGCTGCGGCAAAGGTGGCGGCTGCGCGCGCAACGTTCCTGTCTCCCGCCGAGGCGCGGGCGGGGTTGGCGGCCCGGACGCCGGCGTGCCCACGGCGCGGAGCTGCGCCGGTGGGCGCCCCGGTCGCTTCGCCGCCAATAGCAACTCGCGAATCGTTTGGCACCCTTCGGGCTGTGGCACATCGTGACGGACGCGGCGAAAGACGGTGAAACTGTCGCCCGGGTCGCTCATGAGGGCGAAGAAGGCCTCGTGCCCCGACAAGTTCTCTTTCAGCGCCCGCACCTCGACCACGTGGCCCGCCTTTAGAAGGATCGCTCCGACAACGACGCCGTTGCGACGCGACACGAGCTCCACAGGCACCCGCGACAAGGAGAGCGAAGCAAGCACATCAGCCAGGGGGATGTGGCGGTACGCTCCCTCGAAAAGGATGTCAGGCGACGTACCGCTGGCCCGTGACGCCGGGCCTGGCCGGCTCCGGAGTTCGGTCAACAGCTCGCCGAGCTCACCGATCGGCGCCGGCAGCCCATGGTTCGTGGCGATACCCACCACCTCGAACGACTGCCCGGGGTCGTCCCA
The DNA here is from genome assembly GCA_902826865.1 of uncultured Myxococcales bacterium. Taxonomy (GTDB): domain Bacteria; phylum Myxococcota_A; class Polyangia; order Nannocystales; family Nannocystaceae; genus Xiheibacterium. Next base: position 12,491 of record CADEGN010000132.1, read on the forward strand.
GATCTCCTGCAGCGCCTCCCGCCCGCTCCGCAGGCCCCGGTCATCTTCGCACGCGAGCAGGCGATCGGCCTTGATCACCAGGCGGCCATGACTCCCGTCGCGACGCACAACCGTCAGCTCCACGAGCTGGCGCGTCATCGCGAGGACGTCGAGGACGTCCTCGAGTCGGTGGTCGGAAAACGAACCGGATAGGATCGCGGTACGCACGGGTTCGGACGGCTCGGCCAGATCAAGCGACTCTGAAAGCAACTCGGCGAGGGAACCGATCGGCGTCCCAACCACATTCGGTCGACGCCACACGGCAAATGCCCGCCCCGGCGCACGGTAGATCCGATGAAACGCAGCGCGCCCCTCGTCGGGTGGGGCCTTTGCAACCAGAACGCGGCCGGCCTTTAGCAAGAGGCGCTGCTGCCCAATGCCCGCCTCTCCGAGGACGATCTCGACGGTCTGCCGGCTCAGCCCGACCGCCAGCAAGATGTCTTCTAGCTTGGCCGGATCAAGGGTGCCTCGCAGCATCAGAAATGAATCGGACTGCGCCATGACTCACCCGGCCTGCGCGGGATGCATGGCCACGGCCCCGGCCTTGGCACCCATTTTCATCGTGGTCGCGAGCACGTTGTAGAGCTTCGTCCATGCCGCCCGTATCTCCGGCGTGAAGGCGTCTCCCAAGCCCTGCTCAAGCGCCCACAGCAGCGCCTCGCCGACCGTGTCGTAGGAGGCCTCAGGCACCTTGTAGAGCCGATCGTGCCGCTTGCCCATCGCCAAGACCACGATGCACAGGTCCTCTTCCGGCGCCACATCGTCTTGCCACTGCGAGTCCATCCAGTCCATGGACTTGACGATGAACTGCAACATGCGGATGAGCTTCTTCTTCTGTTCGTCGAGCCGGGGCGGAAACAGTTTTCGGTACGCGGGTTCGAGCTCGAAGAGTCGCTTGTAGAAGAGGTCGGCGGCAGTCGCCTCGATTGGCACGACCCTCCGCCAGCTTTCCACGACGAGCTTCTTATCGGTGTCCGTCAGCATGTGTTTCTGATGCTTGCGTAGTCACCACTTTCACATCAAGCGCAAATAGTTCGTAAATTCGCTTTCAATCTTTGGCACCCTGTATGGGCAGGTGCGGGAGGTTGGCCGGCCGATCACTCCACGTGGTCGATTGGGCCGCTTGGTAGAAGCGGGATTCGCGCTCTTGCGCGCGCCTCGCCACGGGAGGTCCTTCGCCAACGGTTCGCTGCGGGCGAACGAACCCGCCTGCGATCGCAATCGCCGGATCGTCGGACGGACGTCCGGCGATCCGACGCCAAGACTGCCGACCGTGGCCCGATGTCCTCGCAACCTCTGCGCACGCTGCTTGGCACAAGCCGTGCTCGTACGTGGGGTCATGACCGCGGCCAACCTCACCCTTGCTCGCACCCACACCGCGGGCCGCCTGATGGATGCCTACTTGGCCGGCGATGACCACGCACTCGCGCAGCTCTACCGGGTTGTAGCGCCGCGGATCCGCCGACTCGTGGGCGCTCGGATTTCAGATCCAGACCTCGTCGAAGACATGGTCCAGCAGACCTTCGTGAAGGCACACCAAAGCCGTCATGGTTTCCGTGGCCGCGGCGAGGGGGGCCACTCGAGCGATGACGCCGTCGTGGCTTGGTACCTCGCGATCGCCCGCAACACCGCCGTCGACGGCGTGCGTTCTGAGCAGCGCCATCAACGGGGCCGGGTCGCGATCGATGACGACGCGACCGAGGTGATCGCCGCCCCGGGGCGATGGGGCGTCGACCCCGAGCACGCACATATCGAGGGAGAAGAGCACCACGCAACCCAGGCGCGTGTCCGAGCCGCGATCGGAGAGCTCCCCGCCAGTCAGCGAGACGTGGTTGTCCTTCACAAGTTGCGCGGTTTGCCCATGCATCAGGTGGCGGAGCAGCTTCGCGTGCGCCCCGGTGCTGCGCGCGTGCGGGCTCATCGTGCGTATCTCTCCTTGGCGCGCCGGCTGGGAGCGATTCCCGCGGCCGCCGCCTGAAACGCTGGATCCCACCCGCAAACGCGGCCTAAGCTGGTCAGATGCTCGTCCCGTGGGCGCTGGCGGTGGGTCTCGCGGTGGCGACCACGCAGACGGGTTTGCTCGGGGTCGACGAGAGGACCACCGAAGCGGAGCTCGAGCGCGCCGAGTTGGTCGATGACATGTCCGCTGTCTTTGTCCCGCTGTCGGGCATCGAACCATTGCCTGACCCGACGTGGATCCGTCACCGCCTCCGGCGCGGAGATCGCCTCACTGCCATCGCCGTGCGCTACGGCGTCGAGCTCGAGGATCTCATGCGGTGGAACCGCCTCGATCCCAACACGGACATGCCCGCGGGTCGGCGGACGCTCCGCGTTCTCGCGCGGCGGAACCCGCCGCCGCGCCGCCTGATCACCGCTCGCGCGCGGGCCGGCGAGGATTGGGATGCCATGGCGGCGCGACTTCGAGTCGCTGAGCACGAACTGCGCGTGCTCAACTGGCGCGTGCGTGCCCTCGCTGAAGGCGTGGCGGTCACGGCCTGGATCGACCCGATCGAGGGACCGACGACGCCGCCGACCAAACACCTGCTCGAAGTGGAGGGCCTTCCGCCGATCAGCGGGAGCATCAGCGTAGGCCTGCCACAGCGAGGCAAACTCCTCGGTGGCATCGTCCTGCCCGAACATCCGTTGTGGATCCGCGGCGACCCCGGACACCTTTTCGCCAGCGCCCACACGATCCGGCAGATCCATGCCGCGTTTACAAACCTCCGCCGCGACAAGGGCTACAGCGCCGGGATCCTCGTGGGCTCCATCAGTCGCAAACACGGCGGGAAGTTTCCGCCCCACCGATCACACCAATCCGGTCGGGATGTAGATATCCGATTACCCCTCGTCGCTGGCCTGCCTGTCACGCCCCACCCCAACGCCGATCAGATCGACTGGTACGCCGCCTGGTGGCTCATCGAGTCGTTCGTCGAGACGGGGCAAGTCGAGTCGATCTTTCTCAACGAGTTGCATCATGGGCGCCTCTACCAGGCCGCCCGGGCGCTGGGTATGCCAAAGTCGCGCGCCCTCGAGATCGTGCGCTCCGAGGCCTGGCGCGGCACTGGCGGCCCGATCGTCCAGCACGCCGAAGGGCACTACGCCCACATTCACGTCCGCGTTCGCTGCGGTCCTGACGAACCGCGCTGCGCCTCGTGAGCGCGGGGTGCTACGCTGCGGGGGTGTCCGTGCGCGCGCTCGTGGTGCACCCGCCAATGTCGATCGCGCGGGATTTCATCGACTACCCGTATCATTCCGATCTGGGCGCGGTGCAGATCGCCGCACAGCTCGCGCGCGCGCACTCCGTCGTCCTGGTCGACGCATTCGCCCTGCCGGACGCCACGCTTCGTTGGCGTGACGACGGACGCGCTCACCTTGGCGCGGCCACACAAACGGTGGTCGCCGCGTGCCCCGAAGAAGTCGACGTTGCGATCGTTGCCTACACACCGTTTCATCGCCCGCCGCGACGAGACGATGTGCTCGCCGACGTGCTTGCCGGCCTGCGCGTTCGCCTCGGTAGCGTGCCGTTGGTGCTCGCCGACCTCTACCAGAGTGGACAGCACTACATCGAATCCCCCGGCGGCGACGTGCTCGCCGCGTACCCAGAAGTCGATGCCTACGTAAAGTACGAGGCCGAAGTCACCGTGCCGCAGCTGGTCGAGGGCGTCGGCAACGGCACACGACCCGGCGGGACGCTCATCGGCGAGCGCCCGCGTGACCTCGATGCGCTCGCCCTACCCGCCTGGGACCTCGTCGACCTCGCCGCGCGGGATCGAATGATGGCCGAGGTCACGCGGAGGCTTGGTCGCGGTCATTGGGCGTTCCCCATCGACGGCCGCACACTGCCCTTTGTCAGCTCGCGCGGATGTCCATTCGACTGTGCCCACTGCAGCAGCAATCCCGACCGCGCGGCCGGCAAGACCCAACGGCGGCGCTCCGCTGTCGGGGTCTCTGCAGCGTTTGCCGAGCTGACGGGCCGCCACGGGGCCACCCGAGTCGCCGTGCTCGACGAAATGATCAACGTCCATCCCCAGCACCTCGACGCTGTACTGGACGCCGCCGAAACCTCCAACGTGCGCGTCGATGTACCCAACGGCATGCGCGCCGATCACCTCGAGCGGCGTCATCTCGTGAGAATGGTCGGGCGCATCACGACCCTCAGCATCAGCGCTGAGAGCGGTTCGCAACGCGTGCTCGACGAGATCGTGGGCAAGCGTCTGCGCACGCAGGCGGTGCAACGCGTCGCCACCGACGCCCATCGCCTCGGTCTACCGCTGATGATCCATTACATGATCGGCCTACCGGGCGAGACCGCGGCGGAGATCAACGAGACGCTCACGTTCGCACTCGCCCTCTGGGACGACCATCGTGCCGAACCCGCTGTGCAGTTTGCGACGCCCCTGCCAGGGACGCGGTTGGCAAACGAGCGCCGACTTCCAGTGGTCGACGACTGGGGACCGCGCTTTCAGAACACGCCGTCGGGGATCTCCGCGGTCGACGATGCCACGTTGCAGCGCTTCAAGGCAGCATTCGATCGGCGCGTGGCGACGAGTCGCGGCCCGGCCAAGCTCATCATGAACGTCACCTACGCGTGCAACAACCGCTGCACGTTCTGCGCAGTCGGGACCCGCACGCCCGTTGACGGCAATCCCACCCGCCAGCGCGAGTACCTGGCCAGATACCGCCGGCAAGGGGTCGAACTCGTCGACTTCGACGGTGGCGAACCGACGCTCGACCCCGAGCTCGTGCCCTTGGTCCGTTACGCCCGCGCGCTTGGGTACCGCCGGATCAACGTAACGACCAACGGTCGGCTGTGTGCGTACCCCGACTTTGCTCGTACGCTCGTCTGCTCCGGGCTGACGTCGCTGTTGTTTTCCGTGCACGGGGCCGACGCGCGCACCCACGCCGCGCAGGTCGGTGTCGCCGAGGCATTCGACCAAACGATCGCTGGAATTCGCAACGCGGTTGGGTTTGCTCCGGGCGGCGTCGAGCTCGGGATGAATGTCACCGTCACCAAGGGCAACGTCCACCAGCTTGAAGCGCTCGCCGAGCTCGCTCTGTCACTCGGCCTACCATGGCTCAACATCCAGTTCCTTACTCCATTTGGGCGCGCAACCCGGATGCTCGCACCGGAGCTCACGAGTGCCGCGCGCATCGCCACGGCCGTGATCGATCGGTTTTCCGATCGCATGAAGATCCAGCTCATCAACTTGCCGTTCTGCTTCGTTCCCGGCCACGAGGCATGGGCCGCCGGCGACCTCGGCAAGCGTGCTCGCGAGATGGTGTTCGTCAACAATGAGCGCGTGAATCTCGCCGAGTATCTGGCTGCGAGGCGCGTGCGCAAGCCGGTCTGCGCCACCTGCCCCAACGCCTGCGAATGCGCCGGGTTTTACGAGCTCGACGACGTCCCCGAGCCCCCCTGGCTCGTCTCGCCCGCAGACCTCACGCGACGGATCGACCCCTGAGCTACTCGCAACCGACGCGTTCGGTCGAAAGCACGAGGTCGTCGATGTCGCGAATAAGATCCTTCGGCGCGCCACCGGGCCAGAAGTTCCGGAGCGTAAACAAGTTCAGCGCGTAGTCCGACCACCCACCTCGCCAATCCACGTCGGTCCTGCTGCCCTGCAACTGCTCGTCGACCCAAAACTCGAACACGCCGTCGGTCACACCGGGGGTATTGAGGGCCACGTGGCCCTCAACGCAATGCCAAATGCCGGACTCAGCGGCCGAAAACAGCGGGAAGTCGCCCTCAAGTGGCGTCAACTCCCGCAGCCCGCTGGGATCGTCGAGGCCCGAGCATGCGACGGTGTCCCCCTCGACGCAGGTCACTGCCTCGCCGAACAACGTGGTGCCCTCGTCGGGGTGAGAACGAAGGCGAGCAACCATGGCCTGCCCCCAATCCTTTGCCGCGAATGAAGTGACCTCCGCGAGCGCCCCCGGACCGACGTCGGGCCAGCCCTGCTCGGTTCGCACACGGAGCCGCCAGTAGATCGCCTGGAAATCGGACTCACCGGCGACCGCGGGTTGTCGACCGTACACGATCGGGTTGCGACCAAACGCGACGCTGAGCCAACCGGCCCCCGGCTCGCCGCCATGGTAGGTCGCACGCATCGCGGTGATCCCGGAGGCTGCCCCGTCGTGGGTCGGGACGAACGAGCCATCGCCGTCTTGGTAGTCAAAAAACTCGCCAACAACGGAACCCTCGAGCTCGAAGTCCTGGCAATAGATCCAGGGTTCGGGCGGCGTCACCGGGCAGCGCGCGAACTTGCCCACCGACGGAGGATCGCCCGCATCGTCCGAACCGAGGTCGGGGGCCGGTCCGCCGAAGCTCCCGCTGCCCCCGCCATCGCTCGACCCGGCTCCGGGATAGCTGGTGTCATCGCCGTAGTCGGCCGCCCCGTCGCCCGAGCTGGCGAGATCCGCAGACGTGTCGCTTGCCGCGTGGCTGCACGCCGCGAGGGCAACGGCGCCCACCGCAGACATCGCACGGGCCCAACGCGCGGGGGCGGGCGAAACGGGGGCATTCGTGTTCATGGCAAGGTCGCGCAAGTCGTACCTTCTCAAGATAGCAGGCACCGACCGTGCTGCGCCAACCGGCGCCGGTCTCGCCCGACCGAATACCCGGCGGATGCGAGCCCCCTGTCGTGAACGTCGACCGGGATCCCTTTGCGCCCGAGATCCTCACGACATCTCCGTCACGGTCGCGGACGCGAACCGCCGTCCGTGTGTGTGCAGTTGTCCGCACCGCTCGGACGATGCTCCGAGCATCACAACTCGGCGCGTCGTCATCATGCGCGTCCAGCCCGCCATGGCGATCGCGCCGTCACGATCGCATCGCGGAAGCATCGGCTTGGACGCCCCTGGCAAGGCGTGATAACGCTGAACGCCATGGAATCGGGCAGCTCTTTTGCGGCTTCGACACCGCTGCCGGACCTCGACGAGTATGTACGCAGCTCGGAAGCCTGGTTCCGGAGCAACCTCCAGGCGCTGGTCGAGCACCCAACGGTGTCACCTGGCGCCGTCAACGACACCGAGATCCGAGCTGGCCTAGCAACCGCGAGCGAGATACTTCGCTCGAGCGGCGCGGACGTCGAGATCGTGGAGTCCAAGGGCACGCCGTCGCTCATGGCTCGAATCCGCCACGCTCAGCCGCGCGCACGCGTGCTCGTCTACAACCACCTCGACGTTCAGCCGGCCGAGCGCGCCGGATGGCGTCAAGCCGACCCGTTCCGCTTTGAGGTCGAGCCGCACCCCGAGCGCGGTTTCCTCTATCGCGGACGCGGCACGACGGACGACAAGGGTCCGGCGCTATGTGCCGTGCGCGCGGCTTCGTGGGCAACCTCGCGCGGACTCCCCATCGAGGTAGCCTTCCTGTGGGAAACCGAAGAGGAGATTGGCAGCCCGAACTTCCTCGATGTGGTACGCGCCCGCAAAGACGCGCTCGGATGCGACTGCGTGATCGTGTCAGATACGATCTGGCCCACCGCGGATCAGCCGGCCATCTCTGCCGGCCTGCGTGGATCGCTGCAGGCGTTGCTGCGCCTGCGAACAGCCGAACAGGAGGTGCACTCCGGCCTCGCCGGAGGCGTGGCCCGCAACCCCGTCCGCGAATTGTGCGTGCTTGCTACGGCAATCGATGCGGCCGGCTTCTGGCATGAGGGCGTGGTCCCCCCCGATGCCGAAGAAATCGCGAGCTTCATGCGAAGCGGCTTCGACCCGCACTACTTTCTCCACGCCCACCACCTTGAGCGCGTCACCACAGAGGTGCCCCTCGAGATGATGTTGCGGCTATGGACGCGCCCGACCTTCGAGATCCACGGATTGACGGGCGGATACCAAGGCCGCGGCACAAAGACCATCGTTCCGCACGAGGCCGAGCTCAAGATCAGTTTTCGGCTGGTCCCCGACCAGGATCCGCGAGCGATCGGCGAGGCATTGCTGGCCTTTGTCGCCCGCTTCAATCCTGACGTCACCGTGACGATCGGCGGGTCATTCGCGCCCTACCGTTCCGATCCACGCGGCCGAGTGCACGATGCGATCCACGATGCCCTCCAATCCGCCACCGGTCGCGCGCCTGTCACGATCCGCGAGGGCGGATCGATCGGAGCCGTACCGGTGCTGGCCGCCGAGCTCGGCGTCGGCGTCCACTTTCTCCCGCTTTCCTTGCCCGATCACGGTTATCACGCGCCGAACGAGTACTTCGACTGGCGCCAAGCCCGAATCGGCATGACCGCCTTCGCTCGCACGTTCGCCGCGCTCGCCAGCTGACGCCTCCATGGCGATACGAGGCGCGGGCGCGACTCTACTTGTTAGGTCCGCCGAGAATGCCCGGGAGCATCGACGGTAGCTTGTCGCGCCGCGGCGACGCGGTCACGGTGGCGGACTGCGTCGGCTCGTCTTCGATCGCGATGTGTTCGGTTTTCCCGGTCGCCGACGGTGGATCTTTCCCGATGAGATCGACGCCCGGCGCATCGGGTGGCCCGATCTGCTCGTCGGGCTCAACCATGGGTTCGGCCGGGATGGTTGCGACCGGCACGAGATCAGGGTCAACCGGCGGGGGCCCGCGGTGACACGCCGTCGCAAGCAGCAGCGCCCAGGGCAGGAGACAGCGCATCGAGGCGTCCATCTTGGTGGGTCCACGCACGCTCGAGCAAGAGGTTCCCGCGTGAACTCAGCGCGACCCCCGGCACACGCGCACGGGCGTATGACCCGTGGCGACATCGGGGGCGCGGGGTGAATTCCGTGGAGCCACGCCCTGGAACAGCCGTCCCGCCAATGTTGCGCGGGCTCAGGGGGCCCCCGGCGTGAGGCCGGTCGTGCTCCCACCACGCAGCCGGTTCATCGTGATCGCACGGCGCCCAAAGCGACGCTCCTCACATCGTCAGGGCCAGAACACATACGCAATCTTCCCTCGTGCACGGCAACCCCACCTATCATCCCCGCCCATGCACGCGCGCTGGTTGAAACCACTTCTCCTGACTGCAGGCTCCGGCCTGCTCCTCACAGCATGTGCCGACGACGGTACCACCACGACGACGACCGTGGGCGTCGAGTCGTCCGGCGGCAACGACACCACGTCCGCGGATG
>CADEGN010000133.1 GCA_902826865.1 uncultured Myxococcales bacterium
AGGAGAAGAGCGTTCGCAGCCCTTGTTGCGCCTCGCCGCGGAGCGCGCACGAACCCCAGTGGGTCGGCGGAGCGTTGGGATGGGCCCGGCGTCAGGGCAAATCCGGCCCAAGAGCGACGACCGCCTGGGTCCACCCCGCATGCTCAAGCAGCGCGCTGGGTAGCTGTGTGCCTAAGCTCGCGTTGATTCGGGCGACGAGGGCGGCCGCTTCAGGGTCGCGCGACCGCACGTAGATCCGTGAGGTCTGTACCGTTTCGTGATCGAGATCGACGGCCGCAACCGGGAGTCTACCGGCCGCGAGGGATTGTGCTGCGCGACGCAGTCGGCGTTGTCCGGCCCCGGCATCGATCAGACGAATTTGCGGCCCGGCGGCCCGCAGAAACCACCGCGCGTCGATCGCCCGGGGGTCGCCGCGAGCGTTGGCCAGGGCCCCGCGGACCACGATGACGATCCGCTGGCCGTCGGGCGCGATGTGATACGCGAGTTCACCCTCGTAGCGTACAGTCGCCGGCGCCACCGTGAACGCAGCGAGTTCCGCGGCCGAGAGCGGAAGCGGGATGTCGAGGAGCTCCCAACGCCCATCGGCGCTCGCCCACTCGAGCTCGATATGCGAGACGGCGAGTTCCAGGACGGTGGTGGCTTCGCCGATCTCCCACGCGTAGCGATGACCCTGCGGCGTAGGGCTGATCGTCAGGGACGTGCCGCTCGGGATCCGGTCGAAGCGGGCGTCAACTCGGAAGCGATGATCGGATGGCTCGCGGGCCACGCTGCCTGGCACCAGGGCGAACTGTTCGCGGACTCTCGGCCACTCGCCGCCGGGCTCTGCTTCTTCGGCAGCCCGGGCCAGGCGGGCTTGAGGTCGCGGTGTACGACCTTGGCCACGTGGGCCGCGCCCAAGCCGTGGCAGAGTTGGCGGAGCAACGCGCCGAGCTCGCCCGGCGTGAGTCGGCCCCGATGGCGGACCACCGCGGCGAGGTCCCCGCCGTCGAGCAGCTCCATCGCCAAATACGGCAACTCAGTGGCGGGATCGATCCCGGCGCCGATGACTTCGACCACATGCTCGCTGGCGATCGATGCGCCGATCGTCGCCTCCCGGACAAACCTCGCCCGACTGCGCTCGTCGTCGAGCAGCCGGCCGTGCACCACCTTGAGCGCCCGGACCTTGCGCGTGCTCTGCTGCTCGGCGCGATAGACCGAGCCCATGCCGCCCTCGGCCAGCGGTCCCAGGATGCGGTAGTCGCCGGCGAACAGGGTCCCGGCGGCGAGCCGAGGGGTCGACGCCACGCCGAGAGTCAGTGTATCAGGGAAGCGTTCGCCCTGGAGCCTTCCCGTGGCCTTGCACGTCTACAACACCCGCACGCGGCAGCTTGAGCCCTTCGTTCCCGCCGATCCGCACGTCGTTCGCATCTACACCTGCGGCCTGACCGTGTACTCCGCGATGCACATCGGACACGCTCGCACCTACTGCTTCTGGGATGTGTTCCGCCGCTGGCTTGAGTACCGGGGCTGGCACGTGCTAAGCATCATCAACTACACCGACATCGACGATCGGATCATGGACCGGGCCACAGGTGCCGTCGGTTGGCTTGATGTCGCGGAGACCAATATCGCCACGTTCCGACGCGACTGCAGGGCGCTCCATATCAAGGACTACGCCGCGTACACGCGGGCCACCGACTTCGTCGACACGCAGATCGACATGATCAAGCAGCTTATCGCAAGCGGTCATGCCTACGTGGTCGACGGCGAAGTGCTCTACGACGTGCGGAGCTTCCCGAGTTACGGTGAGCTGTCGGGCAACACCCTCGACGGGCAACAGGCTGGCGCCAGCGGGCGGCTCGCGGAGGACATCGGGCGCAAGCGCAACTCAGCTGACTTCACGCTGTGGAAGCCGAGCGAGCCCGGCCAACCGAGCTGGCCAACCGGTGAGCCGTCGTGGCCGCAAGGGCGGCCCGGTTGGCATATCGAGTGTTCTGCGATGAGCACGGTGATGCTCGGGCGCCACTTCGACGTCCACGGCGGCGCGGTCGACAACCTCTTTCCCCATCACGAAAACGAAGTCGCGCAGTCCGAGCCGCTATGCGGGCACCCATGGGTTACGTATTGGATGCACCCCGAGCATCTCGATCTGCGCGGGGTCAAGATGGCGAAGTCGCTGGGCAACGTGATCGGGATCCCCGAGTTGCTCTCCGACCACCGCCACGACGAGATCCGTTGGTTCTTCGCCGGCACCCACTACCGAACCAAGCTCGCGTTTTCCGATGAGCTGATCCGGGCCTCGGCGGAGGGCTACAAGAAGATCGGGCGCGTGCTCAAGGCCATGGCCGAACGATTGCTCGGCGAGGATCCAGCGCGGCGCCGGATCCCGGTGGCCCAGCGCTACGCGAGCTTGCGGGATCCCGCCGCAGCGATCCCGCGTGAGCGCGACGCGTTCGTCTACGGTGCATTCGCGGCAGCGTCGGCGGCGTTCATCGATCGGTTTGTCGCGGCCATGGACGCAGACCTCGGTTGCCCGCAAGCGACGGCCGCCGTGTTCGACTATGTGGGGGAGCTGTTCGCCGGAGGGATCGAATCGCTCGACGATCCCGCGTCGATCATGGCGGCATACCGCTGCCTCACCCGCCACCTGCATGTGCTAGGGATTGAGGTCGCCGACGCGAGCCTCTATCCTGAGTTGGCAAGCGACGCGCTGCCGAGTGACACAGGTGCAGACGTAGCCGCCCCTTATCGCGCCGTGATCGATCGGATGTTGGACGCGCGCGCGGACGCGCGAAGGGCCAAGGACTTCGCCCGTGCCGACGTCATCCGCGACGTACTCAAGGCCGCCGGGGTTGCCGTGGAGGACACGCCCGGCGGTGCTCGGTGGGATATCGAACGCTAGCCTCGGGGCTCCTGCGTCCGGCTGGCGTGGTCCACCCGTGGGCGTCGCGAGAATGCCGCCACTGCGCGGGCCCCGGCCTCGCGCCACTGGTTTTGGGCAGGACACCGGCCGCCTCGGTGATATGCTGCAGGCGTGAGGTTGCCGGCCAGGGCTGGTCTGCACGAAGACATCGTTCGGGCGGGCATCGAGCTCGGCAGCGAGCTTGGCGAAGAGGGGATGACGATGCGCGGGATCGCTAGCCGGCTCGGGGTTAGCGCGACGGCGCTCTATTCACATTTCGAGAATAAGTCCTCGATCTTGCGCGAGATCCGACTCCATGGAGTGAGGGTTTTGCAGACCCACCTCGTGGAGGCGATGCAGGCTGTCGAGCGCCGGGAGCAACTTGGCGCGATGAGCCGGGCGTACATCGCGTTCGCCCGGACAAATCCGTGGCTTTACAGGCTGATCTTTCATGGCGAGGAGATCGAGTGGCTCGCCCACGAGCTCCCCGACGCGAACGACGCGCAGAGCCCGTTCGCCCTCCTCGCGGAGGGCGTGGCGGACGGCGTTTTCCGTCCGGATCTCGACGTCCGGGATGCCGTCTTCTCGGCCTGGGCGAGCCTGCACGGGCTTGCAGCGCTGATCCTCGACCGGCGGATCTCCGAGTCGCATCCCTCGTTCCCGGTGCCCGACGTCGGGGCGTTTGTTGAGGCGTATGTCGACAACCTCGTCCGCGCGTTCGCCAGCGGGACCGCCTGATCCCGCCGAAGCGCGCCCACCGAAACGCGCCCGTCGCACGAGCGGCTTGCTCCACCCAAGCAGGGGCGATGTCGCCCGCGATTCCTGCCGGCTGCTTGGTGATCAGTTCGTGGCGGAGCCTACAGCGCTCATCCCGCCCAGTTCTGTAAGCAAGCCGCTTGATCCGGCGGAGGATGAGCTCGGCTACCCTTGCAAGATGGCGTCCCCTTCGCGCGGGTACAACCACGACGTGCGCTATCGCGGAAGGCTACTGCATCTGCAGTCGGAGGTATCCATCGGACGCCGCCCACAGATCTGCACGCAGTTGTTCGTCGATGGCACGGTCATCGCCACCGCTCGCCAGCCGCTCGACGAGAAGATGACCAACGCTGACGTGGACGGAGTGTTGCGGACGCAGCACAAGTCGGTGCTGCGCGAGCTGTGTGCAGGGGCCTACGATCGCTGGCTCTCGAGTGCGGTGCCCGATTCGCCACCGACTGTGCGCCGGGCGATGCCCCCGATCGAGCGCGTCGTCCGACGCGCGGGGGTAGAGCTCCGTATCACGGTAGGTGATGACGTTGCCTCCGCTTTTCTCGTCACCGAGGTTCGCCGTGCCGGTGAGGTCGTGGCCAGTCGGCGCGCGCCGATCGCCGAAGACGCGTCCAACTCGACGATCGTCGCGGCCATGGAACACGAACTCGAAGAGATGCACAGCAAGATTCGGCGTGGCGGACTCGACGCTCGCCTGCCGCGCTATGTTTTTGTGCCGCCGCCGATCGGCCGCTGACGGTGACTGCCGCGAACCGAGATGCCCTACCAGACACCGCCCGGTGGCGAGCTCGTCGCGATGCTCGGGCCGACGAACACGGGCAAGACCCACCGGGCCGTCGAGCGCATGCTCGAGCACCAAACCGGTTGCATCGGTTTGCCGCTGCGATTGCTCGCGCGTGAGATCTACGACCGAGTGTCAGCGCGGATCGGTGAGCGTGCTGTGGCGCTTGTCACGGGCGAAGAGAAACGGGTGCCGCCGAGTCCGCGCTATTGGGTGTGCACGGTCGAGTCGATGCCGATCGATCGCGATGTCGACTTCGTCGCAGTGGATGAGATCCAACTCGCGGCCCATGCCCAGCGCGGGCACACATTCACCGATCGGCTTCTGCGCGCCCGCGGTCGACTCGAGACGTGGTTTCTCGGCGCGGAGTCGATGCGTCACACCATCGAGATGTTGGTCCCGACGGCGAGAATCGAGACCCACCCGCGCTTGTCTCACTTGGCCCACGTCGGGGGCACGACGATTGGTGCCCTCCCACAGCGCACCGCGGTGGTCGCCTTTTCCGTCGACTCCGTTTACGACCTTGCGCAACGTATTCGGCGTCGCCACGGCGGGACCGCGGTAGTACTCGGCGCTCTCTCGCCGCGAACCCGTAATGCTCAGGTCGCGATGTACCAATCGGGCGAGGTCCACTACATGGTCGCGACCGACGCGATCGGGATGGGTCTCAATATGGACGTCGATCGGGTTGCGTTCGCAGAGTCGCAGAAGTTCGACGGCCACGAGCTACGTCCGCTCGACGATGCTGAGATCGGTCAGATCGCCGGTCGCGCCGGTCGACACCTGCGCAACGGCGAGTTCGGCACGCTGCGACCCGCGCCCGAGTGTGCTCCGCGAACGGTGGCTGCGGTAGAGAACCACCGCTTCCCCGCGGTGTCGCAACTGGTCTGGCGCAACTCCGATCTCGATTTCCGAAGTGCCGAAAAGCTCATCGCGAGCCTGCGCGTGCGTCCGCCCCATGCAGCCCTGCGGCTCGTTGCCCAGGCCGATGACTACGACGCGTTGGTCCAGATGGCGCGGCGCGACGAGGTGCAGCGGCGGGCGAACTCGCCGGAAGCGGTCGAATTGCTGTGGCAGGTGTGTCGAATCCCGGACTTCCGCAAACTTGCGCTGGATAGCCATGTCGAGCTGCTGGAGGCGATCTTTCTCCAGGTTTCGGGTCCTGCGGGTGCAATCGAGCCACAGTGGCTCGCCACCCGGATGTCGCGTCTCGAAGGCACGGATGGCGATATCGCGACACTCATGCACCGAATCGCGTTCATTCGGACGATGACGTACATCTCCAACCAGGAGCGTTGGCTGGGTGATGCAGGGCACTGGCAGGAAGTCGCGCGCAAGCTAGAGGACGCGTGTAGCGATGCGCTGCATCAGCGACTCACGGAGCGATTCGTCGAGCGACAGGCCACGACCGCGCGGGTGTCCAAGGTTGCGCGCAGCCGCGGTCGGGGCGCCGCAGCCCCGCAGACGGGTCCCGAGCGCGTTGCCACCGGACCGTTCGCCCAGCTGGTGGAGCTTTTTGATGCCGCACCCGACGGGTCCTTCGACTCGCCCGACGGCGCGGACTGGGTCGAGCGCATCGTAGAAGCCGAGCACGACGATCTTGTGCTTGGCGACAGATCGACGATTGCGCTCGATGGGCGTGCGATCGCTGTCCTTGGCCGGGGCGTGGACGTGTTGCATCCCGAGCTGCGGCTCGTCGATTCTGAGGGCCTTGGCGGCGGCGCACGGTCGCGTGTACAGCGACGCTTGCTGGCATGGGTGAAGGACGCACTGGGCGAATTGTTGGCACCGATGCGAGCGGTCGACACCGGCCAACTCGGGCCGGCGGGGCGTGGTGTGTTGTATGCCCTTGAGCAAGGCCTCGGGACCCTCGATGGCGCAGCGAGTGGCCTCGCGCGCCTCGAGGTCGGGGAGTGCCGAGCATTCGCGGATGCCGGGATCTACGTTCGTCACGAGCTCGCCTACGCGGCGGCGGGACTTCGCCCCGCGATGTTGGCCCTCCGCGCGGCGCTCTCGGGCGCCTACTACGGAAGCCTGCCGCGATCGAACGGCGGTATCGCGGTCTCCGTCGCCATCGACGAACGCGTCGAGCCGA
The DNA here is from genome assembly GCA_902826865.1 of uncultured Myxococcales bacterium. GTDB lineage: Bacteria > Myxococcota_A > Polyangia > Nannocystales > Nannocystaceae > Xiheibacterium. The sequence goes on from CADEGN010000133.1 coordinate 6,526, forward strand.
GCGTCTATCCAGGCCTCGGCTATCTCGTCCGTGGTCCGAGGGCAATCCGCGCGGACGTACTCGAGCGCGTTCACAGCGACATCTCGGCCAACCCAGAGCTTGTCACCCACGGGTTCGCTGATCTGTGCGCTCGCCTCGAACTCCCACCGGCCGAGCTGCCCAAGGTCCTTCGTGCCATGGGCGTTCGCCGGGGGCGCTGAGGCGAGCGCCGCGGATCAAATTCCCCAACCGTAGGTCAGTGGGGTCTCCCACCCGTCCAGATTGATGATGATGGCACCGGTGTCGGACTGGTAGGAGCTTTCGTACGCCGCGCGAAGCGGCAGGAGATCAAAGATCAGTTCCTCGCTCGGGAGCGCGTCACATGGGTCCTGCATCGAGTCATGGCTGATGAACGTGCTGACCTGCACCGGGTTGCTCTCCGCGAAGGCACCATCCCAGCAAAGGCCAAAGAGATGCTCCTCGCAGCCGCCGCTGTACGTCACCGTGACAGCTAGAGAATCGCCGACCACGGCGGCCGCGGAGATCACCTTCGTGTCGGTGGGCGCGCCCGGATCACAGATGAGGATCTCGTCGCCGAACCACCCGCCACCGGGTCCGCCGCTGTCGCTACCACCCGTTTCCACCGCGCCAGAACTTCCGCCTGCGTCGCTTCCGCTCGTCTCGCCGCAGGCACGCTTGGTGCACCCCCACTGCCCTTCGATGCAGATGCAGTCATTGCACCCATCGGGGGCGGGCATCGTGTCGCCCGGTTGGCACTCCGTCGGCGTCCCAGTCTCGCCGCAGCCGATCTGCGTGCACGCCCACTCACCATCGATGCATCCGCAGGTGTTGCACCCATCGGGGGCGGGCATCGTATCGCCGGGTTGGCACGCCCCCGCGGTCCCACCCTCGACACCGCCGTCGGAGGTACCTGGCTCCTCGCCGAGGTTCTTCGGATCAAGAACACATCCACCCAGGAGCAATGTACACAGGGTCGCAGTTCGAAAGACCATACCGTCGCGATCAATCATGTCTGGTTGTAGTCCGCAGCCACCGCCCTCCGTCATGGCACTTCGGGGCAGGCCGCGGCGACGCGGGGAGCAAGCGGCGATGCCCCGTGCCGACGGGCGAAAGCGGCCGCTTCGCGCCGCGCGAGTTTTGCCTTTCCGGCGGCGCACAGCGCCAACACGCGGAGGGCCGCGCGTTCCTCGAGCAACGCACCCCGCGGAAACTCGCGCGCGCACCGCGATAGTAGGTCCAGCGCTTGCTCCGCGCCGCCACGTGTGAGGGCTGCCTGGGCCTCGCGCACCAGGCCAGCCTCCGCGGCGAGGGGATCGCCCTGGTCGATGCTCGCACCCTCGGCCTCGCGCGGCGATGGCGTGCGCCGCGACGGCGGCACCGGGTCCACGTCACGCACCGTTGGGGACGTGGGCGCAGCTGTGGGGATGCTCGGCGCGATCGCCGGGGCTGGAGCAGGAGCGCTGGTTTCACCCGTCGGCACCGCCGCATTGGCGGGTGGGTGCCCCTCGACGGCGGTGTTCGGAGCCTGCGTCGGCGCGTAGGAATCGAGCGCTTCTTGGGCGCGTGGCGAGCTGTCGCGCTGGAGCTCCTGCGCACCGAACCACGCGAGGCCAGCGGCGGCGACCAAGGCGACGACGGCGATGGCGGTTCGCCGGGCCCGCGGCGGGGCCCGCATCGCCGGCCGCAGGCCAGCAGACGGGGCTGCGCTGGCCCGCACGTCGCGTTCGATCCGCTGCCAAACCCGCGCGCGGGTTGGGGCGGGCATCGCCTCTTCGGCGCGGTAGGCCGCAAGCAAGCCGGCCGCGTCTTCGTCGAGATCATGCACATCGTTCATGCTCATGCTGCCCCCGTGGGTGCACGCAGCCGGCTGACGGCGCGCTGAAACGCCGCCCGTGCCGCGCGTAGCCGCGAGTAGGCGGTGTTGACGTTGATCCCAACGAGTTCGGCGACCTCGGGCACCCCGAGTCCGTCGATATCTACCAGCTCAAACACCTCACGCTTGTCGGCATCGAGATCGGCGAGGAATCGCCGGACGAAAAGGGCGGCTTCGCGGCGACTGGCGTCGTCCTCGGGGTCGCCTTGCGGCGGCGACGGAACGAGTGACGCGATCCTCCGCTCGGTCCGCGCGGCGCCGCGTTTCCAGTTGCTCACGACACCGCGCGCGAGATGGTAAAGCCAAGTCGTCGGTGACGCGCGTCCGTCGTACTCGGCATGGCGGCGGTGGACGACCATGAACACCTCGTGCATCACGTCCTCGGCCGCGGCGTCCGGGACGCCCAGGCGACGGACCACGCGCCACACGAATCCGGCGTGGCGGCGGTAGATCTCGGCGGTCGCGGCGAGCGTGCGCGGGCCGGCTTCGCGCACCTGTTCATCGTCGGCCCTCCCGGCCTCTGGCGGCCGCATCGATCGTCGTAGACCGCCGTCGTGCCGATCCGTCATCGCGACCGGCCAAATCGTACCTCGATCCCGCCGGTCGCCTCGACGGCGGTGCTGGGGACTTTCCATACGACGCCGGAGCGCGCGGTTCCGAAACGGGGCTGCACCGCGACGAGGAGCAGGTCCGCGCGGACAAACAAGCCGAGGCGGCCGCGCAATCGCGCCGGCCGCCACCAAAGTTGCGGGCCGAGCGTCGCAGCGACGACCAAGGCGCTGGGCCGACGTCTAGGTGTGAGTTTACCGGTGCCTCGGGCAAGCACGGCTCCGAACTCTCCGCCGGCACACATCGGCAGCTCGAGTGGAGCGACGTGGGCGACATAGCAACCGCGCACGCGTCCTGCGAGCAGACCGAAACGCCCGCCGACCGCCGGGTTCGAACTGGACTCCTGCTCGCTCGCCGTCCAGCCGACGGCGCCGAGCTCGGCTCGCCAGCGCCGCCCGCCCATCGAGATCGCCGCCCCGACCACGCCAGCGAGCGCGGGCAGGGCGATCGCACCCACGCCCGCGTCGGCGAGCACGCCGATCCAAGGTCGCGATTGCGGGGGCATCGGTTCACGACGGCGCGGAGCCACGGTCACCGTGCGCTTGACAGGTCGGGCCGTCGGCGGCGTCAGTGGTGTCGGCGTGGGTCGAGTCGATGCCTCGGGCTCCGGTACGGTGGGGGTCGGCTCGTCGGCGGGTTCGTCCTCGGTCGGCATGGTCGCGTCGGGATCGATCGCGACCGCGATCACCAGTGCGGCCACACGCGCGAGCACGGGGCAGGTCTTGCCGCGCAGTTGCCTGGTGCCCACACGCCCGTGCGCGCCGTCGATGATGAGCTCGAGCGCGAAGCCATCGGCGTCGGTGACAACCGTGGCGCGCGCCCACAGCGGCTCGTTGGGGGGTGATGGCCCGAGCGCCCGGATGCTGTCGGCGACGATCGCAGCGGCGTCGGGACACACGGGGGCCGCTGGTGCCGTCCACGTCAGTTCGATCCCGGCCTCGTGGGCGGTTGACGTCACCTCCGCCGGTTGCGCAGTGACGAACCCGAGGATCGCCACTGGGACCGCGAGCATTCGGCGCGATTCTATCAGCGTGGGGTGCAACTGACCGGGAATGCCCCGCGCGCGCCCGAGTCCGTGGTCGGGGCGCAGGTAGCGCGAGGCCGAGAAAGATCTACGGGGCCGATACACCCGTAGAGGTCGTGGCATTCTCGGGATACCTGATGCGCCTCGGCACCCTGATCCTGCTCCCATGGCTGGTCGGCTGCTCGACTTCGGTCGATGCTCCCCCAGATAACGCGCCGCCCAGCGGACCGCGTTTCCATCTCACGGTCGACAGCCCGGCAAAGGCGACCTCAGACCAGAGCAGTTCGGCGCGCTTTACCGTGCGCCCAGTGGAACCGTGGCACATCAGCGTCGATTATGCTCCCCGCCTTGAGCTGCAACCGGTTGCGGGTGTCGAGATCGGCAAGCGCGGGCATGGCCACGCCGATTCTCTGCGCTTCGACCAGGACCAACTCGCCCTCGAGGTGCCGTTTGTCCCCCACGGCACGGGCAAGCGTCAGATGAGCGGCGAGCTTCGTTTCGCGGTGTGCGGTGAGGGCTCGTGCGCTCCGGAATCGGTTCGGGTCGACTTCACCGTCGACGTCGCGTGCGACAGCGGAACGATCTGCTGACCGTGCGCCCCCCTCGAGGCCCCGGCGATCGGCTCAGCGCGCGACGAACTCGAGGCTGGTGAGAACGGTGAGGCAGACCATTCGGTACTGGCCAGCGGGGTCGACCTGCCCGGCGATCACTTCTTGCAGCGCCGACAATTCTTCGTCGGTGGGCTCGCGGGCGAACGCCGCCCGTACGAGTTCCGTCGGATCCGCCACGATGCCGCTGTTGCGCGACTGAAACGCCGGATCGTCACACACTGACTTGAGCCCACGAACCCACGTCTCCATCCGCTCGGGTGTCCAGCGCAAATCCGGGGCGATGCCGTTGGCATAGTCGTGATCGCCGAGCTGATAGCGCCGGATATAGAGGTCGGTGAACATCGGATGGTCGGGGCTGACGCCGGCGACCGTGGCGAGGTTGTTGATGCGCACGTGAAACGGGAGAAGCTCGACCTCGGAGCCGGGCACCTCAAACGGGTGGATCTCGCCCGGGTCGGCTGGCGTGCGCGACGGCGCGGGGCCATCGTCCTGCCCGTCGCCACCGTTGTCGTCGCCGCCGGCGCCGTCGGCGTTGCTGCGGTCAGGCGCGCCGAGGCCTGTGTAGCAACCTGCGAGCGTCGTGGTGATGGCGAGCAAGACCAACGTGAACGGGGGTCGGCGAAGGATTTTGGCAACCGTCATGCGCTGGGCCTCCTCAGACGTTGAGCATGAACGATAGCGGCGCTGCGCCGGCGACATCGGGGAACGCAGAGATGACGTCGTCCGGGATCCGCAACGCCTTCATGAGCGTTCGCCACGTGCGAGCGCCGCTCAGGCGTCGCGAGTTATCACCGCTCACCTCGATCGTAGGATCGCCCGCTTCGTCAGGCGCCCAGTACGACCAGCTGTGACCGCTGCCGGTGTTGCCGGCCACGCGCACGTCGCCGAAATAGCCGCCGCGCACACCTCCTCCAGCGAGTATGAACGAGTTCTTGCCCTGGTTGCCATACGAGTTGGCCGACGGCGTGCGACCTCCGTCGGCGCTGTACACGACGATCACAGTCCGATCCCACATGCCCGGAATCGCCTTGATGCTCTCGATGAGTCGGACAAGCGGGATGACCGACTGCGCAGCCATCGTACGGATCACGTCCTCCATTCGAGTGTCGTGCACGTCTAGGTAGTCAAACTCGAGCGCAACCGAACGTGTGACGTCTCCCGCCAGCAGCTTGAACGCCCAGGCGGACTGCTCCCAGATGTTGGCCTTGATGACGTCGCCGACCTGATCAGGCACGCCGTCTTGCCAATACTCGACTTCCTCGGGCGTAAACGGCAAGCTGACGATCTTCGGCTCGTGATACCACTTGCCCTGGGCTTCGCCGAGTCGCGCTTCGTGGGTGGTTCTTGCATCCTCGTTGTAGCCGTGGCGCTTGAAGAAGCCGGTGTCGGCGCGCTTGAGGGCCTTGGCGAATGCGGCCGCCTCCTCGGGCGTCGGGATTGTGAGCTCCTCCACCGTGGGTGGGAAGGTCTGCATCAGCATGTCCACGCTTTGGATCCGCGTGAGCTCGGAGTTGGGTAGCCCGGCCCCGTAGTGGCAGATCGTGTGGAACCGGCTGATGAACTTCATCGTGATGCCGTTGGCCAGCTCGGGCGTGAGCTGCTTCTGCCAGTAATTGTGGAGACACGCCGGCGTCGGGGTGGACGAGTACCAGTAGTCGTTGCCCTGCTCGCCGAATCCTGGCTCACCAAGCCACGTCGCCTCCTTGCCGGGGCCCTGGGTCCTCGTTTTGCCCGGCGAGCGCATGGGGTTGACGGCCTCGTGGCCGTGAATCGCACCGGTGCACAGCTCGTTGATCTCGACCACGGCGATGTTGCCGAGGTGGGGCATCAACACCTGCGAGTCAGGGGTGAGGTAGAACCCGTTGCCAGCGGTGATGATCTGATCTGCCGTGAAATAAAACGGCAGCGCATCGCCAGTGCCACCGCGCGTCAGGTTCGACATGCTGGTGGCGATGCCCGGCGGCACGAAGACGTGGCCGAAATCCCACTGGTCGCGCAGGTCCATCTCGATGAAATAGGTCGGGAGGTTCGCCTCCTCGGCGAACGCCTTGGCCTCGCCGAAGAGTTGCTCGTTGACAGCAAAACGCAGTGCCGCCGGGATCGCAGGCGCGGCCAGCACGGTGGCGGCGAACTTCATGAACGCGCGTCGGCGCACCGGGTCGATCGCGTGTATGCGCGGCGTTCTTGACGGCCTAGTCATGGCGAGGCCTCCATGGTTGCGAGCACGGCATCGATGACCTGTCGATCCGTGAAAATGGTTCGATAATAGGCGGTGATCGGAGGATCGGCGGTGCCTTGCGTAAGCTGGCGGGCGAGCTCGCCGAGGAGCTCCGCGTCGATGCTGTCGCTCGCGCCCGAAGGCAGCGCAAACGCCCGGGCGATGATGTTCTTGATCGTGCATTCCTGGAACAGCGGGCTGGCCGAGATCACATCGGCGGCTCCACGCAAGTTCTCCACGTCAACGCCAAACACCTGCGAGTTCTCCGATTGGGCCGCGCCCGGGTCGTTCATGTGCGAGGTGTACAGACCATTGGTCGAGCGACCCATCTCACCGGCCGGATCCTGCAGCCCGGTGGCGTCTTCGCGCCACAGCCCGGTGTCGTCGAAGCGGACGTAGAGCTGCGCGTGGGCACCGAACTGCGAGTGACAGTGATAACAAGCCAGGCCGTTGCCAAATCCCCCCGCGGCCTCCTCCACGGTTTGCTCTTCGGGGGTCTCGGCCCGGAACATCGGGATCAGCACCGGCTTTGGCAGCGGGATCTGGATCTCGCTCTCCATCGGGTAGATGCGACACGCGAACGTCTCCAACATGCGCTTCGCGCGGCCGAGGTTGAATCGACCTTTGTTGCCGATCATATAGGCGCGCGTCGCCAGTACCCCCGACTCGTACGGTGCGCCGGTGTCACAGGCGATGTGCTGGCCCGCGGAATCGACGCAATAGTCCGCGGTGAGGATCGTCGACCACGGCAGCGACTCCAACGCGATTTCCGCGGCAAGGTTGCCGGGCAAGCTGAAGTCGACGCCATCGCGCGCCCCGCTGGTGTGGAGCTGATCCTCGATCATGAACCGGACGGCCTCGGCGAAGCCGGGCTCTGCCGTCCAGCCCTCAACAATGCGCGCGATCGCCTCCTCGCCGGTGAGTCTGATCAACTCGCGCTCGCCGTAGCTAAGTGATCGGCTCGCGATCTTGGGCGCGATCCGATCGAGGTAGAACTCGATCTGCTCGGTGGTCAGCGACGCGTCCGCCGGGGGCGAAGCACCCTCGTCCCCGGCGTCTCCACCGTCCCCACTACCACCATCGTCGCTTGTCCCGCTCGGGCCCGCGCCGGTCGCCGAGCCCTCGGCGCTCAAGGGCTTCTCGGTACCGCGGGCACACGCGGCCGCTGCCAGGGTCACCGCAAGGAGGAGCCGGGACGCAACCGCGCGGTGGACCGCTTGAACCGACAATTCCAATGTGAATGTCGCCCCCATTCCCTCGAATTACGACGGGCGGCGCAGGGCTCGTGCGCATCGAAAATTCTAGGAACCGGCTGGGTCCATGTTCGTTGCGTCGACTGCCCCAATCGCGGGCGCGCCGATGCCGCGCGTTCAATATGCTCCTGCAATGCACGCGATCAGGCCTTCGTTTCTAACCGCCGGTTTCATGCGCAGCCCGCTGAAATAGGCAGGGTTGGTCCGGTGCACGTCGCGACCGATCCGTATGACTTCACACGCAGATCGCAAGAACTCCCACCGGCGTGTAGCGTAGGTCCATGGCGTTTGGATCCAAGCAGCGCATCCCGAGTCCGGCCGATGCGCTCCCCGGTCGTGACACTCCGCTCGACGTGGCACCCGTGCATGCCGTGTTGGGCACGCAGACGGTTGCGCCGTTTGCCGCCGAACACCGCATCGCGATCTTCGGCATGGGTTGCTTCTGGGGCGCCGAGCGAAAATTTTGGACGTTGCCGGGCGTTGTCACGACCAACGTCGGGTACGCCGGCGGCGCGACTGCGAACCCGACCTACCGCGAAGTTTGCTCGGGCGGTACGGGTCACACCGAAGTCGTGCGGGTCATCTTCGATCCAACGCGGATCTCGTATGAGGATCTGCTGCGCGTCTTCTGGGAAAACCACGATCCGACCCAAGGCATGCGCCAGGGCAACGACGTCGGCACGCAGTATCGCTCGGCGATCTACACGGAGGGCGACGCGCAACTTGCCGCCGCGCGAGCCTCTGCCGAAGTGTTTGGCGCCCGACTGCGCGAAGCCGGATATGGGGAGGTGACCACGGAGATCCGTGCGGCGCCGGCTTTCTTCTACGCGGAGGATTATCATCAGCAGTACCTCGCGAAGAATCCCGGGGGGTACTGCGGCCTCGGTGGCACGGGCGTGAGCTGTCCGATCGGCGCTGAACTGAAGCCAGAGCGGTGACGCGGCGCACGTCGGGTCGCCTGCGGTTGCGCGGGTGACTGCTGGCAGCTAGCGGCGCGCGCGGGTTGCGATCGCGGAGCTCGTCGTGTTGCCGGCGTCGGTGATGGTTATGGCGAATTCCGCTTCGTGCGGGCACGGGCGCCCCGCAATTGCAGCGATGGATCCGTTGCGGGTCGGCGATCGACTACCCCATTGTGCCGGTGCTTCCCGTCTCGCGCTGGCAACTCCGAGTCGCACGCCCGCGACCTACGCGTCGCGGGCGTGCGACGACCCCGTTTGACAGGGCGAATACGACCGGCTGTCTCCCGCGAACGAGTTTGGGCGTGGAAGCACGGGCGTCTTCGTCAGGTGCAAGCGCATAAGCGCGGCGGTTGGTGAGAAAACGCGACCGGCATTCGTGCATCGAGTGGAGGCGTGCTGACATCCTGTGTGCCGCGTGTTGCAAACTCGCCCAATCGAACGAGTCCGGTCGCAAGCCAGAGCGGCCCAGGCATTCTTTTCGGCTCGTCGGCACCGTAGTGGCCCTCGCGTTATGCCCGGCCGTCGCACGTTGCAACGGCGGCGGGGGCCTGCGACAGTCACCTTCAACCGCCACCGATGCTCCGCGTAGTTCGCCCAAACGAAACCGACCTCGAGCACAAGGTCGCCGACGCACGCGAATGGGTAAAGGCCGACCCGAGCTCGGCGGAGGCGCAGCGCCGCCTCAGCGTTGGTTTGGAGGAGCTCGGAGAGGTGGCTCGCCATACCGGGTCGCTGCGCGAGGCCAAGGCTCACTTCTGCGAGTCCCTTGCGATCCGTCGCGCGCTCGCGAAGGCCGACCCCAGTTCGGTGCAGGCGCAGCGCGACCTTAGCGTCAGCTTGGACAAGCTCGGCGACGTCGCGCGCCAAACCGGGTCACTGCCCGAGGCGAAGGCCCACTTCTCGGAGTCCCTTGCGATTGCCCGGGTGCTCGTGAACGCCGAGCCCAGCTCGGTGCAGGCGCGGCGCAACCTCAGCATCAGTTTGGACAGGCTGGGAGACGTCGCCCTCCAGGCCGGCTCGCTGGCCGACGCCCAGGCGCACTTCTCCGAGTCGCTTGCGATCCGTCGCGCACTCGCGAGGGCCGACCCGAGCTCGGCGGAGGCGCAGCGCGGCCTCAGCATCAGCTTGAGCAAACTCGGAGACGTCGCCCTTCAGGCGGGGTCAGTGGCCGACGCCAAGGCCCACTTCTCCGAATTCCTTGCGATCGCTGGGGCGCTGGCGAAGGCCGTCCCCAGCTCGGCGGAGGCGCAGCGCGACCTCAGCGTTGGTTTGAGCAAGCTCGGTGACATCGCCCGCCAGACCGGGTCACTGCCGGAGGCGAAGGCCCACTTCTCCGAGTCCCTTGCAATCCGTCGGGCGCTGGCGAAGGCCGACCCAAGTTCGGCGGAGGCGCAGCGCGACCTCAGCGTTGGCTTGATCCAGCTCGGCGATGTCGCCCGCCAGAGCGGGTCACTGTCCAAGGCTGAGGCCTACTTCTCCGAATCCCTTGCGATTGCCCGTGCGCTGGCGAAGGCCGACCCGAGTTCGGCGGAGGCGCAGCGCCACCTCAGCGCTGGTCTGATCCAGCTCGGCGACGTCGCGGGCCAGACCGGGTCGCTGTCCGAGGCTGGGGCCCACTTCTCCGAGTCCCTTGCCATTGCCCGGGCGCTGGCGAAGGCCGACCCCAGTTCGGCGGAGGCGCAGCTCGACCTCAGCATCAGTTTGGACTCGGTCGGAAACCGCGCCCTGCAGACCGGGTCACTGCACGAGGCCAAGGCCCACTTCTCCGAGTCGCTTGCGATCCGTCGTGCGCTCGCGAAGGCCGACCCCACTTCGGCGAAGGCGCAGCGCGACCTCGGCGTCAGCTTGAACAAGCTCGGGGACGTCGCCCGCCTGGCCGGGTCACTGCCCGAGGCCAAGGCCCACGTCTCCGAATCCCTTGCGATCCGTCGTGCGCTCGCGAAGGCCGACCCGAGCTCGGCGCAGGCCCAGCGCGACCTCAGCGTCAGCTTGAACAAGCTCGGCGACGTGGCCCTGCAGACCGGGTCACTGCCCGACGCCAGCGCTCACTTCTCCGAGTCCCTTGCGATCCGTCGCGCGCTTGCGAAGGCCGACCCGAGCTCGGCGGTGGCCCAGCGCGATCTCAGCATCGTTTTGGAGAGGCTCGGAGACGTCGCTGTTTTGAACGAGTCACTGCGCGAGGCCAGCGGTCACTTCTCCGAGTCGCTTGCGATCCGTCGTGCGCTTGCGAAGGCCGACCCCAACTCGGCGCAGGCTCAGCGCGAACTCAGCGTCAGCTTGAGCAAGCTCGGAGACGTCGCTGTTCAGAACGGGTCACCGCCCGAGGCCAAGGCCCACTTCACCGAGTGCCTTGCGATCCGTCGTGCGCTTGCGAAGGCCGACCCAAGCTCGGCGGTGGCCCAGCGCGACCTCGAGCTCATCACGGCCGAGCTGAACGCGCTGGAAGCTGCTGGTTAGAATTGAGACTGTCGAACAAGTCCCTGATGGCCGGGACGACGTCACAACGAGCGCCAACGCCAGCAGGGCTATGGGGGTCGCGAGCATGGAAGCCTTGGTCAGCGCGACCTCAGCATCGTTTTGGAGAGGCTCGGAGACGTCGCTGTTCAGAACGGATCGCTGCGCGAGGCCAAGGCCCACTTCTCCGAGTCCCTTGGGATCCGTCGGGCGCTTGCGAAGGCCGACCCGAGCTCGGCGGTGGCCCAGGTCGCGATGGAGTTCATCACTGCCAAGCTGAACGACCTCGAAGCAGCTCGTTCGAAGTGATGCAACGCGAGGGTTGTACGCGACGCCCAGCCCCGAGACCGGGGCGTTGCAACCGGCTGTCTTATGCGGGTCCAATTCCCCTCACCGCGGCCGTCGCTGAGAAAGGCGGCTGGCATTCGTGCATCAAGTGGAGGGGTGCTGGCATCCTGTGTGGCGAGTGTTGCGAACTTGCTCAAGCGAACGAGTCCGGTCGAGGCCAGATCGGCCCAGGCGTTCCTTTCGGCTGGTCGGCGCCGTGGTGGTGCTGGTTTCATGCTTAACCGCCGGGGTTTGCAAAGGCGGCAAGGGCCCGCCGCCGAACTCCGAGACTGGCGTTGAGCCGCCGCCCATTCTCCGGGTCGATCGCCCAAACGAAACCGACTTCGAGCGCAAGGTCGCCGATGCACGCGAACGGGTAGAGGCCGACCCGAACTCGGCGGAGGCGCAGCGCGACCTCAGCGTCACCTTGACCTAGCTCGGCGACGTCGCCCGCCAGGCCGGGTCACTGCCCGAGGCGAAGGCCCACTTCTCCGAGTCCCTTGCGATCCGTCGGGTGCTGGCGAAGGCCGACCCGAGCTCGGCGGAGGCGCAGCGCGACCTCGAGCTCATCACAGACAACCTGAACGACCTCGAAGCTTCTAGCTCGAAGTGATGCAACGCGAAGGATGTAGCGCCGCTGAGCCTACGCAGTCGGCCGCGAGACGATCGCCTGTGAACCGATGCTCGCGCGCCCGTCCGCCAACGACCGATCCAAGGAACGAGCCGCGGGGCGAGCAGGCACGCGTGTCCCGAGCACGAGGGTCGAGTCGCCGAACTCGTGGATGTACAGCGAACTTGCCCGCGCCTTCGCCTCCGCTTCGGCCAGCAATTCCTCAGGTGCCCACGCAGCCAGGAGCTGGTGGTGACTCGTGCCCGGCTCATGCACGCCGCTGAGCACACCATCGACCACGCGAGGTCGATGGGCGGGACCGATGCGCAGATCCGTCACGGCTTGCCCAGCCACCAGCGAGCCACCGTGCGCCAGCGCGTTGCCTTCGAGGGCGCGCACCACCGAAGTGCCGACGGCGATCACTCGTCCACCGCTGTCTTTCGTCCTGGTGATCGCGGCGACGGTCGCCGCCGGGAGATCGTAGCGCTCGGCGAATGGCAGGCGTGCGTCGAGGCGACGATCGCCCGTGGCCGAGATCCCCGCGGCGTGGGTCAAGGTCGCGACCGCAACCCCGCGCCGCTGAAGCGCGAACATCGTCGACCAGGTCAGCGGGCGACCCGCCGAGGGCATCTCGACGGCCCATGGTCGCGCGGCATAGGCCGTCTGGACCTGGGAGAGCAGCACGGCCTCGCGAACATAGGCGTACTGAATGGGGCGACCGTGGCGAAGCAACAACTCGAGCACCGCCGTGTTGGCGACCCCGAAGGCCAGGGTGACCAACCGAGGCGCGTCGACATCGACGGCCACGACGGTCGCCCAAACACCCGCGGGCAATCCCACGCGCGCGCCCACGGGGAGCTCGGGCGGGGCTGCGCGCAGATCCGTGTCCGTGCGCCAGTCGCCCTCACCCAACGCGATCGCTGTCCATCGTGCGCCCTCGGGTGGTCCCGTGAACCGCAGCTCGAACTCCGCACCGGCCTCGGTCCAGGCACGGATAGACGCGGGCATCGTGCCGGCATCGTTTAACACCAGCAGGTCGCCGGTGTGCAGAGAATTGGCCAGCTCGCCCACCGTGGTCTCGAACACCTCGTTTCGCTCACCGTCGATGACCTGCATTCGCTGGCTGTCACCGCCCTTGCGTGGTTTTCCCATGGGTGTCATCGGCCCACCTCCCATGCCACGGCGCGCAGGCGGGCGCCGCTCGGCGCCCGGCGATCGTCTGCGATCATGTCGAGGACCGTGGCCGCGACCTCCTGCGGGTCGGCCAAGCTGGCGCGGTCGGCATCGGGGATCGCGTCCGCGTGCATCTGCGTGTCCATTTCGCCGGGGTCCACCGCGAGCACTCGAACACCGTCGAGTTCCGCTGCCCACGTGCGCGTGAGGTGATCCAGCGCCGCCTTCGTGGCGCCATAGGCCCCCCAACGGGGGTAGGCCTCGACGGCAGCATCCGAGCTGATGTTCACCACGACGCTCGGCCGGCCAAAGACGAGCGACCCCAGCAGGGCGCGCGTGAGCGCAAACGGTGCGAAGACGTTGACGGCGAACGTACGGGCCAAATCGTCCGGCTCCGTGTCAGCGAGCAGTGGCAGTGGCACGGCACCGAGGGTGCTGGCGGCGTGGATGAGGAGGGTCGGTCGGCCGAGTTCGGCGTGGGCGCGTGCGGCGATCGTCTGGGCGGCACCCGGCGCGGCAACATCGATGGCGATCTCCGCAACCGTGCCGCCGCGGCGGCGCAGTCGATCGGCCGCGGCGGCGAGAACATCGACGTCGCGCGCGATCATGGCGACCTTGGCTCCTCGGTCTGCGAGCGCGTGCGCCAAGGCGAGCCCTAACCCGCGACTCGCCCCGGTGACAACGGCAACCGCGTCGTGGAATCTGTCTGCTTGTGCCATGCATCAACCCTGGGACCGGCCCGATCCTTTGTCGGCCCGTCGGCCAACGGATTGGCCGACGGTTCATCCGTTGGCGAGTGCTGCACGTGACGCCGGGATGTTCTCCTCGGGGATCGCACCAACCGAAGACCCAAGACACGTCGGCGGATGCCGCGATCACGTTTCCCCACCGCCTCGCAAGAACGACGCGAGTAAGGATCGGGGGCGCGATATGGAACACGCCACAGGACCAAGTGTGCTCCCCCCCGCGGCTACCGTTGCCACGGGAGCTAGGCCGCTTTGCATCTGGCCTGCGCAGCTTGACAGCACCAGTGCTAGGCATCATGATGCTCTAGTGCGTACGACGGTCACGCTCGAGCCCGATGTGGCGGTGAAGGTCCAGGCCCTCGCCCATCGGCGGGGCGCGTCGTTCAAGGCCACGCTCAACGATCTGTTGCGGCGTGGCCTCGGGGCGCAGCAGCGCGCGGAGCGAGCTCCGGCGTTCGTCGTGCGGCCACATCACGGCGGATTCCGACCCGGCGTCGACCCCACGCGGCTCAACCAGCTCATCGACGACCTCGAGATCGAGGACTTCGTCGACGAGGCGGCGCGCAGCAAGTGATCCTCCCCGACGTCAACCTGCTGGTCTACGCGTACAACGCCGACGCGCCCCACCACGGGTTGGCGCGTCGGTGGTGGGAGCACTGCTTGGGCGCGCCTGATCCCGTGGGTATGCCTTGGGCAGTGGCGCTGGGATTCGTGCGCGTCATGACGCATCGTGCCGTGCTCTCTCGGCCGCTCGATGCACGAGTGGCGCTGGGACATGTCCGCGATTGGCTCGACCGACCGAACGTCGAAATCGTCGAGCCAGGGCCGCGTCATCTCCAGGTCCTCGACGAATTGTTCGGTGCGCTCGGAATCGCCGGCGCGTTGACGACCGACGCACACCTCGCGGCGCTGGCGATCGAGCGGCAAGCCGAGTTGCACTCCAACGACGCCGACTTCGCGCGGTTCGCCGGGCTGCGCTGGCACAACCCGCTGTCGGAGGCGGCGGCTCGCTAGGAGCGTGACCCCGTAAGGGGTCACGCTCCTCCGTGCCCGTGCCCGTGC
>CADEGN010000134.1 GCA_902826865.1 uncultured Myxococcales bacterium
CGCCCATTTGGCGTCGATGCGCTCAACGGCGTGAACGGCGTGCTGCTGCACGAGTCGAACGACTTCGACTACACGCCGAACGTCTACATCCTCGACGCGGGCCAGGCCGGCCAGCTGCACGCGGGCGATTCCTACAGCGACCCGCAGGGCGTGGTTTCGTTCACGATTCTCGAGGAACTCGAGACCCACGCGGTGGTCCAGGTCACGTTCCCCGGCGGCGGGTCGGGCACGCCAACTTGTCACGACGGCAGTGCCCCCGAAATGGTCGGGGACGCGGTCGGGTCGCTCGAGTGTGCAGCCGAGCCGTTCCCACTCGACACGTCGCCACCAACCGTGACGATCACCTACCCGGCCGAGGGCGACGTATTCGAGCCGGGCTCGGACTTCACCATCACTGCCGAAGCGATGGACGATCGCAGCATCACAGAGGCCGAGCTCTACCTCGATGGCGAGCCCGTGTTCAAACTGTTTGATGCTCCCTACGAGTGGCCGATCACCGATCTTCCGATGCCCGAGGATGGCGACTACGAGTTCGGAGTCGTCGTCCGCGATGGCCCGAACATGGGGCTCAGCATGGCCGTGACGATCCAGGTGATGGATCTGCCCGATGCGACCGGCTCGGGCGGCGTCGACGACACCGGCAGCGGTGGGAGCGACGGACCGCTCGGCACCGGCGGCAGCGATACGAACCAAGGCGGCTCCTCGGACACCTCCGGCGCGCAGGCCGACGACACGCAGGGGTGCGGCTGTCGTTCAAGCGGCGCAGCGGGGGGCTGGGCGGCCGCCATGGCGCTCGCGCTGGGATGGCGCCGCCGCCGGCGTGCTCGCTGAGGTGTCGCGCCGCGGCGCTGGCGGTGCTCGATTCTACGGCTCTGCCGCAAGCCGCGAGTGCTTGCGCCCATAAAGGAAGTAGATGGCCAATCCGATGGCCATCCACACCATGAGCCGCAGCCACGTCTCCGTCCCCAGTCCGTACATCAAATAGCCGCACGTGAGGATCCCGAGGCTCGGGACCCACGGCACCAGCGGCGTCTTGAACCCGCGCAACATCGTCGGATCCTGGCGGCGGAGGAGCAGCACACCGGCACAAACGATGACGAACGCGAACAGCGTCCCGATCGAAACGAGTTCGCCCAGCAGGCCGATGGGAAATAACCCGGCGAACACGGCGGCCACCACCCCGGTGAGAATCGTCGCCACGTACGGGGTCTGATAGCGCGGGTGGATCTTGCCCAGCGCTTGCGGAAGTAGACCGTCGCGGGCCATCGCATAGAAGATCCGTGGCTGCGCCATGATCATCACCAGCACCACCGACCCGAGGCCTGCGATCGCGCCGATATCGACGATCATCGCCAGCCAAGATAAGGCCGGTCCGGCCTTGGACACGGCGACATCGACGGGGTGCGGCACGTCCAGCTCGGCATAGGGGGCGATCCCGGTCATGACCAGCGCCATCAGGATGTACAAGACCGTGCAGACCGCCAGCGATCCGAGGATGCCGATCGGCAGGTCTCGCTGGGGGTTCCTCGCCTCCTGGGCCGCGGTGGAGACGGCGTCGAACCCGATATAGGCGAAGAAGATCACGCCGGCACCGGCCGTGATCCCACCCCAGCCGAACTCGCCGGGCTTGCCGGTGGCCTCCGGAATGAAGGGTGTCCAGTTGGCCGGGTCGACGTAGGAGGCGCCGAACACGATCACGAGCACGACCACCAGCAGCTTGAGATAGACGATGAAGTTGTTCACCGCCGCCGACTCGCGGATGCCGATCACGAGCAAGCCGGTGAGCAGCAGGACGAGCCCCACCGCGGGGACGTTGAGCACCGCGCCGGTCGCGACGAGATCGTGGCTGTCGCTGAGGGTCAAGGGGGCGTTGGTCAGCGACCCGGGCAAGTGCACACCCAATCGAGACAAGAACGCCACGACATAACCGGACCATCCCACGGCCACGGTGGAGGCCGAGAACAGGTACTCAAGGACGAGGTCCCAGCCGATGATCCAAGCCAGCAGCTCACCCAAGGTGGCGTACCCATAGGTATAGGCGCTGCCGGCGATCGGGATCATCGAAGCGAACTCCGCGTAGCACAGCCCGGCGAACAGGCAGCCGAGTCCGGCCAACACGAACGAGAGCACGATCGCTGGGCCAGCGTGCTGGGCAGCCGCGGTGCCGGTGAGCACGAAGATACCTGCGCCGATAATCGCCCCGATCCCGAGGAGCACGAGGTTGCTCGCCGTCAGCGAACGCCGCAGCGTGTGCTGGCCCTCCTCGCCGGCTTCTTCCATGAGCGTTGCGAGCGGCTTGCGCGAGAACAATCCCATCGTGGGGCGAACGGTAACACAGGCCTCGCGTTGCCACCGCGCGCGGCGGGAGGGCGACAGCCCCACGACACACCGGCCTCCGAGGCTCGCCGAGGACCGGTGTTCGTCGGCGACGCCTACTATGCCTGCATACCCCCGTGGGTGGCGGCCGACCGGCGCCGCTGGGTGCCGCGCGGCAGCGCGAGTTCGTTGGCGGCGAGCAAGCCGGCCACCAGCGAAACCGCGACCAACGTCATGTCGATCGCCGTCGCGATCCCGGGCACGACGTCGCGCGAGAGCAACTCGGTAACGCTACGGTAGCCGAGGCCACCCGGCACCAGCAGAAGGATGCCCGGCACCAACGTGGTCGCGGCTGGTCGACGGCGCCACCAAGCGTAGAGGTTGCTAGCGAGGCCGAGCACGAAGGCGCCCACGAACATGCCGAGCTCCGGCGAGAGTCCACGGGCGCCCCAGCGGCCGCCGTAGAAACCGATGAACCCGGCCAGCACGAGATACGGCAGCTCGCGCCATGGCGCGCGGAGCAAGACCGCTAACGCCGCCGGTGCGAGCAGCAAGCAGAAAACCTCGGCCCATCCTTCGCCGGTCCCGCTCGCACCGAGTGGCACTGGGCCGAACACGAGCTCGCCGATCCGAGAGCCCAACGCGACACCAAACGCTAGCGTGACGAACGTAACCAACGCCCCTGACAGCCGCGCCGTCCCGGACGCCAGGTGCCGCGTTGCGAGCTCGTTGAGCGCGACGGTGAGGCCAAAGCCGGGAAGCAGGATGATCAGACCCGCGAGCGTGACCGTGAACACCGAGAGCGGCGGCAACCAGTGGGCCGCAGCGATCGCGATGACCGCGGCCGCGCCCGCCGCCAAGAACTCGAACAGGCGCGCGACCGCAGCGATGCGACGACCAGCCAACGCGAGCAGGCCCGTGCTGGCGCCGATCACCGCCGCCACCACGACCTCGCGCCAGCTTCCGCCGAGGAAGGTCGCGGAGGTCGCGGACGAGACCGCATGGCTGGCGAGGGTTACGATCCGTCCGTACGGCGGGCGGCCGGCTGCGATCTCACCCACCCGCACCACCGCCTGCTCCGGCGACATCGCGTCGTCGCACACCGCATCGATCAGGCCCTCGAGCTCCACGAGTTTCCCGAGATCGACCGTGGCGGGCTCGACCCGCGCGAGGTGGACCGTCTGCGCTTGCCCCTGGCCGAACGCCGAGAAGATCGACGTCGGCGTGGAGAAAAACTGCGCGCGGACGCCGAGATGGCGGGCCACGCGGTCCAACGATGCCTCCAACATCGGGGCCGAGAACCCGGCGACGTGGAGGTTCTTGCCCAGCTCCAACAGGAGCAGCACCCGGGGATCGGCGTCGTCGCGCACGGCGTAGCGGACTTTCGCAGGCCGCCGGGGGCTTAGGAACCGGAGGCGATCGCGCATAGAGCGCCCGGCGTCGACGGTGCGGGTTCGCTTCCCGGGCTTTTCATCATCCGCCTCGAACCGTTCGCGGGTCCGTCGGGTCCAAGTGACCCGAGCTTCGCTACCATCTGCTGGCCGGCATGCTAGACGCACTCCGCCACCACCGGCGTACCGCTGGCGAATCCCCCATGTCTGTGCGCGTTATCGTCTTTCCCGCCCGCCTCCGACTCGCGCGCATGGCCGTGGTCGTCGCGGCGTTGGCCGCGATCGCGGGTTGCGGCGGGCCACCCGGCGGCACCGCCAAGGCCGCCGCCGCGGATGACGACGCCGAAGAGCGCCCCGCGCCCGTCGTTGCCACCACCGTGAAGACGGGACCGATCGAGGCCCGGCTCTCCGCCGCATCGACGATCGAGGCCGAGCGCATGGTCACCGTCCATGCTGAGTCGACCGGACGGATCGTCGATTTGTCCTTCGAAGAAGGCGACGAGATCAAAGCCGGCGCGTTGCTCGGTCGGATCCGTTCGGATCTGCAGTCGAGCGGCCTCGACCGGGCATCGACCCAACTCGAGAAGACCCGGGCAGATCTCGAGAACCTCGAGCGATTGTTCGCGCAGAAGGCCGTCTCGCGCCAGGAGCTGGACACGGCGCGTCTCGCCCACAAGCAGGCCCAGCTCGACGTCGGCGATCGCCGACGCGACGTCCGCAACACGAAGATCGCGGCGCCGCTCGGCGGCACGATCACCCAGCGATTCGTCAACGAGGGTGCGTTCGTCACCAACGGCGCCCAGGTCGCCACCATCGTCGACTTTGACACCTTGGTCGCGCGCGTGTATGTGCCCGAGCGCGAGCTCGATCGCATCGCGGTGGGCCAAGCTGCCGACGTCGTGGGCAAGGCGGCGGCGTTCCGTCGCGGCACGGGCACGCTCGCGCGCATCGCCCCCGTCGTCGACGCCCAAACCGGCACCGTGAAGGTCACCGTGAAGCTTCCGCCGAAGCTCGGCGGGGCCAAGGGATTTCTCCCGGGGATGTACGCGGAGGTTACCCTCACCACCGAATCGCGTCCCAAGGCCACCCTCGTACCCAAGCCAGCGCTCGTCCACGATGAAGACGAGGTGTTCGTGTTCGTCCTCGATGGGGATCGAGTCCGGCGCACGCGCGTCGAGGTGGGCCTGGTCGACGATGCCCACGCCGAGATCCTCGCGGGCGTCGACGTCGGCACCGAGATCGTGGAGTCGGGCCACGCGGGGCTGAAAGACGGCGCGTTGATCCAACGGGTTGATGGCAGCGGCAGCGGCAACGCCGTCGACGAAGGCAAGGCGGGCGCGAGCGTGGTCCAGCGCGACCGCCCCACCGGCGACGCATCACCGGGCACCTGACCGGGGATCCCACCGATGACCGACGGCGAGAGCAGCGACAAGGGCACTGCCCCCTCGCCGACCGCGGCGGCCGGGGCCGACGTGGCGGCACTCGCCCGCAAGATGGACTTTTACCAGGTCACCGTGCGCCGCCCGGTCGCAGTGCTCATGGTGTTCTTCGCGATCATGGTGTTCGGCGGGTTCAGCATTCGCCTCTTGCCGCTCAACCTAATGCCGGACATCAGCTACCCCAAGCTCACCGTCCGCACCGAATACCCCGGCGCCGCACCGGCGGAGGTCGAGGACAACGTGTCGCGCCCGCTCGAGGAAATCCTCGGCGTCGTCACGGGACTCACGCGGATCGAGAGCATCTCGCGCGCCGGCCAGAGCGACGTGGTCCTCGAGTTCGCCTGGGCCACCGACATGAACGAGGCGAGCCAGGACGTGCTCGAGAAGCTCGATCTCGTGACGTCCAACCTACCCGACGGGGTCGAGCAGCCGCTTATCTTGCGTTACGACCCGACACTCGATCCGGTGCTCACGCTCGCGCTGGCCGGTGACGGCGAGCGTTTCGCCGGCGGCGCCGGACTCAGGCTCCTGCGCCGGATCGCCGATCGCGACGTCCGGCGGCTGCTCGAGCCCGTCGAGGGCGTTGCCGCCGTGAAGGTCAAGGGCGGCCTCGAGGAGGAGATCCAGGTCGAGCTCGACGAGGGTCAGCTTCGCCGCACCGGGATCTCGCCCAAACTCGTGTCCGACCGCTTGGCCGCCGAAAACGTCAACCTGGCCGGCGGCACGATGCGGGACGGACGAACGCGGTACCTCGTCCGCACGGTCAACGAGTTCACGAGCACCGCCGACATCGGCGAGATCGTGATCATCAACCGCGACGGGCGGGATGTGCACCTGCGGGATCTCGCGCGGATCCACGCCGGCACCCGCGATCGCGACGTGATCACCCGCCGCAGCGGCGCCGAAGCGGTCGAGCTCGAGGTGTACAAGGAGGCCGACGCCAACATCGTCGAGATGGCCGCGCGTGTGCGCGAGCGCCTCGAGGACAAGGTCTCGCCGCGACTCGAGAAGGACTACGGGGCCAAGCTCGAGGTCTCCGCCGATCGGTCGCGCTTCATCCGCTCGAGCATCGACGAGGTCAGCGATACCGCCTTGGTCGGCGGCGGGCTGGCGGTCCTCATCCTGTTTTTGTTCCTCCGCGACCTCCGCAGCACGTTGATCGTCGGGATTTCGATCCCCGTGAGCGTGTTGATCACGTTTGCACCCCTCAACATCTTTGGGGTCTCACTCAACATCATGTCGCTCGGCGGGCTCGCGCTCGGCATCGGCATGCTGGTCGATAACTCGATCGTCGTGCTCGAGTCGATCGACCGCTGCCGACAAGAGGGTGACGACCTGGTCCGTGCCACCGTGCGTGGCACCGCCGAAGTCGGTGGCGCGGTTGTTGCCTCGACGCTAACGACCATCGCCGTATTTTTTCCGATGGTGTTCGTCGAGGGGATCGCCGGGCAGATGTTCGGGGACCTCGGGCTCGCCGTCGTGTTCAGCCTGCTCGCATCCTTGGCCGTGGCGCTGTTTCTGATCCCGATGCTCGCCTCACGCCAGCGGCTCACTGCGCTTGCGGGCGCGGTGGCCGGCCAGACCGGGTTCGCGGCGGCTCTGCGCGCGGCCGTAACGAAATGGAACTGCTTTGGCGAACTCGCCCACGCGCTCGCAGGCCTACGCCGGCGCCCGTGGCTCGTGCTGTTCATCCCCTACCCCTTGCTGCGGTTCCTCCTGCACCTGCTCTTCGAGCTCATCGGCAAGTTGCTGCTGTTGGTGTTGCTCATCCTAGGGCTGGCGATCGGCGGCCTCATGGTGGCGGGAGGTCGCCTGTTCGGCGTCATCACAAAACCCGCGCTCGCCGTGTTCGGCGTCGTCCTCGAAGCCATCGAACGCGGCTACCCGGTGTTGATCCGCTGGAGCCTGCGCAACCGCGCCGTCGTGTACGGCGCCTTCATTGCCGCGATGGTGTTCATGGTTTGGGGCGCACGACGGCTCGACACCGAGCTGGTCCCGGAACTCCATCAGGGCGAGTTCACCGTCGAGCTCGCCTTGCCAGTGGGTACGCCACTGAGCGAAACCGATCGCACGGTCGCCCCAATCGAACAGGCGATCAGCACGACCACCCCCGGTCTCGCCGAAATAACCGCCACGATCGGCACCGAACGCGACAACGCCGACACCAGCGAACGTGGCGAACATACCGCCCAGATCCGCGTCGAACTCGACACCGGCGACGCACCGGGGTGGATCGAAGCACTTCGCTCGGGCGGGACGACCGCCCAGGCCGAGCGGATCGAGCTCGCCGCCCGCGCGGCCATCCGCGAACGCCTCGACAGCGTGCCCGACCTGCGGGTCCACATCACGCAACCGGTCCTGTTCTCATTCAAACCACCGGTCGAGGTCGAGGTCCGCGGCCTCGATCTGCTCGAGCTGCAGCGCGCCACCGATGCGGCGGCGGCCCGGCTTCGCACGATCGACGGACTGCGCGACGTCGAGACCACGATTCACCCCGGCAGCCCCGAGGTCCATATCGTCTACGACCGCGATCGTCTGGCCAAGTCAGGCCTCGACATTCGCACCGTTGCAGAGCTCGTCCGCGACAAGGTCCAGGGCAACGAAGCCACCAGCTTACGCCGACGCGACCGCAAGATCCCGATTTTCGTGCGCCTCGCGGGGATCCGCGACGCCTCGATCGACGAACTGCGCAACCTCGTGGTCAATCCCGGCAGTCCCCACCCCGTGCCGCTGTCCGCGGTGGCCGAGATCGAAGTCGGACGCGGGCCCAACGAAATCCGCCGCGTGGGCCAGCAGCGGGTCGGATTGGTCACCGCCAACGTCGAGGCCGCAGGCCTCGGTGCGATCGCCTCGCGCATCGCCACCTCGGTCGCGGCGCTCGACCTGCCCGCGGGCGTGAGCACGGCGGTGACCGGCCAGAGCCAGGAGTGGGAAACATCCTCGAGCTCGCTCCAGCTCGCCCTGGCCCTGTCGATCTTCCTCGTCTACGTCATCATGGCGGCCCAGTTCGAGAGCCTGCTCTATCCGCTCATCATCTTGTTCACGATCCCGCTCGCGCTGGTCGGGGTGATCGGTGTGCTGCTCTTGCTCGACATGCCCCTGTCGATCGTCGTGTTTCTCGGGGCGATTCTCCTGGCGGGCATCGTCGTCAACAACGCGATCGTCCTCGTCGACTACGTCGGCCAGCTCAAGGAACGCGGTCACACCACCGACGAGGCCCTCGCAATCGCCGGCCAAGTCCGCCTCCGGCCGATCCTGATGACCACCCTTACCACCGTGCTCGGGCTCGTGCCGATGGCCCTTGGTCTGGGCGATGGCGCCGAGATCCGCATGCCGATGGCGATCACCGTGATCGCAGGGCTCGCGTTGTCCACACTGCTGACGCTGGTGGTGATCCCGACATTTTACGCCGGTATCGACCGCCTCACGGCGCGACTGTCCACCCGCGCCCCCCAGCAACGTCTGCGGGACGAAGTGGCCGCGATCCGTCCCGATCAGCTCCGGCCCGAGGGCGACGAGGACCTTTCCGACTGACGAGGACCACCGATGCTCCCGGGTTTCGCCGACAATGCCATCGTTCGCAGCGCGCTCCGTCGCCCGGTGGCGATGGCGATGGCGCTGATCTCGGCCCTGGTACTCGGGGCAATCGCGCTGGCCCGCATGCCGCTCGAGCTCATCCCCTCGGGCTTCTCGGCCCCGTTTCTTTCGATCAACGTCGCCTATCCCGACGCGACCGCGCGCGACATCGAGGACAAGATCACCCGTCCGCTCGAGACGGCGGTCTCGACCACGGAGGGCATCGAGCAGATCATCGCCAGCTCGTCCTCCGGCTCGGCCCAAATCACCATGATCTTCTCCGGCGAGACCGACATGGACGTCGCCTATCGCCAGGTGCGGGATCGGATCAATCGTACGCGTCCCGATCTTCCGAGTGACGTGCGCGAGATCAGGATCCGCAAGGAATCGGGCGAGAGCCTGCCGGTGGCGTTCTATGGCGTCATTTGGGATCCCGAGCTTGCCGACCCGATGCGCGTGATCGACGAGCACCTGGTCCGGCCGATCGAGCGCATCGACGGCGTCGGTCTGGTTAACACGTGGGGACGCACCGATCCGCAAGTACAGATCGATGTCGATCGCAGCCTCGCCGAGGCGGCCGGCCTGAACATGGTGGGGCTCGTTGCGTCGCTTAGCCGCGCCAACTTCACCCTTGCCTCGGGCAAGCTGCAAGACGAGGGGCACACGCTTCTGCTGCGCTCGGTTGCGTCGTTTCGCACGCCGGAGGAGATCGGCGCCATCGTCGTGCGTGCCGACGGGCTCCGTCTGCGCGACGTCGCCACCGTCACGCTCGGCCCGCCACCGCGCACGCGCTACGACCGCTACAACGGCAAACCGGCGTTGGTTATGTTCGTGGTCAAGGAGTCGCAGGCCAACACGGTGGAGATCTGCGACCGAATCGCCGCCGCGGTGGCCGAAGCCGCCGCGGATCCAGACCTGCAAGGCGTGGAGATCGAGCCGGTGTTCATCCAGGGCGACATGATCCGCTACAGCCTGGATCAAGTGGTCAGCTCGGGGATCCAAGGCGGATGGCTCGCACTTGCTGTGTTGATCTTCTTCCTGCGCCGGGTGCGGATCACGA
This sequence comes from uncultured Myxococcales bacterium, assembly GCA_902826865.1. Taxonomy (GTDB): domain Bacteria; phylum Myxococcota_A; class Polyangia; order Nannocystales; family Nannocystaceae; genus Xiheibacterium. The sequence continues at coordinate 9,783 of CADEGN010000134.1, forward strand.
TCATCATCGCATTGTCGATCCCCTTGTCCCTGTTTCTCGCCCTGCCGTTTATGTACTTCACCGGCCAGAGCATTAACTTGGTGTCACTGGTGGGCCTGATGATCTGCGTGGGCCTCGTGGTCGACAACTCGGTGGTGGTGGCCGAAAACGTCGCGCGTTTTCGCCGGCGGGGGCTTGGCCCCTACGCCGCCGCGCTGCAGGGTACCGGCGAGGTCGCGCTGGCGATGACGCTGGCGACGTTGACCACGGTGATCGTGTTTCTCCCGGCCTCGCTCCTCTCCGAGGGACCGACGCAGTTCTTCATGGTGCGGATGGTCACCCCGGTCTGCGTGTCGCTGATGGCCAGCTTGTTCGTCTCGCTCGTGCTGGTGCCGATGGCCTCGGCGATGCTGCTTGGCGACGAACGCCCCAGACCGCACGCAACCGGTATCTGGAAGTTGCTCCTCGGCTTCGACCGGGCGTGGAAGCGCGTCGTCGGCAAGATCTACGACAAGACGATGGGTTGGGCCAACGAGGCCTATGGCCGTCTGCTGCGGCGGGTCATGCGTCGCCGGATGGATGTGGTGGTCGGAGCACTGCTGGCGTTGGCATCGATGGCGATCCCCTTTACCAAGGTTCAGTGCGCCTCGGGCCAACAGTTTGGTTCACGCCGGATCACGGTGAACTACTCGATGCCGTCGGAGACCACCCTGGCCGAGGCCAACGCGTTTTTCCTCGAGGTCGAGGACACCCTGGCGCGAATCGGGCCCGAGCACCGCGTATCCGGCCAGTACATCGGCTTCGACGAGAACACCGGCCAGGTCCAGGTCTTCTTCGAGAAGCCGCGCCCGGGCGAGCCGCCGTTCGAGCAGTTCGCCCGCGCCCTGGCCGACGAACTCCCCAACCGCCCCGGCTGGAAGAAGACCTCGCAGTTTGGCGAAAGCGACGGGGGTCGCGACGATTCCCTGCGGATCTCGATCTACGGTGACGATCACGAGCTGCTCGAGCGCACGCGCGAAGACCTCCAAGATCGCCTGCTGGAGGTTGAAGGGGTGATCGGGGTCCGCGGCGGCGCTGAGGACACGCGGCGGCGCGACGAGCTCGCCCTACAGCTCGACCGCGGCATGTCCGAACGTTTCGGCGTGACCTCGGACGTGCTGGCCCAGACGGTGGCAGCCGCGATCCGCGGGGCCCCGTTGCCGCGCTTCCACACCCCCGAGAAGGAGCTCGAGGTTCGCCTCCGCTACCGCGAGGAGGATCGCGAGGACGTCGACGAGTTACTCGGGTGGACCGTGCCGACGCGCGACGGCGGCAACGTTGCGCTCTCGGTTCTGGCCGACAAGACGGTCACCCGCGGCGAGGCCTCGCTCCGGCGGGTGAACAAGCGGGTTGGGACGGCGATTCGGCTGGAGCTGAGCAAGGACGACCGCGCCGAAGCAGTCGTCCGCGTCCAGGCGCTTCTCGAACGCTACCGGCTGCCCGAGGGCCTGTCGTTCGATGCCGACGGCGAACGGCGACAGATCAACGATATGGCACGGGATCTGCTCGGTGCCACCGTCCTCGGCACGATCTTCGTTTTCCTCGTCATGGGCTTTCTGTTCGAGTCCTTCGTGTTGCCGCTGGCGGTGCTCCCGTCGATTCCCCTGTCGTTCGTCGGGGTGTGGTGGTTTCTCTACGCCACCGGGGAACACATCGACGCGCTCGCTGGCATCGGCATCGTGCTGCTTCTCGGCGTGGTCGTGAACAACGCGATCGTGCTGATCGACTTCGTCAACGCGGCGCGGACCCAGGGACTTTCTCGCGAGGAGGCGATCGTCCAGGCCGGTCGCTTGCGTTTTCGTCCGATCATGATGACGTCGCTCACGACGATCGGCGGATTGTTGCCCCTCGCACTCACGGAGCCGACCGGCGAAGGCATCGCGTACCAGGGCTTCGGCCAAGCGCTACTCGGTGGGATGACCACCGCAACTCTGCTCACGCTCGTGGTGGTTCCGGTGACGTATTGCTACCTCGATGATCTGCGCGATACGCTGTGGCTGTGGCTGCGCCGGATCGTCGCGTTGGGACGACGAAGGTGACAGGCGGCGGTCTCGCCCGGTTGCTCCCGGTGCGCGCGGCCGTCCTCGGCGGAATGTACCTGGTGCAGGGCCTGGTCCACGGCTTTGCCGGGCTCGTGCTTCTGCCCGCGCTGACCAGCGCGAAGGTCGAACTCTCGGTTCAAACCGGGATCCTCGCCCTCGGGAGCGCGCCGTGGGTGTTCAAGCTCGTGCTCGCGCCACTGATCGATCGCCCGACCGGTCGCTGGGGCGCCGCGACGTGGGCGACGGCGGCGACCGTGTTGCTCGCCGCGGTCCTCGCCCTATTCGCGTTGCTACCACCAGGTGCCAAGATGCTGCCGTTTGCGCTGGGCTGGCTCGCCGTCAACGCCCTGCTCGCGCTTCAGGATGTGGCGGTCGATGCCCTTGCATTCGATCTGCTCGCACCGAGCGAACGCGGGCGCGCAACCGCGGTGATGCTCGGGGCCCATCACTTGGGCGCCGAAGGCGTCGCAGGCTCGTGGATCGGTCGTGTGGCCGCAGCCAGCTCGCTGAGCTCGGCCCTCGGCCTGATGGCGGTGCTGACGGCCGCACTTGCGACGCTTCCTGCCGCGATGATCGGCACTGCCCGCCGTGCGCGCGCGCGCACCGGCTTGGCGGAAGCCGTGCGGGCGGTACTTGCCGACCCACTCGCCCGTCGCACGCTCATGTTCGCCGCCATCGTGTTCGCGGCCGACGCCGCAACGTGGGCCGTCAGCGGTCAGCTCCTGGTCGACGAGCTAGGCTGGCAACCCGATGAGATCGCAAGCCGCTTGCCCCTGCCCTTGCTGGCCGCGAGCCTGGCCGGCTACGCCCTCGCGCTCCCGGTGATCGATCGGCTTGGCCATCGACGGGTCACTGCGATCGCCACGATTACGCTCGGGTCGCTCTGGATCGGCTTCGCGTTGGCGCAGCCGTGGTGGCTGTCGGTCGACTTCATCCTCACGTTCGTCGTGGCGCAAGCCGTCGTCACCTCGCTCTTGTACGCGGGGGTGCACGCGCTGCTCCTGGACGCGACCCATCCGGAGCTCCGCGCGACGCAGCTCGCGGTCATGACGTCGGTGCTGAACCTCCCGCGCGCGTGGGCCCCTCTGCTCGCCGGCGCGCTGGCTGGCGGCATCGGGCTCATCGCGTGGTTTGTGATCTGTGGCGCGTGGCAGATCGCGATGACGTTCGCGATCCCACGCGCTCGCGCGTGAGCTGGGCACTCGGCCGCCGCCTGTCACAGCACCTGCGCCAGCGGCGTGTACGAGAGGTTGTGGGCCTTGGCCACGGCTTCGTAAACGCAGGCCCCACGCAGGGTGTTGATCCCCGCGGCGAGATGGCGGCTCGTGGCAATGCCGGCGGCCAGCCCCTTTTTCGCGATCAGCAGCGCGTAGGGCAAGGTCGCGTTGGTGAGCGCGATGGTCGACGTCCGCGGCACAGCGCCCGGCATGTTGGCGACGCAGTAGTGAACCACCCCCTCCTCGACGAACGTCGGCTTATCGTGGGTGGTTGGCCGACAGGTCTCAATGCACCCGCCCTGATCGACCGCAACATCGACGATCACGCTGCCCGGTTCCATCTGACGCAGGTGCTCGCGCGTCACCAACCGAGGCGCAGCACCGCCGGGGAGAAGCACGGCGCCGATGACCAAGTCCGCCTGCGTGACCTCGCGGGTGACGTTCTCGGGGTTCGAGTAGAGGGTCTCGATCGCGTTGCCGAACACGTCCTCGAGGTAGAGCATCCGCTCCGCATTGACGTCGAGCACGGTCACGCGGGCGCCCAGGCCGATTGCGATCCGCGCCGCCGCGGTGCCCACCACGCCTCCGCCGAGGATCACCACCTGCCCGCGACGCGTGCCTGGAATCCCGCCGAGGAGCAGGCCCTTGCCACCCTTCTCGCGCTCGAGGCACGACGCGCCCACCTGCGAGGACATGCGCCCGGCGATCTCGCTCATCGGCCGCAGCAGCGGCAGACCACCGTGGTCGTCGGTGATGGTCTCGTAGGCGACACCGTCGACCTCCTTGGCGAGGAGCTCGCGCGTGAGTTCGGGGAACGCCGCGAGATGCAGATAGGTGTAGAGGACCAGCCCCGGGCGAAAGAAGCCGAACTCCGCCGGCAGCGGCTCCTTGACCTTGATCACCAGGTCGGCACCCCACGCGTCGGCCGGCGTAGCCACGATCGCGGCCCCCGCGGCGAGATACATCTCGTCGGAGAACCCCGACGACAACCCTGCGCCCTTCTCGATGTGAACCTGCGCCCCGGCGGCGACCAGGGCGTGTGCGCCGGCGGGGCTACACCCGACGCGATACTCATGGGTCTTGATCTCCTTGGGCACACCGATGCGCATGGCTGGCTCGCTCTCCTGTCTGGGCACGGACGCTATCACGCCGCGCCCTGGCATCGCGGCGAGTCGCTGCGTGCGACCTCGCACCGCCGCAGCGTGTGGGCGCGCGTGGGTGCCTCGCCCTCGAGCTCAGCGCCCGGCGAGCAACGCATGGGCCAGTTCGAGAAATCCTCTCGACTCCGCCGCGTGCGTCACATATTGCGGTAGAGCCGGCATGGCATCGCGATGCCGGAGTACGTCGGCGGTGCCCACCGTGCACGCGAACCGGCCGGCCACGAACAGCCCGGCGTCGTTGGGTGCGTCACCGATCGTGACGGTGTGCGCCGGCTCGACGCCTTCGGCCAGCAGCAGCCCGCGTCCCTTGTCGGGTGGCTCCGGCGTGAAATGGACATGGACGCTGGACCACGTCAGATGCAACCCCACGGCCGAGGTCGCGGCCGCGAGGCGCGCAAGCTCGGCGTCGCCGCGATCGTCGCGCTCGTAGGCCAGATCGCCCAGGCGAAAGGCATCGTCCGCGGTCGGCCGCAGACGCAGACCGAGCGCCACGAGCACCCCCTCCGCGCGGCGACGGACGTCCCCCCGGTCGGGTCGCGCGGCCAGCCAACGGGGCAAACGATCGGGCACCACCTCCACCAGGCCATTCTCGGCGATCCCGCGGCGGACCCCTGGCAAGTAGCGCACGAGCCCGAGGACCTCCCCCGCCGAGCGCCCGCTGACCGGCATCACCTCGACGCCGGCCTCGGCCAGCGTTCCGATGATGGAGACCACCGCCGGGTCGAGCTTTCCGCCCCGCGTCAGCGTGCCGTCGACATCGGACGCGACAAGCGTGATCTCCCGAAGCGCGCCGGCGCTGGCAAGGGGCTGCATGCCGCACGCTTGTACCAGTTTGCGGCCGGCGGGCGCGGTTGCCCGGAATTGCCGGGTGGATCCGCCGGGCGGATCTGCCGGGCGGATCTGCGGGGTGGATCTGCCGGGTGGATCCGCCGGGTGGATCTGGGGGGCGACCGACACGCCCCGGCGCGACTCGCCGCATACTCCGCATCCGGGCCGACCGTGGTACGGTGCCGCCGCACCCTCATGCCGCTCGACCTCGAGCCAGGGGACGTCTATGCCGGCACCATTCGCGTCGCGCGCGTGATCGGTGTGGGCTCGTTCGCCCGCGTCTACGAGGTCCACGTGCCCGGCCATGACCAGCCGCTCGCGCTCAAGCTGACGCGGGAGCCCGTCACCGCCGGCGATCAAGCCCAGCGTGCGCTGCGAGAGATCACGATCCTTCGCACGCTCACCAATCCCCATGTCGTGCGCACGTTCGATTGCGGCCTGCGACCGGACGGCCACATCTACCTGCTGATGGATCTGCTCTCGGGCTGCAGCCTCGATCTGTGGCACGACTTCTCCGAGCCGCTGCACCCGGCCCAGGCGGTGACCATCATCCACCAAGCCTGCCTTGGCCTGGCCGAGGCCCACGCGATGGGCATCGTTCACCGCGACGTCAAACCAGAGAACGTGTTCGTCGAGCGCGACGGACAGATCAAGATGCTCGACTTCGGCCTCGCGCGCTCGTTCGATGGCACACCGGTCGTCGGCGTCAACGCCAGCGAGGCGCATCTCGTGGTCGGGACACCGCACTACTCGCAACCCGAGCAGCTCAAGACGCGCGTGCTGACCCCGGCGTCCGACGTCTACTCGCTGGCGATGATCCTGTACGAGCTGCTGAGCGCGCGCACGCCGTTCTGGGGCGACCGCTCGCTCAACGATGTGCGGCATGAGCTTCGCAACGATCCCGCGCAGTGGCTGCGGGCACACGTCACCGCCTCGCCGATTCCGATCGAGCGGCACCCGGGTTGCGAAGCGCTGCCGCGGTCGCTGACGCGGGGCATCGCGCGGGCGCTCGACAAGGACCCGGCCCGGCGACCGCCGGACGCCGGCGCCTTGGCCAACATCCTCGGGCTCGTGCTGCACCGCGACATGGGCATCCCGGTGGCGGCGACGTTGCGCGTGCTCCACCCCGATGCGGCCCTGGAAGATCGGCTGTTTTTACCTGGGTCCTACCGGATCGGATCGGGCGAACGCTGCGAGATCAAGCTGCGCGATGACGCGGTGCCGCACGTGCACGCGGTGCTCGAGTGGAGCGGCGTGCCAAACCGCCCGCATCTGCGGCCGCTCCTCGACGACGGCAGAGTGCGGGTCAATGATCGGGCCATCGATCGCCCGGTTGAACTCGGGGACAACGACGAGTTCAGCGTGGGGCGTACGCGGATGGCGGTGATGATCTAGCGCCAGCGACGCGATCATCCGCAAGGGGCGCGATGTTCGTGGGCCACATAGACGGCCGCCTGGATCCTGAGGCACGATCGGGCGCCAGCGGTGAAGGATGCCGGGGCCGGCGCCGTACATCGGGGCCGGGCCTTCTCAACCTTCTTGGCCCGGCAGAAAGCGACTTGACCATGAGGATGCGACCTATGGCCCGTGCTGGTATGTGGAGTGTCTTCGCCCTGTTTCCCGCATGCGCTGACGACACCCCCGGGACCGAGACTGCCAGCGACCCCCAGGCGACCACGGCCGGGACCACCGAGGATACGACGCCGGCGTCCGAGACCCAGGCCGCAACCGAGTCCGTCGGCGCCACGACGGCGACGACGGACGCGACCACGTCCGACGCGACCACTTCTAACGCGACCACCTCCGACGCGACCACGTCCGACGCGTCCACCTCCAGCGCGACCACCGGGGCCGAAACCACCGGGTCGGAGACGGGGCCGACGACGTGCTGCGAGCCCATGGACGGCCCCCCCTGCATCGAGGGCGCGACCTGTTGCATCGATGGCACGTGGGCGTGCAACGAGGGCGGCGGTCGGCCCACGTGCGACGAGGGCGTCCTGTGCGAATCACCCGACGAATGCTGTGACCAAGACATGGCGCCGGACTGTCCACCCTACACGAGCATCACCTGCTGCCTCGACGGCTGGCAGTGCCTCGGCCCGGCCGAGAGCTGCGCGCCCGGACTCGTGTGCGAGTAGGCCCGATCCCCGAATCACGGGACGAAACGCCGTAGTCGGATTCCCACTCGCGCCGATGGGCATCGCGTGGGACGCATCTTGTCACGTCACCGTTCGCGCAAGCGATCGATCGTCTCGATCATCGCATCGGCGTCGAACTCGTGGCGCACGTAGCGGATCTGTCCCTCGCGGTCGGCGATCACGTCGAGGGGAAATGGCGAGATCGCGCCGTCGGGCGCGGCGTAGTCGAAGTACGAAGTGTCGTTGCGCAGGATCGGGAAGGTGACGCCGGTTTGCTCGACAAAGGCGTTCAGGGTCGACACCGACTCCCCACCGAACAGTCCCTGGCCCGCGAGCCCGAGCACGATCACCTCGTCGTCGGGATACCGCTGGCGAATGCGCGTCTCGATGTCTGGAAACTCCAGACTGCAGACGGGTCAAAAGGTCGCGAAGTAGGCGAGCACCGCGACCTTGCCGTCGAGGTCGGCGTTGGTCCAGGTGCGGCCCGAGAGGTCGCGCAGGGCGAGCGTGGGCAGCGGGTCACCGACGCCGAGGCCATCGACGTTCGCGGACAGCCCGACCACAGCGCGCGGCTCGTCGGGATCGCTTGAGCACACCGCCACCTCGCCCGTGAACTCGCGACCGTCGGTCGGCGCGAGGGAGAGCTCGATCGCGTAGGCGCCGCCGGGCTCGACCTCAAAGCAGGTCTCCGACGCTTTCACCGCGTCGGGTACGGCCACATCGTGGACGGCGAGGGGGCGATCGCCTTGGTTTCGCACGACCAGGACGGCAGCTTCGGAGTCCCCCGCTGCGATGTTGCCGAATTGCAGCGCGAGCGGATTCAGCGAGATCTCGGCCGCCGACCCTTCGCGGAGCCCGAACTGATGCAGCCCCTCCCACTCCCCGCCAAACACGCGCGCGCGCGCGGGATCGGCGTCCACCGCGAGGACGCGCGAGAACTCGCCGGAGGTCGGAACACGCTCGGAAAAGACGACCGTGGGCGCGGCGGGATCCGAGACGTCGTAGCCGCGGAGCTCATCCCACTCGGCGACCACGATCGTCCCCGGCGCCGCCACGGCCACCGCCAGCGCGGTGCCGAAGGTGGCGACCTCGCCGAGCAAGACCGGCGCGGCTGGATCGCTGAGATCGACGACCGCGATGCTCCCGGAGGCAGCAACGTAGGCGCGGTCGCCGTCGAGGACGACATCGCGGCTCGAGCCCGCGATCGGCAGTGTCGCGAGGAGCTGCGGGTCATCCCCCGCGACGTCGTACGTGCGCAGGCCGGTCGCCCCCTCGGCCACTACCAGCGTGTCGCCAACGAGAACCGGTTGCCACGCATCGGACTGCCCATCCTCGAAGGAACCGACGACGTCGAGGCCGCCGTTGCCGAAGCGAAGCTCCGTCACACCGGCGGTGTGGCGCGCGACAAACAGGCGCGCGCCGTCGACGACAACGCCCTCGATCGAGCCATCGCCCGGGACCCACTCGCCGATCGGCTTGGGCTGACGTGGGTCCGCAACATCGAGGGCCTGCAGCCACGCGACGGGTTGAATTTCGTCGCCGCGGTTGGTGATCACCACCCGGTCGGCGGCGCGATCAAGACCGACATGCTGGCATCTCGGGAAGCTGGAATCCGCGTGCTCCGCCAGGGCGACACCTTCGACCAGCAACTCGGGTTCGTCGTCGCTCGCGTCCCAGATCGCCAGGCCACGGACGCCGGTGCACGCGAACACCAACTGGTCGTCGACCACGAGGTCGGTGATCTCGATGAACGTCGAGCTTTCACCGCGCCCCAGGTGCACGAGGGGATCCGTCCCGGCCGCGCCCGCCGCCGTCGCACAGCCCGTTCGTGCCGCCGGGCGGCAGTCGGGCGCGGCCCCGTCGGGCGGTGCGCTGGAGCAGCCGGTCAGCAGCAGGAGGGCGGCCAGCCGCCGAGTTCGCTGGGAAATCGGAGTCACATGCATGGCTAACATCCAACCGCGGTCGGCCGGCGAGTGTTACCGCCGAATGGCGAGCTCAGAACCCAAACACGAACTCCGACCGGATCCCCTCGAAGTCGGGCAGGGTTCGACACGAACCGTTCACACACAGTCGCCCACCGACCTGGCGCCCGGCAAAGACGCGCACGAAGCTCGCGTCGAACAGCTTGACTTGGAGCTGGACGCCGGGCCACAGGTGCGGACGGCAGGTGCTTCCCACCGCCGACGAGCACCGCTCGTCCGTGAGCGACGGTTCGCCCGCGGGCGCTGCGAGCTCGGTGTCGAAGCCGTGCGAGTACGTCATCGAGAACCACGGGCTCGCGCTGTAACCGAGCTGGACGAGCCCGCGGAAGAATTCCTCGCGTTGGCCGGTGGTCACGAAGGTCTCCCACCGCCCTTCGGCGCGCACCGTCAGGGTGTGGGTCACCGCTCGGCCGCGGCGCAGGGGGATTGTCGCGTAGACCTCGGCGTGGGGGAACCTGCGCCGCAGCACGTCGGTCGCACCCTCGGGCGCCCGCAACCAACGCTCGTAACGATATCCAGCCGTCACTTGCAGGACGAGGTCCGAGCGAGGCCGCCGCCAGATGACACCCGCAAAGTTGTGGGTCGCGAGTCGGCCAACGTCGCGATCGAAGGCGCTCTGGTCGAGGTTTTCGGCGTACACATACTCGAGCGAGTTAGCGAATAGGGTCACGCCATGCGCGCGCCACGTGTGGTCGACCCGGATGCGACCGCCGGTGGCATCGACGTTGCCTGGCACCTGCTGGTCTTCGCGCTCGAGCGTCGGATTTTCGGCGTACTGCATCAGCGACGCCTGCGTGAGGCCCAACAGGTAGTCCTCGTAGTGCTTGAACTCGAGCAGGACGGTGGTCGCGTCGCGGATGAACGTGTTGGCCGAATACACGCCCACACCCCGGTAGCTCCCGCTCTGCAATCGAGTCCCTCGAAGGTTGGGGTTGCGATCGATGCCGCTCGCGCCGACGAAGATGTCCCAGACCCCGCCGATGCGCGCACGCGCGAGCTCTGCCCCCGCCTCGTGGAGATGTTCGTCGACGACGCCCGCGCTGATCTCGTCGCCGAAGTCGACATGGGTGTAGTGGGCCGCCAAGTCGACTCGCCCCGGCAACGCGGCCTCGACCCGCCCACCCGCGACGAAGTCCGAACACACCGTCCACACCGGGTGGCCGATCTTCGGATCGAGCGCTCGCGTGACGTCGCAGCTGCGTTGCCCCACCTCGGGCGCGAACGTGTACGAGCGCGCCGGATAGCCGGGATCGGGGATCAGCTGGCGGGTGGCGAAGTCGCTGTTCTGTCGGTTCGCGAGGCCGGCGAGCGCCGTCGCTCGGATGACGGAGGTGCGCAGATCGGCGCGGCCGCCCTTGATCGTTGCATCTACGCCGATCTCGTCGATCTTCCGCACCGACAGGCCGAGCCCGCGTCCGGTGTTCGCGTTGAAGTCTCCCGCGACCAGGCCCCAGCGGTTGGCCTCGATGCGAGCGGTCGCGCGCTCGAGCCGGACGTCGTCGCCAACCGGCACGCACGTGGCTGTCTGCCCGCAATCGCGACCGCCGGGGAACCAGACTTTCTGACCATCGACGCGGAGCTGATTGCCGATCGTGAGTCGCCGGGCGCGGGTCTCCTGACCGAGGTTGACGCGGCCGACGAGCGCGACGAATCCGTCGTCGCTCGTCGCGGTGTTGTAGTTCTGGCGATACCACTCGACGAGGGTGGTCTGGCGCACCCATGGCTGCACCGTGACCCCGCGGGTCCTCACCGCGAACTTCGGGATCCTCGGGGCGGGTGGCCGATCCCGCGCGGCCGCCGGCCGCTTCGTCGATCGCGGCTCTGGGGCAGTGCGTGACATCGCTGGCGCAACAACCGGCGCGGCGTCGGTTGTGATCTCCGACGTCGGTTCAGGCCCCGCGACGACGGCAAGCGTCCCGTCGTACCGGCGCGGTGCGATGTCGGATGGTACCGCCGCGCGGGCGGGCGCGGCTCCGGCCGTGCAGATCGCGACGGCGGCCATCAGCACGCTGCGGGCTCGAGTGAGCGTCGATTTCACAGGCTCGCGCACGCTCACCCCCCGGGCGCACCGACCTGCTAGTCCCCTGGAAACCTGATTGGCGACGAAAAGAACGCCGTCATCGTCGGCCCTGGCAAGGCGCCGAGACGAAGGCGTACCGGGCGTACGACGAGGATCGGCAACGAAG
>CADEGN010000135.1 GCA_902826865.1 uncultured Myxococcales bacterium
GGTCCGCGTCCGCCGAGTTCTCGAGCTCGCACACCGCGAGCGGGAAGCGCCAGCCCTCGCCCGGCGTCGAGAACGCCATCACGTCTTGCGAGAGGTACTCGTTGCGCTTCACGGGTAGGACCGCGCAGCGGTGGCCCTTGCCAGCGGCCGCCCAGCCCATCGTCTCGAACGAGCGCACGACCAGGCGCGTGAGCGCCGACGTCCACCGCGCGAGGTCGGAGCGCACTGAGGCATCCCGAAGCTCGTCGGTGGCGAGCCGGTCGTCTCCGAGAGTCTCGAAGAAGTGCGACGTCCATTTGGTGGCCAGCGCACTCATCCGAAGCCCAGCCCCTTCTTGCGCGCGAGCACGCCATCGACCCAGCGCTTCTCATCGGAGCCACTTGGGTAGAGGGCCGAGAACGATTGGGCGAGCTTCCAGAACAGCGGGCCTTGGCCGACGCCCTCCTGCACCAGGAAGCGCTTCAGCGCCTCACCGCGCCCGGAGGCGAAGAGCAACATCGCCTGATGGACGCGGTCGAGCGACGTGGCGCCTGCCTTGGGCGAGCCGACGTCACCCCAGCCCTGCTCCTCGGCAGCATGTTCCAGCTCCGCGAAGAGCGACATCTGCTTCTTCTTCGACGACCGCTTCGGCGCGGGAACCTCTTCGGCAGCGCCGAAAAGGTACTTCGTGCGCTCGGCAACGGCGAGAAGGCGCGCGGTCTCGCCCTTCACCTCAACGACGTGGTCGAGGGCTTCGAGACGCGCGCCGAGCCCTTGGGCAATCTTGCGGGCAGCGTCGTACTCGAGGCTGAAACCGGCCAGCGTTCCTTCGCCATCGGCGCTCTGGTCATCGCCAGCCGGCTCGTCGTCTTCGGCTTCCGAGCCCCTCGAGGAGCCCGGACCCGCGAGCGTCCAGAGCCACATCGCAGTGATGCGCGCGTCCTCTTCGAGACCTGTGGTTTCGGCCTCGTCGAAGATCATCGCGAGGGCTTCACGCGAGACCGTCGCCCAGACCTGCTCCAGATACTCGTCCAGGGGAACGACCGCGCCGGAGACCTTTTCGACGCGGGCGTAGCGCGAGAACAGCTCCAGCGCGGGGCCGAGGCACGCGAAGATCGCGTCGGCGCCGACGATGCCCTCGCGGGCGAGCCGGGGCATCCACTCGGCGATGCGCTTCGGGAGGGCTGAGAGGATGTCGCGCCAGTCACCCACCGTGTCCACGATGAGGCGTCCGTCGCGATGCTCGCGTGGGCGGCACACGAGGTGGATCGACGATCCGAGAACCGCCGAGTTCCTCGCGCGCAGACGCGAGGCGTTCTCCGTGTCGATGGGCCATGAGGCTGTGATAATCCAACCTGCGTCGATCATCGCGGCGAGGAGGTCCTCCCAACCGCTCGTCGACTTGTGCGCGAAGATGATGACGCCGATGCCATCGGGACGCGTCACACGCCGCGCCTCGGCGAGCGCAGCGGTCATGATGCGCCGGTAGTAGTCGCGGTCCTTGCCGGCGACCGGGTTGACGATCGCTTCGTTCTCGCGCGGCACGAGCGCGGTCCTGAACAGCTCCGGGTGGTCGCTGCCGAGCATGCGCCGCAGCCACACGTAGAAGAAGTCCGAGAGATCCGCGTAGGGGATGGCGTCGTAGTAGGGCGGATCGGTGATGAGGATGTGCGCGCAGTCGGTCGGCAGCGGGTGGTGGCTCGCCGAGGCCATGCCGACGTCGGCGCCGTGGCCGCCCGCTGTGACGTGCGCGTTGCGCAGACCACGAACGACGTGCTCGACCGCGCCCGACCACGAGCCCGACGAGGACGCGAGCGGGTTCGCCTCGCCGTAGTCCCAGATGATCGGCAGCGCCTGCCGCGTGAACAGATGCGGTAGCGCCGAGCCGCTCGGGTTCCAGGAGCAGCCGGTGTTCTGGTAGTCGCAGAGGCGATCGACCGCGAGCGCGAGGCACGAGCGCACGGCGACGCCGAGGCCGTTTGGTGTGCGGTCCTCGGGCATCGCCTCGCGCACGAGACGCGCGAGCGTCGTGAGCGTCAGGAGCTGGCGCGGCGTGAAGAGATCGCGCCAGCGGACCATACCGTAGCGCTGCACGCGGAAGCCGAGCGTACCGATGGGCGGGAGCGGCTCGCTCGGAAGCTCGTCACCTTGGGTCCGCTCGAGCTCGGCCAGGGCCTTCGAGGCCGCAGCCAGCGCGACGTGGTCCTCGTCGGTCGGCGCGCGGAAGGAGCGCTCCCCCGAGGTCCCGCCGAGGGCTACGGCAACAAGTAGCGCGGAAGGCGCACCACCCAAGCGTGCGGTGAGCTGTTCACGCACATGCTCGACCGGGATCGTGTAGCCGCACTTCAGGCAGGTCGCGGCGCCACGCCGAACCGTCGGCTCGGGAAAGGACCGCAGGCTGCCTTCGGCGATCTCGAACCTCGGCGTCGGTCCATCCCAGCCCGCGAGCTTGAGGCCGATGGTCCGTTCGCCACGGCGCGACAGGTGGAACTTGCTGGTGAGCACCACGTCGGCGCCACACCTCGGGCCCTCGCACTGAATGCGGCGGAACGAGATGTACGCCACGGGCATCTGCGCGCCTGCGCCCGTCGCGACGGGATAGAACTGCTGCAGCTCCTCACGCGATTGCTTCGTGATCTGCGTGCCCCAGCGCGTTACCTCGGCGAAGAGCTGCTCCCCGAACTGCTGGACGTACTCGAGAGTGACCTTGCTGATGAGCGTCGCGACCGGGTTCAGGTCGGAAGCGTAGGACGTCGTGCCGAGGCGCAGGCCCTCGAGCGGGATCGAGCCGCCACCGCAGAACGGATCGGCGAGGAACGAGGTACCGCTGTCGAACAGCGAGGTGTGTGCGGACGATGCGAGCGTGCGTGCGGCGTCGCGGAAGGCCGGGTCGGTAGCGCGCTGCCACGACGCGAAGTCAGAGACGAGCCGGAGCAGCCCGCGCCTGAGCGCCTCGCCGTCGCCGCTGAACGGCGTGCCGTAGAGCTGCCCGAGGACGTCGCGTGCCTGCGCCTTGAACGCGTCGGGGCACGCGGGATCGAGCGGATCGATGAGTGACGCCGCCAGGGCGGCTGCGCGGCACGACGGCAGGGGCTTGCGCGCCCACCAGATGTGGATCGCGGTGATGTGGCCGTGATGGACCGAGCGCCCATTGCGCGCGTGTTCGGACACCTGGGCGATCGGGAGATCGACCTCGATGAGCCGGCGCGGATAGGTCTCGGTCGCGAGCATCACCGGGGCGCCTCCACGCGCGGGACTGCCGCGAGCCGGAATCCCGCCATCGTGGCGGGATTCATGGCGGGATACGCCCGCGACCGCGCCTGCTTCTGAGGTATCCCGCCAGCGTGGCGAGATTCATGGCGGGATTTCATGGGCGCACCACCTCGTAGTAGGTCGCCCGGCCCGCGCCGACCCGACGAAGCAGCCCAAGCTCGGTCATCCGCTTGAGGTGGTTGAGCGCCGTGCGGTTGGGGAGCTCCAGCGCCTCTTGGTACTCCGGCGACGTGGCGCGCTCGCGGGTGACGAGCCACGCCCAACCCACGCGCTCCGCGTCGCTCAGCTCGGCGAGTGCCTTGTTGTCGCTGACGTCAGCCGTGACCGAGGCAGCGTCCGGGTACATCGTGAGCACGACGTACGGCGCCTTGTACGTGTACGAGGGCAAGGGCAGCCCCACAGCGGACGCACGCTCGCGCATCGACCGCAGGCCGAGCCCACGCTCCTCGGCGAGCTTCATCTTACCGAAGACGAAGTGCATCACCGGGTTGCGGCTCAGCATCGGCGCGTCGAATGCCTCGAGCTGCTTCATCGTGATCGGCTCGACCGGCGCGCCCGGGCTCATTACGACGACCTTGTGCTGGCTGGCGATGAGCTGGCACTTAGCGCCCTTGACCGCGTAGTCGCGATGCACGAGCGCGTTGACGATGCCCTCGCGCAGCAACTCGTAGAAGGTCTCGCGGACCTCCTTGCGCTTGGCCGAGGTGCGCGAGATCGGGTTCGGCAGCTTGTCCTTCAACCAGGCGATGGCCTGGTCGGGAGCCTCGATGGCGGGGCCGACGAAGTCGCGCGGCTCCTCCCGGCCGTCTTCGTAGGTGATCGTGCCGAGCAGCCCCGCCTGCAGGAGCAGCTCGCGCGGCTGTTTGCCGAAGAGCAGCGTGCCGAAGCCGCTCGGAACGGACTTGCCCTTTTGCTCAACGAGGATCCCCTGCTGCGCGAGGCGCTTGTGAAACTCGGCGACAGTGCGCGTGCCCTTGTCGAACGTCGCGCGGTACTCCTTCAGCGCAGTGGGATCGAGATCGTCGAGGGTCGCGCCGCGCTGGGGGCCCTCGAACTCGGACAGCGATGCGGGCTGCTTGCCGCCGCCTTCGCGTGCTGCTGCCGCGCGCACCTCGGCCTGCGCGATGAACTCGCGGTTCGTCTCGCGGATGCGCTCCTGCAGATCGCGGTCGAAGATGTGCACCTTCACGCCGCTGTCCTGCAGGTACTTGATGCCCTTGCGGTCGACGGTCGGATCGGGATCTTCGACGCCGACCCAGATCTCCTTGATGCGGGCGAGTACGATGCGCTCGGCGCAGGAGATCTTCGGGTGCTTGCGCGCGCCGGGGGCGCAGGGTTCGAGGGTGCTGAAGAGGACGGCGTTGTCGAGCTTGTCGCTCCGGTGCTTCCGCTCGAGGAGCGTGAACTCCGCGTGGTCGCCGTCGCGAAGCTCGCTGCGGCTCGCGGTGTCGGTCACGCCGTCGTTCCAGAGCACGGCGCCGACAAGCGGGCTCGCCTTGCCGTCGCCGCGCGGCTCCTGCGTCGATCGGACCATCACGTCGACGGCCAGCTCCATGAGCTTTCTGGGATCGAAGCGCTTGGTCGCCATCGTCAGAAGCCGAGCCCCTTCTTGCGCGCGAGGACGCCGTCCACCCAGCGCTTCTCGTCCGTACCACCGGGGTAGAGCGCCGAGAGCGACTGCGCGAGCTTCCAGAACTGCGCCTGCTTGCCGACGCCCTCCTCGACCAGAAAGCGCTTAAGGGCCTCGCCGCGTCCCGAGCCGAACAGCAGCATCGCTTGGTGAACGCGATCGAGCGTCGTGGTGGCCGCCTTGGGCGCGCCGACCTCGCCCCAGCCCTGCTTCTCGGCGACCTCTTCGAGATCACCGAAGAGCGTCATCTGCTTTTTCTTGGCGGCCTTCTTCGCGGTAGTCGGAGCGCCATCGGTCTTCCCGAAGAGGTGCTTCGTCCTCTCGACAACTCCGAGTAGCCGAGCCTTGTCTCCCTTCACCTCGACGAGGTGCGTGTGCTCCTCGAGTCGCACTCCGAGTCCCTGGGCAATTTTTCGGGCCGCGTCGAACTCAAGTGCGAAACCGCTGGGCCCGCTTGCCGCAGCGTCCCGCACATCTTCATCGTCTTCATCCGAAGCGTCGCCATCTCCGTCGGCGTCCCCGTCGCTCGTCCCGCTTTCACCCGGGCCTGCCACAGTCCAAAGCCACATCGCGGACAACCGGGCATCCGGTTCGAGGCCGTCCGTGTCCGCCCCGTCGAAGACCATCGACAGCGCTTCGCGCGAAACCGCTGACCAGACGTGCTCCAGGTACTCCCGCAACGTCACACGCTCGCCGGAGGCCTTCTCCACCGAGGCGTAGCGTGAGAACACCTCCAGCGCCGGGCCGAGGCACGCGAAGATCGCGTCTGCGCCGACGATGCCTTCGGCTGCGAGACGCGGCATCCATGCTTGGATCCGTCTGGGAAGTTCGTCGAGCACAACTCGCCAATCACCGCGCTCTTCACGGAGTGAACCGTCGAGGGCTTCCCGCGGCCTGCAGGTGATGTGAATCGAGGACTCAAGCCGGGCTTGTCCCTGCGCCGCCATGCGCGCAGCACGCTCACTGGCGATCGGCCACGATGCCGTGATCACCCAGCCCGAGTCGAGGAGTGCACCGAGGACCGCTTCCCAACTAGCGGTCGTCTTGCTCGCGAAGACCACCACCGCGATGCCGTCGGGTTTGACGACGCGACGAGCTTCGCCGAAGGCCTTGCACAGCTCGCGTTCGTAGAACGCGATGTCCTTCTTCGATGTGCTCAGCTTGTGCTTTCGGTCGACGACAATCTCCCTTGCCTTGTCGACGCTCTCGCTGCCGAAGAGATCGGGATACAGAGCCCCCACGGACCTGCGCAGCCAAACGTAGAAGAAGTCCGAGAGGTGGGCGTAGGGAACCGCGTCGTAGTACGGAGGGTCAGTGATGACGGCGTCGACTGCGTCGTCCGGTAGAGGATGGGCGGCGGCAGACGCATGGCCGACATGAACCGTGCCCGGAGGTGCAGAACGAAAGACGTTGCCGATGACGTCCGCAACCCACTCCGTCGCTCCCAGCCAACTGCCCGAGGCATCCGCAAGCGGATTGCATTCGACGAAGTCCCAGACCATCGGGACGGCCTGTCGGGCGAAGGTGAACCTGACGAACTCACCCGTGCTTGACCATGTGGCAAGCGAGGAGTTGGCGTCGGCTACACGATCGACCGCAAAAGCGAGGCAGGTTCGGACGGCACGCACGAACCCCTCGTCGCCCGTGATCTTCACTTCGCGCACGAGCTTCACGAAGGTGGCGAGGGAAAGTGCCTGCCGAGGCGAAAACACGTCGCCCCAGGTCTCCATCCCGTAAAGGGGTACGCTGATGCGGCGTAGTTCGTTGGTCGAGATGCGCTCATCAGGAACCGCACTGAGAGAGCCGAACGGCTCCAAGTGCTCGTAGCGCTTGTTGGCCAGCTCGACGGCTGCGAGGTCATCGGCCGTCGGTGATCGGTAAAAGCGTCCTTGTTGCCCCGGTCTTGTATAAACGACGGCCAAAAGCCGAGCATCACGAGCACCGCCGGAGCGCGGCTTGAGCTGCAGCCGTACCCGGTCAACCTTCGTCGTGAAACCGCAGACAGGACACAGAACCGTGCCTCGGGCGACCGTGCCGCTTGAGTCGATTCCTCGCGTCGCACTGCCCGTGACGACGTCGATCTCCACCTCGTGCTTCTTTTTGTTCGCGCCGATCGACAGCGCGACGGAGTCACTGCCACGTTTCGCGAGCCACCGCGACCGGAGCATAGGGACCTCGGCCCCGCATCCTGGTCCCTCGCATCGAATCGTGCGTGCCCAGAGACATGCGATCGATTGTTCTCCGGCCGAGGAGCTGTATGCGCCCGCGAGTTGGTCCTTTGCTACGCGGAGGATGTCTGCCGCGCAACGTCGAACCTCATCGGCGAGTCGCGTTCCGTAGCGCGGCGCGAACTCAAGAGCCACCGTGTTGAGCAGGATCGGGATCGGATTGAGGTCGGAAGCAAAGACATCTGCTCCGATGCGAAGCGACTCGACGGGGATCGCCCCGCCACCCGCGAACGGATCGAGCACCAGCGGACGCTCCCCACTCGGGCCCGCAGACGCACGCACGAGCTTCCGAGCGACGTCGAGGAAGCGATCATCGTTCGTCACGTCCCAGTTGGAAAACGACGCGATGAAATCCAGAAGCGCATGACGCGTTGCCAAGCCATCTCCGCTGGGGATGGCCTTGCCGCCGACGAGCTGACGAAACGCGTTGAGCGTGCTCGTGATCTCCGCGAGGAGGGTGCCGGGCACGTTCGAATCCGCCGGGTCTGGCAACAGGGCAGCCAGAGCAGCGGCCCGACAAGCGGCGAGAGGTCGACGTGCCCACCAGAGGTGCAACGTCGAGATGTGCCCCTGTCGGATCGACTTCTCGCGGCGCGCGTGCTCCGAGATCTTGCGGATCGGAAGGTCGACCTCGATCAGTCGCTTCGGATACTTCTGCACTTCACTCACGTGCGGCCTCCAGGATCGCCTTCGCCGGCACGTGGTAATGCTCGACCTTGACGACGGGCTCCCATCCGAGCTTCGCCGGGTTCTGAATCGCGTTGAGCTTCGGCGTCGTCGCGCAGTCGAAGACCACGTAGAGGTGGTAGTCGTCGCCGAGCCGCTGCGCGGTCCGGTACTCGTTCGCGGTGAGCGCCACCTCGCCCGTGCCCGAGCGACCCTTCACCTCGATGAAGCGCGCCTGCACGAACACGCCGGGCTCGGTCGGGTGCGGCCGCTTCGAGAGCAAGTCGTATCCCCGGTTCTCGTTCTCGACGCTCTCGACCACCCAGCCGAGCGCGTGCTCGTGCGCGATAGCGACTTGCACGGCGATCTTCTCAATCTCTGGATCGCTCACCATCGGCGCGATGTTCGGCGCCTCGCGATCGGGATGCGGGAGCACCCACGCGCGACCGAGGTGCTGCACATCGCCGATCATGCAGTGCCGCTCCATCTCGAGCTCGTGGCGACGGCGCTCGAGGCGCGCGTTCAGTTCGTCGAGGTGGTCTTCGGCCTGCTTGATGTTGCCTTCGATGGCCGGAATGACCTGGCCCTCGACACGCCGTTCGAGCTGCTCGCCGAGCTTGATTTGCTGCTTGTCGATGAGCGTATTGAGCGAGATCTCGATGTGCTCGCGCACGACGGAGTTCTCTTTCGTGCGCGCGCCCTGCACCTCGGCAAGGAATGGGTTGAGCGCGTTCTCAACGAGGTGGACTTCGACGAGATTGCGCTCGGGCAGCCCCGGTACGTCGGGCGCCTTGGTGCCCTTCGTCGAGGGGATGAGGTCGAGGAAGAGCGTCGGCTGGCGCAGCGAGAGGGTTCCGTCGACGTCGGCGCGCACGACGAATAGCTTCTTGTGCAGCGTGTTCCCGCGACCGTCCTTGATCGACGCGGCGTAGACGTCGAGCCGGTACGGCGTCCTGGCGTGCAGGTCCCAGAGCACCGCGCCACGGCGCAGATCGTCGTCCACGCGATCGGTCACGTCGCTGCGCACCACCTCGAAGAGCGGGTGGCCGGGCGTGACCCACTCGAGGGTCGCGTCGTCGCCGAGCAGTCGCTTGTCGAACACGACGCGTTGGTATTCGCGTCCGAGCTTGCCGAAGCGGGGTTCGAGCCGCTCACCGATCGTCGTGAGCGTCTTCGGCACCTTGCCGACCTTGTAGACGTGGTCCTTGCCGCGCACGGGCGAAGGGTGGACGCCCGCGATGGGGCCCGCCGTCTTGAAGAAGTCCTCGATCACCTCAGGCACGAGACGGCGTTCCTTGGCTTCCACCGACTTGCCCACGAGTGCCGAGAGGTTCAGCTCCTTCTTCGCGAGGCCCTCGAGCGTCGAGCCCGTGATGCGCTTGAAGCGCTCCGGGTCGATGTCCTTCACGATGCGGTCCGAGATGTCGGTGACGTCGAGGCGCTTCGCGTACATCTCGCGGAACATCTTCTCGAGCGCGTTCGACGGCAGCATCTCGCCGACGACGTCGAACACCTTGTCGGTGCCGAGCTCGTCCTTAATCTCGGCGAGCCGCATCAGGAGCTTCTCGAGGACGCGCCCTTCGCGCGTGTTGACGGCCGCGAAGTTGAAGATGAGGCAGTCCTTCTGCTGGCCGTAGCGGTGGATGCGGCCCATGCGCTGTTCGAGGCGCACGGGGTTCCACGGGATGTCGTAGTTGATCATCAACCAGCAAAACTGAAGGTTGATGCCTTCGCCCGCCGCTTCGGTGGCGACGAGCACCTGGGCGTCCTCGCGAAACTCGCGCTCAGCGTAGATGCGCGTGTTCGGCGTGTCGCGGTCGCCGATGGGCATTCCGCCGTGGATCTGCGTGCAGGTAAGGCCCCACTCGCGCAGCTTGCCGAGTGGGCGCCCGTCCTTTCCGTCGCCGGCGAGGTAGTCGAGCGTGTCCTTGTGCTCGGTGAACACGAGGAGCTTCATCCTCGGATCGCTGAAGATCTGCTGCTCGCTCAGCACCTGCTTGAGCTTCACCAGCTTCGACTCGACCTCGCGCTTCTCGAGCGCGCGCGCCAGCTCGACGAGCTTGTCGAGGCGCTGAATCTCCTCGCGGAGCGCGATGGGATCGACGATGAGGACCGTCTCCTCCGCGCTCTGCATGATCTTCGCCTGCTCGTCTTCGGGCAGGTCGTCGAAGTCCTCGGGCAGCTTGCGGTCGATTTGCTGCTGCCGGTAGCTCTCCGGGTCGTCGAGGATCTTGCGGCGCTTGTCGCGCATGCGCTCGAGGCTGCGGCGCACGGCATACATGCTCGACGCGAAGCGACGCTGCAGCATCGCCATCTGGAAGCCGAGGATGTTGGCCTGCACGTTCTCGGCGGCTGCGGCCTTGATCGACTGGTCTTCGACGTAGCGTGTGAGGGCGTCGTAGAAGTCGAACTCCTCGCCGTCGAGCTCGAACTTGGTCGTGCGCACGTCGCGGTTGGTGAAGAGCTTCTTTACTTCTCCGGTCTCGGGATCGGGGAACGCGACGAGCGCCTCCTTCAGGCGCCGTAGGTAGAACGGCGCCTCGTGCCGGCGCATCGCCTCCTCGAGGCTCTTCACGTCGCCGTAGACGTCGGGGTCGAGCAGGCTGAGGAAGAGGCGGAAATTCTCCGGGTCGCCTTTGTGGGGCGTTGCCGTCATCAGGAGGAAGTGGTCGGTGCGTTGCGAGAGCGCCTCGCCGATCTGGAAGGCGAGCGTCTTCTTGTCGGCGCTGTACGCGCTCATCTTGTGGGCTTCGTCGACGATGACGAGGTCCCACTGCGAGCGCAGCAGGCTCTCCTTCGCGTCCTCGACGCGCGAGATCCAGGAGACGGAGGTGACGACCTGGTTGTGCTCCTGCCAGGGGTTCTGGCCGTACTGCGTGCGCAGCACCTCGCCGCGCATCACGTCGAACTGCTCGCGGAACTTGTCTTTCAGCTCGCGCTGCCACTGGAAGGTGAGGTTCGCGGGAGCGACGATGAGCGTGCGCTTCGCGAGGCCACGGATCTTCAGCTCCTTGAGGAGCAGGCCCGCCATGATCGTCTTGCCCGCGCCGGGGTCGTCGGCGAGCAGGAAACGGATGCGGGGCAGCTTCAGGAAGTAGTCGTAGACGGCTTCGAGCTGGTGGGGCAGCGGGTCGACGCGTGCGATCGAGAGGGAGAAGTAGGGGTCGTACTCGTACGCGAGCCCGAGGCGCGCGGCCTCGACGCCAAGCTTGAAGTGGAGCGGCTCGCCGTCGAATGGTTCGCTCTGGGGCGAGGCTTCGAGCAGCGCGAGCTGCTGGGCGTGGAGTACTCGGTTGTGGGTCTGGCCGGTCTTCTGACCCGAGCCCACGACCTTTACGGCGTCGCCGAGCGGCGTGACCACCAGCACCTCGACGGGCTCCGGGAGCATCGGCCCGCGCACGATGATGCCCGGCTTGAGATCGTCGAGCTTCATGGCTCGCCTCCCTCGTCGTCGCGCGCGGAGGCAGCCTTCTGCTGCTCGATCCACTGGTCGAGATCGACGCGCTTGAAGCGCCACTGGCCGCGCACCTTGAACGCCGGGAGCTCGCCCTTCTGGGCCATCGTGTAGACGGTCTTCTCCGCGACTTTGAGCAACTGGGCGACCTCGGGCAGCGTGAGAATCTCGTCCGTCATGTTGGACCAGGCTCCACCTGGGCTAGCGGTTGGCAGAGGTTGCCAACCGGCGCCAGCGTACACCAGGGGCCGGGCAGACCGCAACGCTCGGTGCTTCCAAGCCTGCAGAAGCCCTGCGGAAGCTGAACCGCGCACCCGTTCGAAGGGGGCGCAGCGCTCGCTACGTGCGGACCTGGATGCGGGTCTGCGGTCGGAGCGGGACGAGCTGCTGCGCGTAGGCGCGGACCACGCGATTGTAGAGGTCCTTCACCTTCGGCGCCTTGAGGCTCACGACGAACGCGTACGGGATCGGCTGCGGGTCCGCGACCTTCATGCCGCTCTCGCGGTGGTGATAGTAGATGTCGAAGCACGGATCGGCCAGCGACGAAGCCCGGAGCCGCTCTTCGTGGTGCAGGCACGGCTCCCACTTATGGCCGTCGTCGCGCAGCACGGTCTCGGACTGTCCGTAGAGGTTTGCAGGCGAGAAGAACGACCGCGTCTTGGCGTGCTTCGCCGGCTTGGCGCCTTCCTTCGGCTTCGTGAACTTGGCGCTGTGGGGGCGGAACGCGACCTCGAGCCCGGAGCGAGTGTACGTGCCCGGATGCTCGGGATCGACCTCGGGAGCTATCACGAGGCTCGCAGCAAGGTGGACGTCGCCCTCCAGCGTGACGTTGCTGATCGGGACCGGCGCGCGAAGGTGCTCGCCGACCGGCAGCTCGCCCTGGAACACGACCAAGGTCTCGTCATCATCACAGGTCACAAGCTGGAGCGGGTCCGCTTCGAACCGGCCCCACCCGACGTGCTTCAGCTCGTGATGCTCGCCGGTGTGGGCTCGGTGGATCAGGAGCGCACGGATCGCGAGGGGGCCGAGCCGCGTTCCCAACTGCGCACCGATCGACGCCGCAGAGCGGAGCGCGAACGGCGCGGCGAAGCTGGTGCCATGCGTGTGTCCGCCGCGAAGCTGCGGCGTGAGGATACCGAACGGTTCGTCGTCGGACCCTCCGAAGGCCAAGCCGTCAGGCTTCACGATGCCAGGGCTGCGCCCCGGACCGACGCAGGAGTATCCCGCGCGCCCCCAGTCGTTCCCGCGCCGGTCCGCTGCACCGACGGACAGCACGTTCACACCGTCAGCAGGCGGCTGGACGCGGTTGAGGCCGGTGGCTTCATCCAGCGCACCATCGTTGCCGGCTGCGACGGTCGCGACGCATTTCCCGTGGGCGAAGCGCTTGTCGAGCGCGGCGGTCCACAGCGTGACCTCGTCGTCGTCGACGGCGAGCGACGGCCCGAGGCTGATGTTCACGTAGGAGTAGAGCCCCGGGTTCTTGTCGAGGTGCCCGACGATGCGGTCGAGGACGTCGAAGTAGTCAGGGTCGGTGGCTGTGCCGGTCTTGTTGTCGAGCACGCGCACGTGATCGACCGCGCACAGCGGCGGGGCGGTAGCCTGCCCCGAGGCCAGCGGCCCGAAGAGGAACGCAGTGGTGACGCCCAGACCGTGCTCCTCGAACGCCGCCACCGACGCACCGAGCCCCGCGGGCTCCACCAGCGTGGCCCACGGCGAGAGCGCCTTCTGGGCCGCCGTAGGGATACCGCCGTCGAAGATGACAGCTCGCGAGGCGCCATCGACTGGCGCGTCCTTCGGCAGCCGTACGTCAAACCCCTGAGCACCGCGCAAGATCGAGGGTCGAAAAGGACGCAGCGACGGCATCCCGCGCGCAACACGCACGAACGAGAAGCGCGCGATGTCCTCCGCGTGCTTCGGGTCGACGCGCACCGGGAGGAACGTCAGCCCCTGCACATCCCGACGGCGCGCGATCAGCGGCTCGGCGTTGTGGGCCTTCGCGTACTTGATGAAGTCGAGGATGATCGAGTCGACGCCCGAGTTGTGAAGAACGACCTCGAGGAGAACGCCTTTCCCATCGGGGATGCCACGCAGTTTTGACTTCGCGTCGAAGGCGTTGAGGTCCTCGATGTGGCTCAGCGACTCCGCGCCCTTGGTGCTGTCGGTCCAGCGCTTTACCGACGTGGCCCAACGGTCGAATGCCGTCTTCGCGCCCGCGACGAAGATCTCTTCGGTGACGGCATCCTCGCCGTGCCGTTCGACGCCCCACTTCTCGGGCGTGATGGTCCGCGAGCGGCTGCCAACCGCGCGGAGACCAACCGCCGTAAACAGATCGCTCGGGTAGTCGCTCTTCGAGAGGAAACGCGGGTGGAGGGTGACGACGGCGACGGCTTCGCCGCGCGGACAGGCGTCGTCCGGTAGCTGGGTGATCTGCGCGGTCACGTTCGCAAGACGCTGGGCAATCCTCGTCTTGGCCGTGGCGAGGTCGTAGGGAAGGTTCTTTGGTCCGCTCGCCTTGGGCACCTGAACTTTCGAGACGAGTCGCTCGCCTTGGCCCAGCAGGAAGTTGTGTTCGCGTGCCATCAGTTCCTCTCCTCTCCACGAGTTCCAGCCTTCGGGCGCTTCGTGGACTTCGAGGTAGAAGCCGACGCGCCTCCGAGGTGCTTGCGCAGTGTGTCCCGCGAGAGCCCGGTGAGGTTCGCGACCTCGCGCTGGGACTTGCCCGTGGAGCTGAGCCACGCGGCCACGCGCAGCTTGGTCTCGAGGTCGGCCTTCTCCGAGAGACTCGCGACAACGCGCTCGATAGCGGCTGTCGTCGACGTTCCACTCACCACGGCCGACCTGCGCGCGGCAGTGACGATGCGAACGACATCGGCGAACGAGCGACCTTCGAGCAGCGCCGAGAGGAGCCCGATACTGTCCTTGAGCGAGTCGTCGGGCCCAACAAGTTCGCGGATGACGGCGGAGATCTCGTTTGCCTTCGGGTGCGGGAACTCGACGACCCGGTCGAAGCGGCGCCACACGGCCGGGTCAAGGAGCTCCGGGTGGTTCGTCGCGGCGACGAGGATGCCGTCCGTCGGCCAGTCGTCGACTGCCTGAAGGAGCACCGTCACGAGCCTCTTCAGCTCGCCCACTTCGGTGGCGTCATCTCGTCGCTTCGCAATCGCGTCGAACTCGTCGAGCAGGAGCACCGATGGCGCGCGCCGCGCGAAGTCGAGTACCACGCGGATATTGTTGCCCGTGCGACCGAGGAAGCTACTCATCACGGCCGCGAGATCGAGCGTCAGCAGTGGGCGCTTCGTGTGCGCCGCGAGCCATCGGGCGGCCAGCGTCTTTCCCACGCCGGGCGGACCCACGAAGAGGAGTGAGCGCGTCGGCGCGATGCCTGCGTCGACGAGCTTCTCCTCCTGTTCACGCTCGTGAACCACGGCCGACAACTGCTCGACTACCGGCTCGGGCCAGGTCGGCTCCGTGGCGAGCTGGGGCACCTGCTCGCGTCGAAGCAGCTCGAGGCGGCTGTCGAGGTCTACAGGTAGCGCCTGCTGAACGCCTCGGGTGGGGCCAGCACCGGCGGCCTCCATCACGGCTTTCGCAACGGGCGCGAGATCCGGCCTGCGCGCGGCGACCGCGCGCAGCATCCGCCGCGAGAGGGCGGCCACGTCGTCCACCTTGCCTTCGAGGGCGAGGCGAACGAGGTGGACGGTATCTTTGTCGAAGTCGCTCATCGTCGTCCACTTCCAATGCCTGGTAACTACGACGTTTGTGTCACATGTGGACTAGCATGTCAACACTCAGCTCATGTCTCGTCCACCTCAGGCAGCGCCGCGTTTCGGGGGGATTCAAGGCCTGTGGACGACGGGGCGGGCGCTCGAGACGATCGTCGTCCAAGCCGACCGCTGCTCGGCCCACGTCCCGGCGTGGGCCACCGCCCGGAGCGTCCGCTCGGCCATCGGCTCTGCGCCGTCGACCGCTTCGAGGGCCAGCACCTGCTCCTGGAGGTCGGCGGCCAGCATGAGCAGGTCGAAGAGCTGCGTGACCCGGGCGCGCGTGAGCCCCAGCTTGCGCGCCAGGGCCGCCTGGTCGGCCACGAGCCCGCGCTCGATGGCGGCCTCCAGGTGGTGCGCGAGGGCGAGCTGCCGCGCGACCTTGGCGGGGCGTCTAACGGGCTCGGGCTTGTCGGGCGGCGGCGTCGGCGTGAGCTCCACGCTGCGGCTCCGGCGCCAGAAGATCGGCTCCTCGATCACCCGGTAGTCGCTCGGCGTGTTCTTCCTGGCGCCCTCGTCGCTGGTCTGCCGGTCGCTCATGCTGCCTCCTTCGTGCCCGCGGCGGCGCCGAAGTCGATCAGCTCGACGCGGCACGTGCCCTTGTCCTCGTCGACCACCACCTTGTCGATGAGCGCGCGCAGGAAGCGCCCCTGGTTGTCGGGCGACATGTTCACCCAGACCTTGGCGAAGTCGCGGAGCGCGGCGACGAACCAGGCGTGGTCCGTCCTGGCGATCTCCAGCTCGGCGGCGTCGCGCTCGAGGTCGCGGAGCTGCTGCTCGCTCGCGGCGAGACGGTCAGCCTCGACGCCGAGCTTCTGCTCGACGAGCTCACGCGCGCGCCCATCGAGGCGCACCACCTCCTCGGTGAGCCGCGAGGCGGTCGCCGAAGACTCGGCGATCTTCGTCGCCAGCTCCGCGCGCAGCTTGCCGAAGTCCTCGCCCTTGCCGGCAGTGAGCGTCTCGAGGTGCGCCGCGACGCGCTCGGCCAGCGAGCCGTCGGCGGTCGCGTTCGAGATGCGGGCGACGACGAACTCCTCGAGCGCGGCGGCGGGCAGCGGCCTTCCGGCGCAGTGGTCCTTGCCGTACTTCTCGCGCCGCGAACAGCGGTAGTACCTGTGCGTCTTCCCGGTGGAGGGCTTCGTCGTTGAGCCCGGGCACATCATCTCGCCGCAGAGCGCGCAGCGCACGAGGCTGCGCAGGACGTAGTCGGGGTTCGTGCCGGTCCACCGCACCACGCGGCTCGTGCCCGCGAGGATGGCCTGGGCGGCGCGGTAGGTGGACTCCTCGATCAGCGGCGGGTGCTCGCCCGGGTGCAGCTCGTCGCCGTACATCATGAAGCCCGCGTAGATCGGGCTCTTGAGGATGCGGCCGATGCCCTCCTTCGACCACGCGAGCTTCTTGGTGACCTTGGAGCCGCGCGGCAGGAGCATGCGCTCGTTCAGCAGGTGCGCCACCTTCGCCTGCTGGCGGTGCATCAGGAACAGGTCGAAGGCCTCGCGGACGACGCGCGCCTCGAGCTCGTTGACGAGGAGCTTCTTGTCCTTCACCGAGTAGCCGTAGGGCACCGGCCCGCCCGTCCACTTCCCCTTGCGACGGGCGCCGGCGATCTTGTCGCGGGTGCGCTCGCTGATCATCTCCCGTTCGAACTCGGCGAAGGACATCAACATGTTCATCGTCAGCCGACCCATCGCGTCGGCCGTCGAGAAGTTCTGGGTTACCGAGACGAATGAGGCGCCCGCCGCCCCGAGGCGCTCCATCACCTTCACGAAGTCGAGGAGCGATCGCGAGAGGCGGTCGACCTTGTAGACGACGATGACGTCGACTTTGCCTGCCTCGACGTCGGCCATCAGACGCGTGAACGCGGGGCGGTCGATGTTCGCGCCCGTGAACCCGCCGTCGTCGTAGCGCTCGTCGACGAGCTTCCAGCCCGGCTGGCGCTGGATGTACGCGAGGCAGGACTCGCGCTGGGAGTCGAGGGAGTTGAACTCCTGCTCGAGACCCATCGTCGTCGACTTGCGCGTGTAGATGGCGACGCGCCTCGTCTCGGGCTCGACGCTGCTCCTGGTGGGGCGCCGGCTCATCGCTCCTCCGGCGCGGTCGCGACGGGCGCGGGCTCGGCGGGCTTCGCCTCTCGCTTCTCGGCGATGGCGACGAGCCGCTCGAGATTCTGGTTCAGCCGCGCCAGCTCGCGCACGAGCGATGGCATCGTCGCTTCGTAGAACGTCTGGCCCATGCGGGTGCGGAAGAAGTCGCTGCTCATGCCGCGCTCTCCTCGCTCGCCGCGTCGCCGCGCTTCTTGAGCCCGAAGAAGAGGAAGCCGTTCCAGCGCGAGCCAGCGATCTGGTTCGCGATGGCCGAGAGCGTCTTGTACTTGCGCCCCTCGTACTCGAAGCCCTCGACGCAGACCGTCACCTCGTGGGTCTTGCCATCAAAGACGCGCCGCACGACGGTGCCCACCGGGGGCACGCGCGGATCGCGAGGCTCCGTCGTCGCGGTGCTCAGCGCCGCGTCGAGCTTCGTCGCGGCGTCGCCCGCTGCGGCAGGTTCACTCGCGGGCTGCCCGAGGCGCATCTGCCAGCGCTCAGGAAGCTGGTCGCCGAGCTGCTGGATGCGCGCGATGGCGCCTTGCGAGAGGTCGCCCTGGAAGTTCGCCTCGATGCGCCAGGCCAGGCGCTTCTTGAGGTACGCCCGGTTCCGCGAGCGGGTGGGCTCGCCGTAGAGCTCGCGGTACTTCTCGGCGAGCGCCGGGACGTTCATCGTCTCGAGCGCGGCAAGCTGGCTCGGCATGTCGTCCAGCCTCCGCATCTCGGCGCGGGATCTCGCTGTCGTCTTCGTCATCGTGTCTCCGTGGTTCGCGGGAGCGCCATGCCCACGCGCCTGGGGCATGACGGCTTCTTCCCCCGTGGAAGACAAGGCGAGCGCCTGGGAGAGCGACGACCTCACGACGCACCTCCGCTCGCGGCTTCGCGTCGTGCGCGGCGCTCGCGCCGCCACATGTCGAGCAGCGTCACGGCGAGGATCGAGGCGGCCTCGTCGAGGCGACGCTCACGGTCGGCGCGGCGCTCCTCGGCGCTCTCGGTGGCAGGTGCGGCCGCGCTCGCGGGCGGCGTCGGGATCGCGTTCATGGGACGGGAAACGCGGCCTCGATGGGCGCGGTGGGACAGGGAGATCATCCGCTGCCTGATGATCCCTCTTGCGCCCGGTGTGCAGTGTGCAGTATCTACTGCACAACACCTCCCGGGCATGCCGCCCGGGACGAGCGAGCGACATGGCCAAGCGAGAGAAACTCGGACATCGACTGAAGCGCGTGCGCATCGCCCGCGACCTGAGCCTTCGCGAGACGGCGAACAAGGTCGGCGTGTCGCCGACGTACCTGTCGCGCGTCGAGAACTGCCTCGACCCGAGCCCGCCAACGGAGAAGACGCTCCGCGCACTGGCCGAGGTGCTGGAGGACAACCTCGACGAGCTGATGCAGCTCGCCGGCCGCGTGCCAGAGGACGTCGAGAAGCTGATCAAGGCGGACCCGGACATGCCCGTGATGTTGCGGCGCGCCCGCGAGCAGAACGTGACGGGCGCGGAGTTCCTGGAGTGGCTCGAGACCAAGAAGAAGGGGGGCAAATGATTCCAGAGCTGAAGGTCCCCTTCCTGCACGAGAAGCAGGTCGAGCGCGCGGCAAACGAGCTGCTGCACAAGTACGCCAAGGACAAGGGCAAGCCCGTGCGCGCGCCCATCGACGTCGAGAACATCCTCGAGGGCTACTTCGAGCTCGACCTCGTCTACATCGACCTGCCCGACTTCATCGGCGTGCCCGACGTGCTCGGCGCGACGTTCATCAAGGACCAGCGCGTCTTCATCGACGAGTCCCTGATGATCGAGGGCAAGGAGGGGCGTCTCGCGTTCACGCTCGCCCACGAGGGTGGGCACTGGTACCTGCATCGCCCGCTCATCGAGATGGAGCAGGTCACCGCCACGCTGTTCGGCAAGGACGACGTGCCCAAGCAACCCACCATCTTCTGCCGCTCCAGCCAGAAGAAGGCGCCCGCCGAGTGGCAGGCGGACAGGTTCGCCGCCGCGCTCCTCATGCCTGCCGCCGACGTGCGCGCCACCGTGCGGGCGCTCTGCGGAGACACGCTGCCGACCTGGGAAGACGTCGAGGCGAAGCGGAAGGCTCGCGTGCTCGACGAGAAGCTCCGCGACCTCGCCACCGAGGTGATGTCGAAGGGCAACTTCACGAACGTGTCGAACGAGGCGATGCGTTACCGCCTCCTGGACCTGAACCTCGTCCTCGACGCGTCGAACCCGCAGAGGAGCCTGCTGTAGCCGCACGGCTTTGCCGTGCTCGGAGTGTCCACGGTTTAGTTCACAGTTCACAGGAGACGTCGCCCATGCAGCTCACCGCCACCGCCCCCAACCCGACGTCGCTTCGCGGCGTCCTCCTCGCTCGCGAGGAGGGCTGAGCCATGGCCTCGTTCAAGCTCCGACACTTCGCCAATGCCGAGACGCTTCGCGCCGTCCGGCCTCAGTTCCTGATGGCGCTCCTCGGCAGGCACGCCGACTACTTCGCCGAGCGCGGGGTGAACTTCGGCGCGTTCAACGGCGCCGGCCCTGACTACGAGGCGATCGCCGGCGTGCTCATGGCGCCCGAGCAGCCCCCCAGCACGCTCATCGACGACCTCTACTACGTCGACGAGATGGCCACCCAGCCCGGCATGGACGCGCTGCTCGAGGCGGCCGAGGCCGCGAAGGTGGAGCTCGATCTCGACGACGAGCCAACGCCCGCCGACGTCGCGGTGCAGGTGCGGCTGCGAGCGCCCGCGCTCCTCGAACAGAAGCACGCCGAGCAGGTGCTGCTCGATCGCAAGCGGACCTTCGTCTACTTCCAGGCGAAGGATGGCGCCGACACGCGGTACCACGCGCCCGGCGCGAAGCGGGTGCGCGAGTTCGAGGACACGATGGGCGTGCGGCTCGACCTCATGAAGCGCGGCCGCACCTGCAAGCTGTTCGTCTTCCCGCGCACCGACGGCGTCTGGTTCCTCGTGCGACGCGGCGATCCCTACAAGCGCGAGGGCGCGATCGAGAAGGCCAAGACCACCTCGGTGTACTACCGGCCCGAGAAGTACGACGTGCTCAAGTACGACGAGGGGCTCGGCGAGCTGGCCATCAACGCCGAGGGCAACAAGAAGCTCGCCGAGCACTACCGCGAGCTGGTCGGCGTCCTGCTCTTCGACGACGCCAAGCACTTCCCGGAGACGGCGAAGTTCACGCTTGAGCCGCTCCAGGAGAGCGGCGCCGAGTCGCTCGTCTGCAGCGACGTCGAGGGCATCGACTCGGTCGTGCTGAAGGAACTGCAGGTCTACTGGGGCGGCGCTTACGGCGAGAGCACCACGCACAAGGCGAAGGACCTCTTCGCCGCGTGGGCCGCGCACGAGCGCTCGGTGCCCAAGGGGCGGCTCGTGAAGGCGAGCTTCCTCGTGAGGTTCACCGGCCAGAAGACGGCGCGCACCGTGACCATTCGCCCGAGCAACGTCGCGAGCTACACCCGCAACGAGGACGCGACGCTCGTCGAGCAGTGGCTCGCGCTGCGCGGGTTCGTGAAGACGCCCATCGGGGAGGCGCAGGATGCAGACCTTACTGCGGCTGCAGCGGTCGCTTGAGGCGGCGCCCTGGAACCGCGCGGTCCTCGCCGAGTGGCAGGAGCGCTTCGGCCAGGACTTCGCGCTGCTCAGGCCCCACCTGAAGCCCACCGGCGAGCGCGCCGGGGTGTTCCCGTGTCCCAACGGCGGCGGTGACGGCTGCCCGCGACAGGTCCACGAGCGCGACGGCGGGTTCGTCGCGGTCTGCGGGAACGTCCCCTCCGAGTGCGAACCCATCCCGCTGACGAAGACCGAGCTCGCAGTGCTCGCCCTCGATCGCGCGGCGGCCCTCGGGCCCGTCGTGGCGCGCGTGTGCGCCGACGAGGCGCTCGCAGCCACGAGCGTCGTGGGGCTCGAAGGGCTGCTGCCCCTCGGGATCCTGGAGCGCCGCGTCGGGCGCACGCTGGCGGTGCTCGCCACCGGCGACGGGAGCGGGCAGCGCGGCGCGATCCTCGAGCTGCGGCGCGCGTCGGGCGCCGACGCGGTCGCGGTGGTCGTCGCGGGGCGAAGGGAGGCGCGGCTTGTGGGCGATGGCCATGCCGAGCTCGGGCTCGACGCGCCGGGGCTCCGGCTGCACCGCGCGCTGAAGCTGCTCTGGCCCGAGTCGTGGGCGGCTCGCGCGAAGGCCAAGGAGGCGATCTTCGAGGACGTCGAGCTGATGTTCGCCTCCGAGCCGGAGCGGCACGTGGTCCGCCTCAACGGCGAGCTGCTCGCC
>CADEGN010000136.1:0-17288 GCA_902826865.1 uncultured Myxococcales bacterium
CGGGGTCTGCGACCATCTCGAGCAGGCTTGCCGCCTGATCGGGGGCGATCGGTTGATCGAACAGTACCGACAGTTTCGCGCGGCGACCGACCTCCCCGGCGTCGGGGGAGATCGCGACCACCAGCGGCCGCCCCGGCGTGGGCACGTACGAGATGATCTTGCCGCCGATGGAAATCTCCGGGTCGGCACGGAACGTCGCCGTCCAACCGGGCTGAACCTCGTGGCCGCGCTGATCCAGCACGCGCCCGAGTGCGAGCCCATACGTCTTTGTTGGATCAAACGGCCTCTCGGCCACGAACCGCAGGGTGTAGTCATCCGGACGGTCGAAGGTTCCGGGCACCGCGGGCGTGACCGCGAGTGCCGCCGGGGAGGTCCCATCGACACGGACCTTCTCGTTGAAACGTATGCGAATCGTCTGCCCCGAGAATTCGAAATGCCGAGCACCGTCGAGCTCAGGCGCAACGATCCCAACGGTGGCGTCGGGAGCGGCGGCCTGCAGCGCGCGCGGCAACGGAGCGCGGTCGCGACGGTCAGGCGTGGGGGGAAAGTGCAGCGCGTCCGTCGTCGGCTCGGGTCGGCCAACCGTGGTCGCATCGCGGGTGGGTGGTGGCGACGGCTCAATGCCCTGGCATGCCATCGCGATGGCCACGACCAGGGGCAGCGAGCCCCGGCGCGACGTGGAGCGAGGGCGCGGAGCGCACGGCTGGGGCCGAACAGGCGCGAGTGGGCGTGCGGACATGGTCTCCCTCGACGCCCGGCGGCGTCGCCAGATTTCCCGGACCACGATCGTGCACTCGTCCGCCCGTTCCGGCTTGCGGTTTCTCCAGGCTGATCACATTGCCAGGCGCTCCGTGATGGCCGATAGTTCGTCGGCCCATCCGTCGCACGCCGCCGGCTCGAGCCCGGGCGTCATTGCGTACCATTTGGGGGCACCCGGCTCCATGCTCAGCGGCTCGAAAGCGCTCTTCCACCCGACTCACGAGCACGAGCTGCTGCGCCAGATGGTTGCGGAGTTCGCCCGCCGCGAAGTCGAACCCCAGGCCGCCGCCAGCGATGCCGCCGGGGCGCTCAACGTGCCGCTGTTTCGCATGCTCGGAGAGCTGGGCCTGCTCGGCGTTACCGTTCCCGAGGCTCGCGGTGGGTCCGGGCTCGACGCTGTGGCGGCGGTGATCGTCCACCACGAGCTGGCCAAGTACGACCCCGGCTTCACCCTGGCGTACCTCGCCCACTCGATGTTGTTCGTGAACAACTTCGACAACTGCGCCACCGACGAGCAGCGCGCGCGCTACCTGCCCAAGACCCTCAGCGGTGAGTGGATCGCCGGGATGGGGATGACCGAGCCCGGGGCGGGCACCGACGTGATGGGCATGGCGACGACGGCGATCCGCGATGGCGATAGCTACGTGCT
Source organism: uncultured Myxococcales bacterium (assembly GCA_902826865.1). Classification (GTDB taxonomy): domain Bacteria; phylum Myxococcota_A; class Polyangia; order Nannocystales; family Nannocystaceae; genus Xiheibacterium. The sequence goes on from CADEGN010000136.1 coordinate 1,409, forward strand.
GCAGGGAAGCAAGACATACATCACCAATGCCTGCGAGGGTTTTTGTTTCCTCGTCTACGCGAAACTTGACGGGCGCATCACCGCGTTCGTGGTCGATCGTGACTGCCCTGGGTTCGCTACGAGTGCGCACATCGATAAGCTCGGCATGCGCGGATCGACCATGGCCGAGCTCGTGTTCGATGACTGCCGGGTTCCCGCGCGCAACCTCCTCGGCCAGGAGGGTGACGGGCTTACGCACATGATGCGCAACCTCGAGATCGAGCGCCTGACGCTGGCGGCGATCAGTTGCGGCATCGCGGAGCGGTGCGTCGAGATCATGGTGCGGTACGCCGATGAGCGGCGCGCGTTCGGTCAACCCCTTCACACCTTCGGACAGGTCCAGCGCTACATTGCCGACGGATTCGCGATGACCGAGGCGGCGAAATCGCTCGTCTATAGCGTGGCGCGCGACATCGGGCCTGAATTCCGCAACCGAGTTGGCTCCGACGCCGCCAAGCTTTTCGCTGGTCCCGTCGGGAAGACTGTCGCCGACTATGCCATGCAAGTCATGGGCGGCGCTGGGTACTGCCGCGAGTACCCGGTCGAGCGGCTCTGGCGCGATGCCAAGCTGATTGAGATCGGTGGCGGCACCCTTGAGGCTCACCAGAAGAACCTGACGAAAGATCTCGTTCGTGCGTTGGCGCCGCGATGAACGCCAGTGACGAGCCCGCGGCCCCGACCCTGAACCTATGACGTCGATGACGTGAGATCGCGCTAGCGGTGAAGGTGCGCGCAGTCGCGTTCGTTTTGCGAAGATGGACCCGGGCGGGGAGCCCCCGTTCGAGGAGACCATGCGCACCACCAAGCTTCATTGGATTTCGAACCTAGCACTCCTGATCGGCCTCGCCGCACCGGGTTGCGCGAAGGATGAACCTGGCGATACCGGCGCGGGTAGCGAGGGCTCGTCCGGCAACGACTCGAGCACGGGCGCCGGCAGCATGTCGGCCTCGACTGCGAACACGATGTCGGCAACGACCGACCCGGGCAGCACCGATGCCGGCGAGACGTCGGCAGGCGGCTCCGAGGGGACCAGTGGCGGCAGCGAGTCGAGCGGCGGGGGCGACCCGCAGCCGAACGGCGCGATGTGTTCCGACAACTCGGGGTGCGAGTCCGGCTTCTGTTTCGTCGCCGGCATTCTCGGTGGGTTGTGTGGTGAGTGCCTGACCGACGAAGACTGCGCCGACGGGGCCGGGCACGGCTGCAGCATCCCCAATCCGCTGGCCAACCCGCCGCAGGGCGCCGTGTGCAACGACGGCACGCAGGGCGCGGGTTGCATGACCGATGCCGTGTGCGTCGATGGCAACGTCTGCGCTGAGATCCTCAACGTCCCGGGTGTGTTGCAGGCCTCGACCTGCAGCGAGTGCCTCGACGACTCCGGCTGCATGGGTGGAACAGTTTGCAGCCCAACGTACGATGTGCTCAACCTGTCGGGTACGAAGGACTGTGTCGATCCCGAATCGGTTCCCAACGGTTCCGGTTGCGATCAGAACGGTTCGGGCGATAGCGCGTGCCTTTCGGGGTACTGCGCCGTCGCTTCGGTCATGGGCCTGCTCGATCTCGGTGTCTGCAGCGAGTGCAAAGTGGACGCCGACTGTGGGCCCGCAGGCACTTGCATGGCGCCGAGCGTCGACCTCAACACGGGCCTGATCGCTGGCGTTTGCATGTGATCGCCGTTCACGGCGGATGAGCCGTGGCGAGGGCGGGGAGCCGATGCTCCTCCGCCCTCGCGGCGTTTTAGGCGGTCAGCCGCACGTCGTCTTGCTGGTTCACCGAGGCGCGCGCCCAGCCGCCGTCACGAGGTATACGGCGAAACTGCCCAGCCAGTGTCCGCCGGCATAGTGGTCGGCGGACACTGCCGAAAGGCCAAGCCGCGCGTGTTTGGCGGCATCGGCTCGCAGGCCTGCCTGCCGCGGATCATTGACTGGCAAGCCGTGCGCGACGCCCGTGAGCATCCACGCCCGCGAGAGCGCGAGTCCGTCGAGGTGGACGAGCTTGCCATCGCTGCGGTCGATCGCGACGGTCGGTGGCAGCGGCTCGCGACCCAGCCGCGGAAGAGCACGATCGAGCCACGCGGCAAACGCCACGGGCGGTAACACGCGGCGCATCAGATCGGCTTCAGCCAGGCAGGGCGAGAGGAAGTCGTGGCCCGACGGTTCGAATGCCAGCGGACATCCGCGGTCCTCCCCGTAGAAGGCGCGGGCACGGGCGACCAGCAACGCTGCGAACGCCTCGTCACCCACGCTGCGCGCCCAGTCGAGGGCGAGTCCCATCGCGAACGCGGTCTGGCTGTGCTCGCCGACGCGGATGGGGTGGCTGAGCCGGGTGAGCCATTCGCCCAGTCGCGCGGCGGCAATCGCCTCGAGGGGCGCCAGCGCGTTCGCCCACGCGCGCGCGTCGGGATCGTCCCATGCGCGCAGCTCGGCGCCGAGCTGCAGCAACCACGCGAGCCCGTAGGGACGTTCGAACCCGCTGCGGTCCTCACGGGCTAGGTAGGCCAACTCTCCGGCGATCCGCGACGGGGCCAGGTTGCGCGCGAGCGCGGTCCGGGCGGCGGCGGACCAAGGACGCTCATCTTCCCGCTGAAGTAGTCGCGCGAGCAGCCAATGGCCGTGCACGGCCGAGTGCCAGTCGAAGCAGCCGTAGAAGGCGGGTGTCAGCGCCCGCGGCGGGCGGACATCGTCGTCGCTGGCGAGCACATGGGCGAGCTTGTTGGGGTACTCGCGTTCGATGCAGGCCAGCGCCATCTCGGCGTAACGATCCAAGATCTGCGGATCGACGGTCGGGTTGGACCCATCGAGTTCGGCCGGGACCGTCCGGGAGGCGCCGCCGGGGCGGGTACAGGTGCCGGCGAACGCGAGCAGGCCGATAGCCGCAGCGACAGATCCGCGCCCGCCGAGCCCGTGCCGCCCCACGCGTCACCGACTATCACGTTCGCCCGCAGGGCGCATGGCCGCGGCCATCCTTGTTATGCTCGCGCCGATCCGTGTCGGTCCTACGAACGCTTGTCAGCTCGTCCCGTGCTCTCGTCACCGGCGCGCGCGAGGTGGCCCGCTTTCGCGAGATCGTTACGGTATTCGTTACCCACGGCTTCGGGTGGTTCTTTGCGCAGCTCAAGTTGCGTCGCGAACTGCAAGTCGACCTGCAAGGTGCAGATCTTACCCGCGCGGCACTGGCAGATCCCGACACCGGCAAGCGGCTGGTCGCGGCCCTGACCAAGCTCGGACCCACGTTCGTCAAGCTCGGTCAGATCCTCTCGACGCGCACCGACCTCCTGCCGGCGACGATCATCTCAGAGCTCGCAAGCCTGCAGGACAACGTCGAAGGCTTGCCGTTCTCGGCGGTCGAAGCCCAGCTCGTGCGCAATCTGGGGGCGAGCTTTCGCGAGCGGTTCTCCGAGTTCGACGAGAAGCCCCTGGCGTCGGCGAGCATCGCCCAGGTCCACCGTGCCACGCTCGTGGGGGGCGAGAAGGTCGCCCTCAAGGTCCAGCGGCCGGCGGTGCGCGCGAAGATCGAGAGCGACCTCGGGATCCTCATGGCCCTGGCCGGCTACCTCGAGGAAGCGATCGACGAGGCCCGTGCGATGGATCTGCGCGGGATCATCACAGGCTTCACGAAGTCCATCTCTGCTGAGCTCGATTTTCGCATCGAGGCCCGCAATCTCGAGCGCTTCCGCGGCAACTTTTGTGAAGTCGAGGAAGTGGTGTTCCCGACGGTCTACGGCGAGCTCTCCACCGCCGAGGTCCTGTGCGTGGAGTTCCTCGATGGCCGCAAGTTCAGCGACCTGCTGACCACCGGCGAGGACACTCGCCCGCTCGTATCGATCTACTTTAACAGCGCCTACAAGATGCTGTTTTACGACGGCTTCTTCCACGGCGATCTCCATCCGGGCAACGTGCTCGTCCTAAACGACGGCAAGGTTGGGGTACTCGATTGCGGGATGGTCGGTCGGTTATCGCCGATGGCCAAGGATCGGATCATCGACATTCTCTACGCGGTTCTCAACGAAGACCTCGAGACGGTGGCTCGGGTGTTCTACGAGCTTTCCATCCGCCACGGCCCGGTTGACTACGAACGCTTTGAGGCCGATGTCGTAGAGATCGCGGAGCGCTATCTCGTGGGGGTCCCCCTGTCGGAGATCCAAATCGGTACGTTGTTCGGTGAGATCGTGGTGGGCGCGACGCGCCACAACGTACGTATGCCGACCGACTTCACCATGATGTTCAAGGCCATCATCACAACCGAAGGCCTGGCCAAGTCCATCGCGCCGGATATCGACCCACTCGATCTAGCGCGCCCGTTCATCGCCAAGATGGTGGCGGAGCGCTACAGCCAGGACCGCATCAAGCAGATCGCGCTAGCCGACTTTAGCATGATCTCGCGGATGTTCCGGTCGTTGCCGCGCACCCTGCCAGCGATGATCGACGACATCCGGGCCGGAAAGATCGCCATGAGCCTGTCGCCCGAGACCCTCGCGGAGCAGCAGCGCCAGGCGGACCAGCAAATGTCGCGGGGGATCCGCGCGTCGCTGACCATCGCCTCGCTCGCCTGCGCCACCTACTCGCTGGGGCTGGGTTTGCCGATCTGGGACGTGGTGGGGATCCCAGTGCTGTCGGCAGCGCTGTACTTTGCCGCCGGTGTCGGCCTGTTCACATTGCTGTGGCGGTGATAGAACGCCGGCCATGGCGAATCCGACCGCAACGTTCGAGACCTCGCTCGGCAACTTCGACGTCGAGCTTTACACCGACAAGATGCCGCTGACCGCCGGGAACTTCCTCAAGCTGGCCAAGAGCGGGTTCTACGATGGGTTGCACTTCCATCGCGTGATCAAGGGCTTCATGATCCAGTTCGGCTGCCCGCACAGCCGCGATCCGAACAGCACTCGCGCGGGCACCGGCGACAGCCCCGAGGGTCGTATCAAGGACGAACACCCCGCCGACGCCAAGCTGTCCAACGAGCCGGGCACGATCGCGATGGCCAACACTGGCCAGCCCAATAGCGGGAGTTGCCAGTTCTTCATCAACACGGTGCACAACGCCTACCTCGATTGGTTCACGCCCGGGCAGTCGAAGCACCCGGTGTTCGGCAAAATCACCTCCGGCCTCGAGGTTGTGCGCCAGATCGAGGGCACGGCGACCGACGGGCGCGATCGCCCGAAGACGCCGGTGCAGGTGAAGAAGGTCACCGTCCACGAGGGCTGAGCCGCGGGGTCACCGTTTTGGTCCAGCGCCGGCCGCTTTGCCAAGGCTCGACAGGTCGGGAACCAAGATCAGCTCGATGCGGCGGTTCTTCTTCCGTCCGCTTGTGTGCCGGTTGTCCGCGACCGGATCGAACTCGCCGTGCCCGGTTGCGGCGAGGGCCTCGGGCTTGACGCCCTTGCCGACGAGAAAGCGTGTGACCGTGAGCGCGCGCGCGGCAGACAGCTCCCAGTTGTCCTGCCACTCGAGCTTCAATTTCTCGCCGATCGGCTCGTTGTCGGTGTGGCCGGCGACTTGAACCCGCCGCTCGGGCATCTCCGCCAGCACGGTCGCGATCTTCGCGAGCGCTTTTTGACCGCGCTCGGAAAGCTCGGCCTTGCCCGACGAAAACAGTACCTGGGACGGCAACCCAATCATGATGAGGCCGCGTCGCATGTACACCTCGAGATCACCGGCATCGATCATGCTCTGCAACTTCGCGGTGAGCTCCGAGAATTGTTCGTCGACCTCCGCGCGTTGCTTACGTAGGGCCTCCAGTTCGTTCTTGGTCGCGGACAGCTCCGAGCTGAGTTCGGACTCGAGTTGCTTGCGCCGCTCTTCGCAGGCGGCGCCCTCGCGCTTGGCGGTCTCGAGTTCTTTGAGGGCAGAGTTGTGGACCGCTTGGCTCACGCACGCGGGGAGAATGAGTAGGAGTGGAAGCAACCGGCCGGGCACCGAGCTACGGTAGCAAGGAGTGCGGCGGTCGGGGCGTAGGTCCGCGTGACGCTCGCGCCCGGGATGCCGGAGGTCCGCCGGTCGCCTCGATGGCACGTGCCCGCGCGAGCTGGTGGAGCAGCCCGGCGATCACGCGGTGTGACCTGTCGCGCCGAGCTTGGGTACAATCGCTGCCCCTAGGTTCCATGACGACCGATGACGGACCCTCGAATTTCCTGCGCGAGCTCATCGCGGCTGACGTCGCCGCTGGCAAGCACGGCGGCCGAGTTGTGACGCGTTTTCCGCCGGAGCCCAACGGCTATCTGCATATCGGGCACGCCAAGTCGATCTGCCTGAACTTCGGATTGGCCCGGGAATTCGGCGGGACATGCAACCTGCGCTTCGACGACACCAACCCCGCTCGCGAGGAGCAAGAGTACGTCGACGCGATCGAGGCCGACGTTCGCTGGCTGGGCTTCGACTGGGGGGAGCGCAAGTACTTCGCCTCCGGTTACTTCGACCAGCTCTACCGCTGGGCCGTCCAGCTCATCGGCAAGGGTCTGGCCTACGTCGACGATCAAACCACCGAGCAGATCCGCGAAGGGCGAGGCAACTTCTATCGCAAAGGGACTGATAGCCCCAATCGCGACCGTTCGGTCGACGAGAACCTCGAATTGTTCGAGCGGATGCGCGCCGGCGAGTTCCCCGATGGGGCGCGGGTGCTGCGGGCGAAAATCGACATGTCTCATGCGAATCTCAACATGCGCGATCCGCCAATGTACCGGATCAAGCGCGCGCACCACCACCGCACCGGCGACGACTGGTGCATCTACCCAATGTACGACTATGCCCACGGGCTCAGCGACGCCCTGGAGGGAGTCACTCACTCGATCTGCACGCTCGAGTTCGAAGATCACCGACTCCTCTACGATTGGTTCATCGAAGCCCTTGAGCTCGAGCATCGACCACAGCAGGTCGAGTTCGCCAAGCTGAACTTTTCGTACATCGTCTTGTCCAAGCGCAAGCTGCTCGAGCTCGTGAAGGGTGGCTACGTCAACGGTTGGGACGACCCGCGAATGCCGACCATACGAGGGCTGCGTCGACGTGGCGTGACACCCGAGGCGATCCGGGCGGTTGCCGAGCGCACGGGGGCGTCCAAGCGGGACGGCCGCGTCGACATCACCCTGCTCGAGCATGAGATCCGCGAGCACCTCAACGCCACGTCACCGCGGGCGATGGCAGTGCTGGACCCGCTCAAGCTCGTGATCGAGAACTTCGACGAGCACGCGGTCGAGTGGTTCGAGGCGCCGAACAACCCCGAGGATCCGGCCGCAGGTGGGCGAAAAGTGCCGTTTAGTCGCGAAATCTACATCGAGCGCGATGACTTCCGCGAGGTCGCGCCCAAGAAGTGGTACCGGTTTGCGCCGGGCCAGGAAGTGCGCCTGCGCTACGCGTGCTTCGTGCGCTGCAACGAGGTGATCAAAGACGCTGCCGGTAACGTTGTCGAGCTGCGGTGCACATGGGATCCCGCCTCTCGCGGGGGTGACTCGCCCGACGGCCGAAAAGTCCGCGGGACCTCGCACTGGGTGTCGGCGCGGCACGCTATCGCCGCCGAGGTTCGGCTCTACGACCGTTTGTTTAGCGAGCCCGATCCCGAGGGCATTGACGGACGCGACTGGAAGGAGTTTCTCGATCCGCGGTCGATCCGAGTGGTCGCCGGGGCGATGCTCGAGCCGAGCTTGGCTGACGTTCCGGTCGGGGCGCGGTTCCAGTTCGAGCGCGTCGGCTACTTCTGTGCCGACGATGACAGCCGTCCCGGGCACCCGGTGTTCAACCGAACGATCGGGCTCAAGGACAGCTGGGCGAAGATCGAGGCGAAAGGCGGCTAGTACCGTCCGATGTCACCGGACCGCGCGGGCGTTCGTATGGGGCTGTGAACCGAGGAGAAGTCCATGTTACGCCGCGCCCTTGTCGCTGCGCTGTTTGCCAGCGCCCCCTTCGCTTGTGCCACCGAGTCGCTCGACGATGCGCGCCCCAGTCCGCGGGCGACCGACGCACCGCTGGTGGGCCGCAGGATCGAGTTCGCCCTGGCCCCTGGGGCACTCGATCGCAGCGGCATCGAAGCCGTCGCACAACACCTGGAGTCGGTGCTCGGCGCCGAGTCACTGGCGATCGAAGTCAAGCAGTCCGACGACGACGGAACGATCGTCGCGGTGACTGCCCGCGGTCGTGAGGCCATCTCCGATGAGACGGTCGTCGCCGGTCTGCGGGAGAACTTCCCGGTCCTGCGCAATGCCATCATCGATGTCCGCCCCGCCGCGGGTGATCACGACCCGGCCCAGAGCGCCCAGGACGCCGGGATCGCCGAGATCGCCGAGATCGCCGGCGACGACCAGGAGGCCATACGCGAACAAGTCGAGGCCCGGCTGCGCGCACAGGGCGTCAAGGGTCCGATTGAAGTGGAGGTGGTCGACGAGGGGGATGGTCGACAGGAGGTGCGCGTGAAGGTTGAGGAGCACCGCGTGCAGTAGCCGCTGCGCGCCCGAAGGGCGGGCGCGGCGAAAGAAGGGCGATGTGGGCGGCTGGGCGCCTGTAGCGGTGGTGGGGAAGATCGCGAGATTGCGCGTTCACTGCCCGTGAGATGTGGCGGCTTCGCGCGATACCGTTGGAGCCGCCTGCGCGAGTGGCCGCGCCGCCCGTGCCTGCGCGGGCGAATTCTCGCCCGCGCGCCGCGCTTGAGCTCTGGCAGTTTGCGGGCCTTGTGTTGCGGGGCGTATGATCGTCCGTATGGCTGGGGGACAATCGACGGGCGCCTGGATCATCCTTGGCGTGCTGGGGCAGATCAGCGGATGTGGTGGCAGCAGTCCGCCGAATTCCGAGGCTGAGGACAGCGGCGGTATTAGCTCCATCACGCTCGACGGCGGTTCCGGCGTGGGCAGTGTCAGCGCGGGTTCGGGGCCCAAGCTTGACGTCGACAACGCTGACGGCAGTGGCGGCCCTGGCGATTGCATGTCAGGCGGGGCGATGGATGGCAACGACTTCAGCATTATCTGGATCGCCAATTCCCCGGAGGGAACGGTCTCGAAGATCGACACCAAGACCGGCGCTGAGCTTGGGCGCTACTACACCGGACCGACCGACGGGATCGACGATCCGTCACGCACGTCGGTCAACCTCCAGGGCGACGTCGCCGTCACCAACCGAGCCGGCGGGATCACGAAGTTCGCGTCGGAGGTCGAGCGCTGCGTCGATCGAGACGCCGATGGTCAGATTCAGACATCCACGGGCGCCGGCAACGTGCTCCCCTTCGGCAGCGATGAGTGCATGCTCTGGCACGTACCGCTGCCATACCCGCAGATGGACAACACGCAGGGGCCGCGCCCGACGGCATGGGATTCCGGGGTGGGCTTGAATCCATGCGAAGTATCCGACGACCGCGTATGGGTCGGCTGGTGGGTACGCGCCGACAATATCGCGACGTTTTATCGGCTCGAGGGCAGTACCGGCAACCTCCTCGACGAGGTGGACAAGCCCGGCTGGGATGTCACAGGAACGAAGAGCTACGGGCCCTACGGGGGCGCGGTCGACGGGCAGGGCAACTTCTGGGTCACCGGTCTCGCGGGTCCGCTCGTCCGGATCGATGCGAGCACGCTTGAGGTCAAGCAGTGGGAGGTGCCCGGCGAATCGCAACCGTACGGGACAACCGTCGATGCCGACGGACATCCGTGGTCGGCCAGTCTCAATGGCGATTTTCTCCACTTCGATCCCGAGACGGAACAGTTCGACGTATATCCGCCACCCAATGGCCAGACGTTGCGCGGTCTGATGATCGATCGCAACGGCCATGCGTGGGGGGCAGGCAACTCCCCGTGCGCGCTGGTCCAGTTCGACACGAAAACACGAAACTACATCAATCCCAACATCGCGCTGCCGGGGTGCGGGACGCCCGTCGGCGTGAGCATCGATGTCGACGGGTTCGTGTGGGTGCCAGATCAGTCTCAGAACCTGGCGTTCAAGGTCGACCCGATCACGTACGCGACGACAACGACGCTCGGTCTCGTTCAGCCGTACACCTATTCCGACATGACGGGCGCAGGCCTCGGACTCGTGGCCAATCCGCCGCCGGGGTGACGTGTCCGCAGTTGCTGTTCTCGGCGACCGTCGCCTTCAACCTCGGCTGAGCGACGCGGTGTACGCGAACTACGCTGGCATGACGCCGATCGCTGCGCCCGTTGAGGAGGCGATGCATGCCACGGTGGTCGAGCTGGCCACGCGCGGGGTTGGGGCCATCGGAACGGCGATCGCGCGCCGGGAAGCCGCGCGGGCGAAGGTTGCGGCCCTCGTCGGCGTGACAGCCGAGGAGATCGGCTTCGTGACCAACACCACCTCGGGAATCCGCGCCCTCGCCCTTGGAATCCCGTGGCGGCGAGGCGATCGTGTGGTGATCTTTGCGAGGGAGTTTCCGGCCAACGTCACGCCCTGGCAGCGCGCTGCGGATGTGTTTGACCTTCGGCTGGAGCGTCTGCCCATCGCGCCGTGGCACGACGACGTGCCCCGCGGCCTCGCGGAGCTGGAGGCCGTTTTGCGAACGGGTGTGCGCGCCGTCGCCGTCTCGGCCGTGCAGTTTCAGACGGGCCTGCGCATGCCGCTCGCGGCGATCTCGCAGCTTTGCAGACGATGGGGAGCACTCCTGGTCGTCGACGCGATCCAGGCGGTCGGTGTCGTGCCCCTCGACATGCCCGCGCTCGGGATCGACGCGCTCGCCTGCGGCGGTCACAAATGGCTCGGGGGCGTGACGGGCTGCGGCTTTGTCGCGATCCGAGCGGATGTCGCGGTCCGGCTCCGCCCGTTGGTCGCCGGCTGGACAAGCCATGGGGATCCGTTCGGCTTCCTCCTTCGCGGTCCTGGGCTGCTTCGCGCCGACGCCCCGATCCGCGCCCGGGCGGACATGGTGGAAGACGGCGCGTTCGCGCTGGCTGCCAGCGCGGCCCTGGATGCCGCCGTCGATCTCCTTGCCCAGCTCGGCATCCCGGAGATCTACGGGCATGTGCAGCGCTGGCACGACCTTCTCGAGCCCGTGCTGGTCGAGCTCGGGTTCAAGAGCCTGCGCGCCGCCGATCCCGAGGCGCGTTCGGGGATATTGTCGTTTCGCGCCCCCAACGGGCTGAACATCGTTGGGCTGCACGAGCGCCTTGGCGCCTCCGGGATCGGGTGCGCGATCCCGGATGGGGTGCTCCGGTTTTCGCCACATTGGTCGAATTCGCCGGCAGAACACGCACAGATCGCAGATGCGCTGGCGCTCGCGCTTCGGCCGCAGAGCTGACGACGGGCTCAGGCTGGGCCGTCGTCGGCATCGGGATCCTGAATTCCGCGCATGGGGCCGGCGGTTGCCCAAGTGGTACGAGGACGTGCCCAAGTGGGGCATTGCCGTGCCAGATGTCGCTCAAATTTGCTGAAATCCCATTGTTTTTTCCGCGGGCGCCAGGCTTGCTCTTCCCTGGTCCCGAGGCCGGCGCGACACGGTTGCCGGACCGAAGAACGTCAACCTCGCCAGTGGTGGGTCACAACCGACTCCCCCTGCATCGAAACACAGCGACAAGGAGAAGAACGATGGCACTCGGATTTGGTGTGTGGCTCACTTTGCTCGGGATCCTGGGCGCGTCGAACCTCATCATCGCAAAGAAGCCCGACGCGAAAGAGCTCATCGCGAAGCTGGCCCCGTATCAGGGCTGGATGGGCGCTGGCGCAGCGCTCACGGGTGTCTACTGGTTGGTGATGGCGGTGTTGTCGATCGGAATGCTCGCGAGCCATCCGATCGCGTGGATTACCCACGTGGCGGTGTCCGTCATCCTCGCGTCGCTCGGCCTCCTGCTCGGGGTCGGCGTGCTGAAGACATTCGTCAAGCAGCCCCAGGCGGTGGCGAAGATGGACATGATGATCACCAAGCTCGCACCGAAGCAGGGCGTGCTCGGCCTGATCGCGATCGGCCTCGGTATTTGGTCGGTCATCGCTGGCGTCCTGTTCTAAGCGTTGCACTCGCGGCCGCGGTCCGACGATGAGTCGGACCGCGCGCCGCTTGGTCCAGTTGGATGGCGGGGTGTTGTGCGCGTCGCAAAAGGTTGCGGCGCGTCGAGATCCGTCATCAAGTCGTGGTTCGGGATGAAGGAGGAGCCATGCGTCAGCGAGATATCATCCCCGGTTCACCGTCGACCGAGGGCATCGACGAGGGCAATCCCGCGATTGCGCTCGCACGGCAACTCGTTGCATGTGGGCCGGTGCGCCCGGTCGACCCGTATCCAGACGCCCGTGGTATCGTTCCCGACGCCGCAAGGCGGGGTCAGGTGAGCAAGTCCGGAAGCAACCAATCGGGCGATGACGGACAGCTCGACCGCACCACGCTGCGGCCGGAGGATATCCAGGGCGGCATTACCCGCGGATACCGGCTCCTCGTGATCGGGGAGAACCAGCATACGGCGCACCGCCTGCCGCGGTCCGGTGAGGTCAGCCTCGGCCGCTCGGACAGCGCGGATATCCAGGTCCAAGACCCGCTCATGTCGCGGGTTCATGCGGTCTTGCACATTGGGCCGACCTTGGAGGTAAGCGACCGCGGAAGCTCCAACGGAACCCTTGTGCGGGGCGAGCGGATCCCCGGTAACGGGCGCGTCCAGATCTCGGTCGGCGACACGATCGAGATCGGGTCCACTGTCGTGATCGTCCAGCCCGAGTTTGCCCGAGGGGTGCCCCCGGAGCTGGACCGTCCCGAGCTCGGGGTCGAGCGCACCTTCAATGGCCACGACGATCCGATGGATCGGATCTACAAGCTCGCGCGCCGGATCGCGATGTCGAACATCAACGTCCTTTTGCTCGGCGAGACCGGCGTCGGCAAGGAAGTGATGGCGCGCACGATTCACAGCTTCTCGCCCCGCGCGAGCAAGCCGTTTCTCGGGCTCAACTGCGCCTCGCTGTCGGAGACCCTGTTCGAGAGCGAACTGTTCGGCTACGAGAAGGGCGCCTTCACGGGCGCGCAGCAGACCAAACCTGGCCTGATCGAGACGGCAGACGGTGGAACGGTTTTCCTCGACGAGTTGGGCGAGATGCCCTTGTCGACGCAGGCCAAGCTGTTGCGCGTGATCGAGGAACGACAGGTCATGCGCGTCGGCAGTGTCCGGGCGCGTGACGTCGACGTGCGGTTCGTCGCTGCGACCAATCAGAACCTTGAGAAGGAGATCGAGCTCGGTCGTTTCCGCGAGGATCTCTTCTACCGTCTCAATGGGATCTCGCTGGTGATTCCGCCCTTGCGTGAGCGGTCCGGGGAAATCCCCGCCCTCGCCCGGTCGTTCATCACCGAGGCCTGCAAGCAGGCCGGATTCGGTGCGCAGCCGGTCTTGTCGCGCGAGGCGATGGAGTGGATGGTGAAATACGGCTGGCCGGGCAACATCCGCGAGCTTCGCAACGCGGTCAACCGCGCCGTCCTGCTGGCGACCGGCGGTGTGATCCAGCCGGAGCACCTGCGGGCCGAGGCGTATGCGCCGCGCACCGGACGGGGCTCGGGGCGGCCGGGCGAGCACGCGCCTCCCGCTGTCCCCCCACCGCCGGTCAGCGTCCGTGCGTCGGCATCGGCATCGGTCGATCCCGAGGACGAGGAGCGCGACCGTATTCTTACGGCACTCGCGGCCTGCGGTGGCAATCAAACCCGGGCGGCCAAGCTTCTCGGCATCGCCCGCCGCACGCTGACCAGCAAGCTCAGCAAGTTCAACCTGCCCAGGCCGCGCAAGGATCGCGAGGAATAAGCCCGCAGCGATCCGGGAACTCCCGTGGGGGTTGCCGGATCCGCTCAGTCGCTGATGGATTCGTCGGCGTACTCTAGCACCCTTAGATCGCTGGCCGACAACTCGAGCCGCGAGGCATCGTCGAGGTCGAACACCGACCAGACGATGCGCCGGTGCACCCGAGAGTAGCGCATGAACGCGTGATCCACGGTGTCATCACCGAGCACTTCCTCGGCGGCGGCCACGGCTGTTACGACCGAGGCGAACACTTCGTCGCATCCGGTTCCACCATCGACCCGGCAATGCTCACGCATGGCGACGAGGTACTCGGCCCGGTCGACAGTCCGCGCGGACTGGCCGGGGCAAGTCGCCGGTGTCGTGGCAGCATGGCCTCGTAGGGTATCGACCGCGAGGTGGATCGAAGCACCAGCGGTGGCGATTGCGAATGCGAGCAACGAAGCGCGGGCCTCCAGGCGGGTCGTCGGGTACGGCATGGCCGGCCCAGCGTAGCACGTCAAGGTAGGATGAGATCCGCAACCACCGGGCTGTGATCAGATGCGAGCCCACCGATCGCGCAGACGAGCGGGTCGCCGACGAGCGGCAGCCACGCTCCGGCCGGCGGGTCGTCCACGCCGTCATCGCGGCAAGGTGTGTAGACGAGCGCGGCGTCGAGCTCGGCGCCGTCGGTGTAGATGTAGTCGAGCCGCACCCCGAAGGACGTTTGCGAAACGCTCCAGGTCCCCATCTCGTCGGAGTCCTCCTGGGTCGGGTCGAGCTGCACGAGACCGGCGTCGATGATCGATGTGAACGGTTCGTAGCGGAGCGGAAGCGCGATATCGCTGCCGAGCTGATACGAGCGAGGCAGTCCCGGCGGAGGCGTGGCGAAATCCTGCCCGAGCGCGGGATCGTCCGGGTTCTCGTTGAAATCGCCCATGACGACCAGGGGCGCGCCCGGACGGCGCTGGCGGAGGTCCCCCACGGCTTGGACCAGGCGCTCGACCTCGACCTGCCGGCGAAATCGGTCGATGTCCTCTTGCCCCGACTTTGCGTGGACGGCGACGAGCGCCACGTGGCAAGTGGGGCCGACTTCGACATCGACGGCCAGGAAGTCACGGCTCACGTCGTTGGCCTGCGAATCGGGGGAGAGATCGGCTGCGGTGTACGACGCGAGCCGCGAGATCGGCAGCCGCGCCATACATCCGTTGCGGATCGTGCCACCGATCGCCGGCGACTCGTTGGCTTGGATCGGCTCGCCGTACCCCAGCGCCTCTGCGAGTGCCCGAAGGTGCGCGGTCTCGCCATCGTTGACTTCCTGGACACAGACCACGTCGGCGTCGATGCGCCGGAGCATTTCTCCGAGACCGCCCCACTCGTCGCTGTTCTCGAACCCGACGCCCTTGATGTTGTAGGTGGCCACGCGGATCACCGCGGCCCCGCACTGGTTCAGCGGGCCGCCGCCCGAGCTCGCGTCCGCCGACCCATCGCTGGATCCCGTGGTCACGGTCGCCGCCGATCCGGCTTCGTCGGAAGCGGCATCACTCGCGGTTGTCGTCTCACCGCCGCCGCGGCAGCGGCCGGCCTCGCAACGCAGACCGTCGTCGCACGCGCCGGCGGATGTGCAGGTGCAGCCCTGGGACCCGCTGACGCACTCGGCGGGAGCGGACGCGCACGCGATCCCGGCGAATACGCCGATCGCACCGACGAGGAGGAGCGAGCGCATGCCCCGTCTTACGCCGCGGTGCGGCCGTTGCCTAGTCCCTTGGGAGTAGGCGGTCGATCGCCGGGGCGTCACTGATCCCTGCGCGGCTTCGATTTCGGTCGTGCTTGGTGCTTCTTCCGCCGCGCCGTTGCCGGCTCCGCGGCGTGCTCGACCGCCGGAGGTTTCTGCGCGGCCGCAGACGGCGCCGCAGGCGGCGTAGCGATCGCCGACTCGCGGACCATCGACGCACGCAGGAGGTCGAGACCCGAGTTCTCCTCAGCGGGTGGTTTGGGCGGCTCTTCGGGCCAAGCCGCGATCGCGATCACCACGACGAGGGAGACCGCGCTCACTACGATCATGATGGCGCCGCCCGATCGCTTCCACCACGGCCGCGGATCGGTCGGGGCGCTCGCGCCAGGGGTCCTAGGGACGTCGCTCGTCGGAGGCGTCATGGCGGGCGAAGTGCCCGGAGGGCGGGGCGTCGG
>CADEGN010000136.1:17298-21222 GCA_902826865.1 uncultured Myxococcales bacterium
TGCCCCGTTGCGAAGACGCAAACGTGCCGGGGATCAGCGTCCTGCGCCGTTCGGCAGCGGGAACCCGCTCGCCCGGGACGATGGTGGCGGGGCGTGGGGGCGGGACGTCGCGGAACCATTCCGCGTCGATGGCGGTGCCGCCTGCAGAGTTTCGGTCGATCACCACCCGATCGGTGAGCGATGGTGGCACGAGCTGCGGCGCCGCGTCGGCGACCGCGTCGAGGCGCGTGTAGAGATCGGTGTATTCGGCGTCGATCTCATCGCGTGCCTGAACGATCGCCCGCTGCTCATCTTCGATCGCATCGCGGCGCGCGTCGAGGTCGGCGGCCTCCGTCTCCAGCTGCGTCGCCTTGCGTGATAGCTCGGCGTGCTCGCGTTGCAGTTCATCGGCGCGATCCAGCAGGGCCCGCTCCTCATCCTCCAGATCGGCCGCTCTGGCGTCGAGCTCGTCGCGCTCGAGCACAAGCTTCTCCAGCCGCCCGAGCATCTCGTCGACAACGGGGCCTCGTTCGGCCTGCGCGGCAGAGCTGCCCATGACATCAGGTTAGCGCGAACGGGCGACAGCGCGCGTACTTAGCTCGCTTTCGTAGGTCATCCGCCCGGCCTTTTGCCGCATCGATGGGGTTGGCTTACACGAACGTCAAACCAAGGAACGACGCTGGAACCCCGAAATTGGATCGCGAAACGCCGCCGTGGCTGGTCCCCGCCCTCGCGGTTCCCGAGCCTCGGCGGCGTCGCCGACCTCACGGAAGCGGGAGGCAAGTCAGGGGTGTCGGAGCGGCGTTCGCCGCCCAGGTCCCGTCGGCGTTCATTCGGATCGAACTTTCCGCCGGCGCATTTTCGACGTCCACGAGGCCCGCTGCACCGCTCTCGTCGAGCAGGTTGCTCGTGTTCGCGGCGCCGTAGATCACCGCGTGAACGGGGACCGTGGCGGCGGTGATCGATGCCGGTGGAACATCGAATATGGCGACCGCATCGGCCGTCGCGCCCGAGTTCTGCAGATCGGGATCGAGATCTTCACCCTGGTCGAATGCCGGCGATCCGGGGAACCCGCTCACCATGTCGCCCAGCGGGCCGCCGACCAGGAAGCACGCCCCGTTGTCGAGGCTTCCGGCGAGCGCAAGGGTGCCATAGGTGTAGTCCGCCCCGGCCCACGCCAAGGTGTAGTCGGACAGATCCACGGTGGCACCGGTCCCGTTGAAGATCTTGACCCACTCGTATTGATCGTCGCCGCCGGTATGGTTGTAGTAAACCTCGGTGATCACGAGGTCGGCGAAGACCGGCGTGTCGAGAACGTTGACCGTGGCGGTATCGATGCCAGTTCCGGTGTCGACCGTCACTGTCACCGTCGCCACTGCTCCGCCCGCGGTCACCGTGAACGTCGTTGCCAGGCCACCGGCCGGGATCAACACGCTGGCGGGCACAGTCGCGCCGGCCGTGGCGGACAGGTTGGCGAGCAAGCCCCCGGCTGGGGCGGGCAGATCGATCGCCACGGTGAACTCTGCGCTACCGCCCAAGGTGACATCCAGCTCGTCGGGGCTGAGCGTTGGTAGCCTCGGCTCGGCATCGTCGTAGACGCGAATATTCGCCGTGATCTCATTGCCGGCGTAGCTCGCCGTAACCGCTGCGGTGCCGGGGGCAACGCCGTCGAGGGCGACGTCGACGTGGTCAGTCCCCGCCAGAATCGTCACAGCTGGCGGCCCCGAGACGATTCCCGGGTCGTCGTACACGAGCGCCACGTCGGTGTCCTCGTCTGCGACGTTCGACAGGGTGATCACCAGCCCCGGCGTCGGCACCGTGGCGACCGCCCCCTCAAGCAGGTACGAGAGCTGGGGGCCAAACCCGGCCAGCGTGGCCGGAACGTCCCCAGGACCGCGTGGCTCGAGCTTGGTGAAGCCGTTGGCCCAACGCGCCACGCCCTCGAGGAACGGAAAACTCTGTCCCTCGACCGGCGGTGGCGAAAGCACGAAGAAGAAGTCGTTGACGCGCAGGCCACCTTCGAGCTCGAACTCGTTGACGGCCATGGGATCCCCGGGACCCCCAGGAGGGGAAGCGTCGGAGACCACGACATCCTCGACGTGGACTACGACACCTTCGAGTGCCGCCTGATCCACACCACCCGCGATGATATCGGCGATGGTCGTCGGCACCGGCGGCACCTCGTCGTTGTCGCTCGATTCGATCACCGCGTCTTGGCTCGGAATAAGCTGGGTTTGACCGAAGAAGTCTGCAACGGTGCCGCCAACCGTGACTCGGTCGCCGCGTGCCGGGGTCGTCCCGCTGCCGCCGGTGAAAACGAATACCGCGCTGAACTCCGGACCGATGTAGTCGGGGTCGTCGGGGTGAACCTGCACGAAAAAGCCGTTACTCGGCGCGACAGCCGTGACGAGAGCGTCCTCGATCACGACAACCGTGTTGGCTGGCACGTTGCCCTCTTTGATGTCGTAGATCGAGACCGGACAGGGCGTGCCCGGCAGATTCGAGACATCGGGGCACGCATCGCACGCATCGCCGGTCCCGTCGCCGTCGCCATCCGCTTGGTCCGCGTTGTCGATCGCGGCACAGTTGTCGTCGAAGTCGAGGGTGCCGTCAGCGTCGCGGTCGTAAGGATCGGGAAGATCGCACGCTGCGCCGTCGACCAGCGGACATGGATCGCACACGTCACCGACGGTGTCGGCGTCGGCGTCGGCCTGGGCGCCGCCATCGACCGAACGGATCGGGTTGAACACTGCCGGGCAGTTGTCGTCATCGTCAGCGACGCCGTCGCCGTCGCCGTCGCTGACGCCGTCGCGTGCCGGGAACTCCATTGGCCGCGAAGGGTCGCAGGTGGGCTCGTTTACCGGATCGCCGCAGAAGAAGAACTCGTAGGATTGGTCATCGACCGCAGCTTGGATCTGCGCGATGGTAAGCCCGGTGTCGCGCTGGAGGCACACACGCTTGTCCCGGCTGCAGACGTCGAGCTCCTCGCAGCCCGTCAATGAGCCAGCGTCGAGGAGCCCCTCGATTACGCCCGCGTCGCCATAGAGCGGATCGCCGCCGCGCAACACCAACGCGACGTCGTCGACCTCGGCATTGATGACCGCCCGATACCGGGTGTCGACCGAGCCGTCAAAGATCGCGATGTCGGCGATGTAGCCCGGACGGAGCAGTCCGAGTTGGTCGTCACTACCGAGGGCCAGGGCAGACCAGTAGGTCGACATCAGCCATAGATCGATGTCGAAGAACGTCGCGTCGTAGTGGTCTTGGTTGAGGCGATCGACGCACTTGAGCTCACGCAGGACGTTCATCGAGCCCGACGCTGTCCAGTCGGTGCCGAGGGAGATGGGCACGCCGAGGTTGCGGTAGGTCGTGACGTCCGCGGTGATCCCATAGAGGCGGACGTTGGAGCGGGGAGACCACACGAGCTTTGCGCCGGCTTGCGCGATCACGTCGACGTCGTCGGCCAAGAGGCCGATGCCGTGAATGATGCTGGTGTTGCTCGCGACGAGCTGCTCGCCCCCGGGCGCGCCGGACATGCACAGGAATTCGTTGCGTGCGCGGACGTTCACGCCCTCGGCGATATGCGGGAGGTAGACATCGTCCTCGAGGTTAAAGGTACCGTCGATGTTGGGATAGCCGCAGCCGGCGACCACGACTTCACCGCTGGTATCACCGAGGGGGAACGTGCGGTAGTTTGCGTCGACTCCAGCCAAGCCGCCGTTGTCGGCCGCGGTGTCGAGGTTCCGCAGCAGCCCCGCCTCGCTGCCCGATCCGGCGAGGCTGGTGGCGCCACCGAGCAGCATGCGCAGCTCCCCGTAAAGAACGCCGGCAGCCGAGCTGTCCGAGCCGGGGAAGGTGTCGAGCTCGGTGTGGCCGAACTGGCCGATGCGCCATTCGTGGCGGTGGTCGTAGCGTTCCGGGTCGTCGTCGACCGGGTGCGACAGC
>CADEGN010000137.1:0-7881 GCA_902826865.1 uncultured Myxococcales bacterium
TGGGCAAGACAATCGATCGGCACGAGATGATCGCCGACATGCTCGAGGAGATGAGAACCGACATCCAAGGCCTACGCGCATTGGCGATGTACGGCGCCTTCCACGAGGAAATGGGTACCAAGTACGAACTATTCACGAGCCGCGGCTCGGGGGGCAGCGATGCCGAGCGTGAGGCTGGCTCGCATAAGCGGAAGGCGCGACGCGTGACGCCACTGCTCAAGTACCTCGCCGCAGAGAAAGCGGTCGAGATGGCTCGCCGCAACATGCAGATCCACGGCGGCAACGGCTACATGAAGGAATATGGCGCGGAGAAGCTCCTGCGCGACGCGCTGGTGATGCCGGTTTACGAGGGCACCAGCCAGATCCAGTCCTTAATGGCGATGAAAGATGCGCTCGGGGCCGTGATGAAGCAGCCGCAGGCGTTCGTGAAGCGGCTCGCCCAGGCGCGCTGGCGGAGCCTGTCGGCGCGCGATCCGCTTGAGCGTCGGCTGGCGAAGCTGCAACTGCTGGCGCTCGATGCCCAGCAAGTCCTGGTCCGACGCACGGCCACGGACAAGTTCCGGTCGCTGCCGCTGGCGCAGTGGCCGTCAGCGCTCAAGAAGCAGTGGAACCCAAAGCGCGACTTCGCCTACGCCATGTTGCACGCCGAGCGTCTGACGCGGATGCTCGCCGATGTCACGATTTGCGAGATCCTCCACCAGCAGGCCCAGCACCACCCCGACCGCGCTGACGTGCTGCGCCGCTACCTGACTCGCGCCGAGCCGCGTTGCCGGTTCCTTCTCGATGAAATCACCAACACGGGCAGCGAGGTCCTCGCGCGCCTCGGTCACGACAGTCGCGAGGCCGGCGCAACCGCAGCCGAGTAAGGAAGCACCCCGATGGCCGTCTCCAACAAACACGTCCTCCACCAAGGCCCAGTGCTCGCGACCCTTGCCCACGCCGCGTGGACCGCACTCCGCCAGCGCATGGGCGAAGCGCCACCAGCCGCCGCCCCGCGCCTTCCCTCCGACGAGATCATCGCGACGATTCCGCCCCGACCCAGGGACCTCATCCGCGACTACGTCCGTCACGTGGGCGGTGATCCGTCGGCATACCGCGAGACCGTACCGGCGCACATGTTTCCGCAGTGGGGGTTCCCGCTGGCGGCCAGGACGCTCGAGGGAATTCCGTACCCGCTCGCGCGCGTTCTCAACGGTGGTTGCCGGCTGCAAATGACCGCGCCGCTACCCCAGGGCGAACCGCTGATCGTTCGCGCCCGACTCGAAGACATCGACGACAACGGTCGACGCGCGGTGTTGCGCCAGCGCATCGTCACCGGAACCGACGCCGTCCCCGATGCCGTCGTCGCGGACGTGTTCGCAATCGTCCCGCTGGGCGCCCCCCGTGACCAGAAAGCCAACGGCAATGGCCGCGCCGGCCAACCACAGCGCGAGGTGGTGCGCGTGCCGCCCATCGCCGAGGAGCTGGCGCGCTGGCGGCTTAGCCCCGGCGCAGGTCTCGACTTCGCCAAGCTCACCGGCGACTTCAACCCTGTTCATTGGGTGCGTCCGTACGCAAAGGCATTCGGCTTTCGGTCGACGATTCTCCACGGGTTCTCGACGTTGGCGCGGGCCATCGAGGGCCTGCACCGCACCATCTTCGCCGGTAGCGTTTCGGCGTTGGCGGTGATCGACGTCAAGTTCGCCAAGCCCCTCACCCTGCCAGCCAAGGTGGGCCTGTACATGGCCGACGATGCCATCTTCGTCGGCGATGCACCGGGGGGTCCGGCATATCTCGCGGGCACCATCGTCCGCGCAGGAGCACGACAATGAGCGATTTTTTGCTTGAGAACGAAGCCGCGCGCCGCCTGATCCAAACCCTGGGCCTACCCGTGCCTGTACCAGCGCGCCTGCGCCGAGCAAAGGGGCCTTGGGAAGAGCGGCCGCTGCACGACGACATCGTGGCGGTCGGCGGAACCACCGGGGCGGCCGCCACCGCCGTCCTCGCGCAGACCCTCACCGCTGCGGGCGCGACCCCTTGGCTCACCCGAGACGATCACGTCGCCGTGTTCGCGGAGCCGGGCGAGGCGTTCGGTCGACCCGCCAAACGCGTCGATCTTGAGGCGCTGCCCGATGGCGCCAAGCTTCGCGGGCTCGTGTTCGACGCCACCAATCTGAGCGATCCCGCGGAGCTCCACGCCCTCTACTCGTTCTTCCACCCCCTCGTCGCTCGGCTCTCGTCGTGTGGACGCGCGATTGTCATCGGCCGTCCGCCAGCGTCGTTCGAATCGGCGCATAGCGCCGCCGCCCATGCTGCGCTCGAAGGGTTCGTGCGCAGCCTCGCGAAGGAACTTGGCCGCCGTGGATCGACCGCCGAAGTTCTCTACGTCGAGCGCGGCGCCGAGGCACGCCTGGCAGCACCCCTGCGATTCCTGCTCTCGGCCCGATCTGCGTTCGTCAGCGGACAGCCGCTTACGATCACCAACGAGGTCAAGGCGCCCAAGGATCTTCGTTGGGTCCGACCGCTGGCCGGCAAGGTCGCACTCGTCACCGGCGCCGCCCGGGGCATTGGCGCGATGACTGCAGAGCTTCTGTCCGCCGAAGGCGCCCACGTGGTGTGCCTCGATCGACCCGCCGACGACGCGCTCGTTAGCCAGGTCGCGCGCCAGGTCGGGGGATCGGTCGCGCTTGTCGACCTCGGCACGCCTGAGGCACCCACGCAGATCGTCGATCACCTCCGCCAGCACCACGGCGGAGTCGACGTGGTGGTCCACAACGCCGGCATCACGCGTGACAAGACCCTCGCCAAGATGAAGCGGGAGTACTGGGACCAGGCCATCGAAGTGAACCTCGGTGTGGCCATCCGTTCGACCGCGGCCTTGCTCGAAGGAACGCTGCGGGACGAGGGGCGGATCGTGTGCCTGTCATCGGTGGCAGGGCTGGCGGGCAACCTCGGCCAAACCAACTACGCGGCCAGCAAGGCCGGGATCGCCGGCTATGTCCGCAAGCTCGCCAAGCACGTGGCTGGGCGCGGGATCACGATCAACGCAATCGCCCCCGGGTTCATCGAGACGCGGCTGACCGCGGCCATCCCTGTGATGATCCGCGAGGCCGGCCGCCGGCTCTCCAACCTCGGCCAAGGCGGACTCCCGCGCGATGTCGGGGAAGCCATTGCCTTCCTATCAAGCCCCGGCGCAGTCGGCTGCAACGGTCAGGTCCTGCGCGTGTGTGGCGGCGCCCTCATCGGTGCCTGAGATCTCAACCGTCAAACCATCGAGGAGCTCAAGAGCCATGGCCAAGTTCACCAAAGCACCCGCAGGTCGCCGCGCCGTTGTCGTCGCCGGCGTCCGCACCCCGTTCGTCAAGGCGTTCGCCGAGTTTCTCAAGCTCGACACCATCGCACTCGGCGATGCGACCGTCAAAGCGCTCTTGCAGCGCACTCAGATCGATCGCGATGTCATCGACGCAATCGTATGGGGCGGCGTGATCCTCCCGGGGCTCGCACCCAACGTTGCCCGCGAGATCGCGCTTGATCTCAAGTTGCCCGCTCATGTCGAGGGGCACACGGTCACCCGCGCGTGCGCGTCGGGTCTGCAGGCGGTGACCTCCGCTGTGGCAGGGATCGAGCGCGGGGAGTTCGACGTGGCCATCGCCGGCGGTTCAGATTCGACGAGCAACGCCGAGCTCAAACTGCCGCAGAAGGTCGTCCACGCCCTCGCCCCGCTGGCCTTCGGCAAGGCCACGCCCAAGGACTATCTCGGCGTCGTTTCGCAACTCGTGCCGCTGTCGGAAGTTCTGCCGAAGATGCCGAAGATCGCCGAGCGCACCACGGGCCAGGTGATGGGGGAGTCGGCGGAGGGCATGGCCCGACGCAACGAGATCAGCCGCGAGGCCCAAGACGAGTTCGCCGTGCGTTCGCACCATCGCGCGGCGGCGGCAATCGCTTCAGGTCGACTGCGCAGGGAAGTCGCTTCGGTCGAGACCCCCGAGGGCAAGACCGTCACGGCCGACACGATCGTGCGCGCAGACACCTCCGTCGAGAAGCTCGCGAAACTCCGTCCGGTGTTTGCGAAGGACGGCACGGTCACGGCGGGCAACGCGAGCGCCCTCACCGACGGCGCGGCGGCGGTATTGCTCATGAGTGAGGAGAAAGCCAAGCAGCTCGGCTTGACGCCACTCGCGTTCTTCCGCAGCTGGGCGTACACCGGCGTCGATCCGGCGGATCAGTTGCTGCTCGGCCCCGCGCTGGCCATGCCGATGGCGCTCGACCGCGCAGGGCTCAGCCTCGCCGACATGGACCTCGTCGACATGCACGAGGCTTTCGCCGCCCAGGTGTTGTCTGTTGTGAAAATGCTCGGCAGCGACGCGTTCGCCAAGACACGACTCGGTCGCGATCGCGCCGTTGGCGAGATCGATCCCGCAAAGCTAAACATCTTCGGCGGATCGGTCGCGCTTGGCCACCCGTTTGGCGCCACGGGCGCGCGGATGGTGATGACGATGGCCAACGAGTTGCACGACACTGGCAAACGCTACGCGCTGCTCGGCATCTGTGCGGCCGGCGGGCTCGGTGCGGGGGCCGTGCTCGAGCGCGCGTGAGTCCCGCGCTCGGCGGTGACGCTGGGGGCCGGATCTCGGGCGTTTTTCGTGTCGCTGGCCGTGGCGCCGCGCCGGTGGTGTAGCCCCGGCCGGCCAGCCCGGGCGGGTCACATCGCGCGGCGTGGTGGCTCAGTCGAAACGAGACCAACCCCCATGCCATCTTTGATCTGCAGTCTGCCGTTGCTCTCATTCCTGTCCGCTGCGCCCAGCATGCCCTCCTCGCCAGGCCCGGCCACGAACCACCACCTGGGGCCCGCAGGGATGACGGTGAAGCCCGAGATCCGCGTGCGTCTGCGGATGGCGCTCAAGATGGTGCTTCCCAACGATGCCGCGGAAGCGGGCGCGTCGATCCCGCCCAGCCTGAGTGACCTCATGGCGCTGGCGAACAGCGAGGACGAGATCTACTACAACATCGCCGCGCTACCCAAGGGCACCGGCAACGCCCAGATCAAAACGGTCCGCCCGAGCGGATCCCCCGATGTCTGGGAGATGGGCTACACGTCGCTCATCAAGCAGCATCGCGTGTTGTTCGAAGGCAAACTCACCGCCGACGAGAAGGCCTACTTCGCGGTTGCGATCGGTGAACAGGACAACGCGCAAGCGGCGGCCATCTCGCTCATGCTCGGCGACATCGCCGGCTTCATCGGCGGGCTCGAGCCACCGGCAGGCGGTGACGTGCCCGCGTCGTTTGGTCCGGCCGCGAAAGCGACAGTCGAGCGCATTCGCGACAAGGGCGATGACGTCATCGGCATGTTCGTGGTGACCGTCGGCGGTGGGCGCAAGCTCTCTGTCGAAGGGTCGACGAACACCAAGGTGAAGATCCTCGAGTCGAGCAGCACCGAGGTGCTCGCCGAGCTCGGCGGCGGCGGGGCCCGCTATCACGTCCGCCTGTGGGTCGAGGACACCGAGGTCCCGCGACCCAAGACGCGCAAGGTCGTCGGCAAGACCTCGGACAAGTGCAGCGAGAAAGATCTTTGGGTGGTTGGCAATGATGGCCAGGTGCTGTTGCACAAGGGCGATACCAAGGAAGTGCGGCGGGGCGCCGGTCAGTTCAAGTGGTTCTGCGACGGTTCGGAGGAGTCGGCGGTCGCGGATGCGGGCACCGAAGTGATCTCTGCCCGCCGCGCTTCCTCAGGGCGCAACATCGACTGGGTGTTTCTGCGCGAAGACCCAGCCACGCCGGACTTCACCGAGTGAGCCATGCCAGCGCGTGACGCCTTCCGGGCGTCACGCCAACCCCGGTCAGCTGCCACGCCGCGCGCACGCTTCCTCGCGCACGCGTTCAACGCAGCGTGATCGGAGAGCGCACGACGAGCGTGTCCAGCTCGCCGCTGGCAGGACAATCGAGCGGCTCGGCCGTCCGCGAGCTGACTACGCCTACGAACTCCCACGCACCGGCCGCAACCTCGGCCGGCACGGCGGCATGCACCGAAAGCGTGTCCCCCACGCGACCCGGATCGACGGTGACCGCAAGCGGAACGACCTGTTTGCCCTGCACAAGGCAGGCGGCAACCATGCGCGGGGCGTCGTTGCGCGTCGATGGCCGCAGCTCGAATGATGTACTCCTGCCGCGCATGAGCGCCGTCTCGCTGGCTTCGCTGCCGCGGACATCTGCAACTCCATGCAGCACGAGCGCGTGGGACGGGAGCGCAGGTCCGAAAGCACGGGGCTTGGTGACCTCGCCGGAAGGCTGCGCGAGCACCAGGGCGACAGCGGCCGCGGCCGCGACCGCCACACCGGCCCCCCACACCATCCGCGATCGACGACGGGCCGGCGCGCTCGAGATCTCGCGCACGGGCCCAGCGTAGCCGGCGTCCGCGGACGTGGCGGACAACCGCTCCAGCAGCGAGGCCTCGAACTCTGGCGAGAGCGGCGCAAAGAGCCGCTTGGCGAGGGCGATTTCCCCCTCGCTCGCCCTGCCTTCTGCGCGCGCGCGCGCCGCTGCGGCCTCGGGATCCAGACGACCGGTGACGACGTCCTCCCAGGCGCGCGAGGTCGCGGAACCACGCTCTTCGCGTACCAGACGGCGGATGCCTTCCAATGGATCCTCGTGCTCTGTCACTGTTTGCAGTCCTTCTTACGGGGCGCCCGAAGCCGACTTGACATCGCTCGGCTCGCCCAAGACTTGGCGCATGAGATCGGGCAAGACTCGGCGGCGAAAGCGCGAAGCCCACTGGTACACCGCATCCGCGCTCATCCCAACCTCCTCGGCGACATCACCAGGTCGTCCCTCCTCCAGGAAAAGCGCCCAAAACAGTTGGACGTCGCGCGAGCTAAGGCGCGCCTCGATTTGGTGCATGAGCGCGAGGAGCTGCTCGCGTGCGAGAAGGCAGGGGCTCTGGGACGCGAGCTCCGGCTCGGCTACGCCCTCGAGCGCCTCGAGGTCCATCGGCTCCCCCTGCCACGGGTTGCGCTTGCGGCTACGCAACACGTCGAGCGCGCGCGAGTACGCGACGAGTCGAACGTAGCTATCCAGCGTCCGACCTCGCGCAGGATCCCAACGAAGCAACCGCTCGCCACGTTTGTCCCACAACCACAGGAAGGCGTCCTGGACGAGATCTTCCAGATCCTGGCGTGGGTTGCGACCGGCAGCGGGTGCCGCACGCATGAGCAAGAAGGCGATCTCCGATTGGATCGACGGACGCAGGCGAACCACAAGCTGCCTCTCCGCCACGCGATCACCCCCAAGTGCGAGGCGGATCTGCGCTACGTCGTCTGGCGCCGACATGGGATCACCGACCCTATAGCATGTCTGCCGTCGAGAGACGCGCGTAACCGAAGCCATGCGCATCCACGTCCGCGACGCGTGTACCAAGCCCTGCGGACGCGTTCCGGGCCGCCGCTCGACCTGGATGGACCTGCCGGCAAACCTGCGTGCCACCTGGCGACGTCGCGGTCGGGCACGTGGTCGCGCTCGCGTAAGGATCGGTCGACGCGAGGTTCCCATGCACCCACGCACACGCCCACGGCTCCGCCGGTCCACCCCATGCGCGCGATGGTTCGCCAGCCGTGTGGCGGCGCGGGCCGGGTTCTGCGCCGGCATCCTCCTGGGTGTTGCATCCGTGGTCGGCATCACGGGCTGCCCGCAGACGAGCGTCCAAGGCGGTGTTGCGCTCGGGATCGGCACCGCTTTCGATCGAACTGACGAGAAAACGCCGGGGGGTGTCAGACCGGGCCGCGCCGACTCGTAGGTGTCTTCGGCGGGTCGACAGGATGTCCCGCGAACGAGTCAGGCTGGCTCCCCTCCTTAGAGGTGAACGCAACAAAGCTGCGCCGATGTCTCGATGCTCGTCCGCCCGACGAGTAT
>CADEGN010000137.1:7891-20940 GCA_902826865.1 uncultured Myxococcales bacterium
CCGCCTTGAACCGGGCGACACCGCCGATTCGCTCACACTCGTGCGGTGTCCCCACCTATTCCTTCGTCGAACAGGATGTTCGACCCGACGAGCCATGGATGCAGCAAGTTCCAAACTTCTGCCCTCTCGCTGGCGACCTCGCCAGGACGCGCGTGGCGCCAGCGATCTTTCACCTTCAACGCCCGGGAGCGGCATGACGACGGTGAGCAGCCGTCCGCGCCGACAACTGGTGCATCTGCGGTTGGGCGATGCCGCGTCCGATCACAACCGACGGCCGCTCGCCGAAGTGATCGGCCACCTCGCCGCCGAGGGCTATCGCGGTTGCGTGATCTGGGACGCGCATCGGGTTTCCCCACGGATGATCGAAGAGCTCTCAGACAGTGGTCGACGTCACGGCCTGCACGTAACCGTCGGCCTTCCGTGGTCGGCCCTGCCGTGGGCCCGGCCACTCGTCCCCCATGCGGACTCGCTCTTCTTTGAGATCGACGCCACGACGGCATGCCCCACCGGCAGGTCCATCGCTGGCCTCGGCTTGGGTCGCAAGCTCGACGTGGGCATCGTGGTCGCGACCGATCACACCGCAATTGTCGAGCATGCGACGCGCTTCGCGATGGCCACGGACGCCCGTTGGTTGTGGTTGCGGGTCCCGCCCCCGCGCCACGAGTCTTCCGCAGCCGAGCAGCTGCAGCTCACCATGGCCTATATTGCCAGTCGACGCATGCGGGCGATGCACGGCGGTCGGCTGCACATCGAGTTCGAAGCCGGTGAGCGGGTTCCGCTGCTGGCTGAAAGTGCGGAGGTGGTCGCTGCCGCGCGAGCGCGCGTCGAGCTCCCGCTCGCGTGTTTGCTGCCGACGCTTGAGATCACCGCCGACGGTCGCGTGCTGCCGATGCACGTCGATTTTCCCCAGCGACTCGCCCTTGGCAGCCTCGCCGAGGCCCCCCTGGTCGAGTTGATCCGCCGATGGCGACGGTGGCACTGGCGTGAGTTCGTCGATTGCTGCACCACCGCGCGAGAGATCATCACCGCCGAGGATGGCTGGCCCGTATTCGATTGGAGCCGTGTCCTGCTTCGGGCCGCCGCCAAAAACGCGACGGCCGCCCCGTCGGGTTGCTGACGCACAGGGGACCTCTGTGCGACACGGCGATCGCGGCAAGCCCCCACGGTTGGGCGCGATCTCGAGCACCGGCGCCCAAAATCCGTGGCAGATCCAGCCAGGCGGGGGTCGGCATTCGCGTTGCACTGGACGGGACGCATGATCGCCGCAGCGTCCGATGCCCGCAGGATCCCGCGAAGCGAAGACCTCGGGGAGCTGATATCCGAGCTCGGCGAGGTCGAATGGCTCGGTAAGCGGTTGCGGCGCCACCGTTCGCGAAACACGAACCGCGCCCGCGCGATGTGGTCACGGTTGTTCGCCTGGGTGCACTGACGGACGACGACTCAGTCGGTGCAGTCCGCCGCCGCCATCGGCGCACGGAAGCGGATCGCGTCGAAGCTAACGCGCAGATCTGCCGGATCGACGTTGGCGTACGCGACGGCCCCCACCTGCAGCTCGTCACCGAAGTCCGGCCGATCGAACGCTGCGCGCTCCTGCCAGGCACCATCGGCACCGCGTGCAAGTAGCCGCACGCGAGCGCCGATCCGACAGATCCGCAGGACGGCTTCACCGCTCGGCCAGGGCGGTCCCTGGAATTCGCTCTGACCGTCGACGGTTGACTTCGTTTCGATCGAGACGTCGGTGTCATCGGCGCCAACGACGATGAACGCGTAGTTCTCCGCGGCTACGCCGCCGTCACGCACCATCAGGCCGCCGAGCCGATACGGGGGTGCGGGGGGAACCGCGCCGTCCGACAGCGCCCGCGCGCGCACGAAGGAATCGACGATAACGTCGCCCAGCACGGGCTTGTACACCAGAACTGACGTCTCCGCCTCGAACCAAAGGCTCAGGGCATGGGGTTCGATGTGCAACTCGCCGCCGCTAACGCTGACGTCCGCCTCGTCGCCGTGGAGCACGCTCCACCCGCGTAGTGGCCCGTCGAAGGCGTCATCAAGTGCCGAACTCGCGGGTTGCGGCCCCCCGTCGTCGCCACCTCCATCTGCGCTGGTGACGTCGGCCGCGCCCTCACTCGTGTCGTCTCCGCCGCTACCGCTGCCGCCATCGCTGCTGCACGCGAGCGACAGCACAAATGTTGCGAGGATGGTTGGACGCATCATTCCCATCATTAGCTCGTGGCCGCGCTGTTGCGGCGTCATCGCACCAAGATCGTCGCGAACGCGCCCACCGTCAACTCCGCAATCATCATGCCTTCGCCGCGGTCCGCAGGCCCCACGTGCGCAGGCGGCTGATCCCGCCGTCGGGATAGATCGAGAGCCGAACGTGGGTGAATGGTCCGGCGTGCACCAGCTCATCACGGAGGAAGTGACGCGTGTGGGGCATGAGCCCCGTCTCCGGGAGCACGCCACGCCATGCCGCCGATGGATCGACCAACTCCGTCAGGGCGGCGTTGGGGGCGTGGATCCCTTCGAGCGAACAACACGCAGGACAGTTCCCCTTAAAGTGGTTGGTATCCACCTCGACCAGGCCAATCGTGCCTGGGGCGCCCAGTCGTAGGACGATCCAGTCGAAGCCGGGGCCCCGACGGCGTCTCGTCTCCCAACCGCCGCCCATGTTGCTCGCGCGGCGCGGGAGGATGAGATTGTTCATCGCACCGAAGAACATGTCGGAACACGCAAGCGCGAGCCCGCCATTGCGCACGGCCACGAGATCGACTTCGCCGGGACGCAGACGTTCACGGGTGTCGGCATCCGCCTCGATGGCCGACCAATCGGGTTCGATGTCGCCGTGGGCGCGGAATCGGGCCACGCCACCGTCGGGATAGATGTTGAGTCGCAGGTGCGTCCATGCCCGCGGCCACGCGTCGGCGTGGCTGATCGGAAAGATGTTCTGCGAGCCGGGTCGCAACGGCATCTGCGGCAGCAACTCGAGCCAGTCGGCGGCCACGAGGTCGTGCCCCCGGGCGTCGGACTTGGCGGCGATGGCATCGACGGACCCATAGGGCGGGCTGTTGCCGAGGAAGTGATTGGTATCGATATCGAGTACGCGCACGCGGCCGGGTGCACCGAGCTTGATGATGCACCAGTCGTGGCCCGGACCTCGCTTGCGCCGGCTCTCCCAACCATCCATGAGCTTGCCGCGGTCGGTGTATTCATTCGGGCGGAACACGCCGCGGCCGGGCTTGAGCAGGTTCTCCTTCGGCGCGAAGAACTCGTCGTTGGCCAAGAGTGCGGCACCGCCGAGAAATTCGTCGGCCAGGTCGACCAAGCCGGTGAAGGTTGCGGCGTGCAGATCCTTAGAGCTCATGCTCATCTCCGCGTCGGCCATCGCGACAGTGCAGGAGGGGGGGCCCGGTGGCGGTGCGACGAACCGACCCCTATCGTACACGATGCGCCCGCGCAGCTAGGCACGTTCAGACGACCCCCGCGAGTGCTCGCCCGGGGGTCGTCGGGCCGGACACTGGCCGTGCGTGCGGGGCCCCACGCGACGAGATCAGCGTCGTGGTTCACGGCGATGCGGCGCTCGCGATTGCCGAGGCCCGCGAGGGTCGCTGGCCGCTGAGCGAACCCGCGGGCCATGGCCGCGAGCCGGAAACCGGGCGCCTTCGGGCAACGCCACGCGTTGGGATCGGATCCAACTGCGCACCGCGCAACGATGTTCACTGCGCGGCCGCGCCAAGCGCCAGAGGTGTCCAGCGTTCCGCGAATTCGCACGCCTTGGCTCCGCGACCGACGTGCGTTCGGCGGGCAAACCGGCTCGCGACCGCGTCGAGCAACGGGTATGCTCCCGGCCATGTCCTTGGTCGCCCAGCCGCGTTCTCCTGCAGCTTACGTCCTTGCCGTCGCCATCGTCTCCGCATGTGCCGACGACGGCACCGTCGCAACTGGCAGCGAGTCGAGTTCGGACTCTTCGTCGAGCACCGCGGCAGATACAACCGCTGCGATCGATTCGATGGGCTCGAGCGCCGGTACAACCACGATGGCAAGCGCCGACACAGGCACCTCATCGACCGACGCAGGCACCAGCGGAGGTGCGACCGGCGAGACCTCGATGGGGGAAACGAGCGGCGGATCGTCCTCGGGCTCAACCGGCATGGGCGGCGAGGGCAGCAGCGACACGGGCCTCAACACGTCGTGCCCGATCGGAGAGCTGGACGTCGTGCCGATGACAGAATTCGGCAACACCTTCGGGCAGCTCGACGACTTCAGCGGTTCTTGCGGAGGTGATGTCGGACCGGACGCAGAGTACACGTTCGTCGCCCCCACAGACGGTGTGTACACCTTTGATACCCAGGGCTCCCAGCTCAACACAGTGCTTTACCTCCTCGACGGCACGTGCGGCGGTACCGAGCTCGGATGCAATGACGACGGGGACGGACCCCAATCGGCCCTGACGGCGACCCTCACGGCTGGGCAGGCAATCACGGTCGTTGTCGACAGCGCATCCGCTGCAGGCGCACCGTTCAACCTACGGGTGCGCGCCGGCGCATTCTCCTGTCCGATCCTCGACCTCGGCAGCACCAACCCGCAGACAGTCCAGGGCAGCACCGCAGCGACGTTCAACGGGATGTCCGGAAGCTGCGGAGGATTGGGCGGCCATGACGCTGCCTACCTGTTCACCGCCGAGACGGCGGGCGTCTACAGCTTCGACACCTTCGGCTCTGACTTCGACGCCATTGTGTACGTGCTCGACGGCACATGCGGTGGCAACGAGCTGGCCTGCGGGACCGACGGCCTGCTCGTCCCGCTGCCGGCGGGTCAAGAAGTGACGGTTGTGGTCGACAGCACGTTCGCGAGCGGTGACTACACCCTCAACATCGCGTCGCTGGGCGGCAACTGCCCCGACAGCGATCTCGGCAACACCGTGCCGCAATCGATTGCCGGTAATACGCAAGACAGCGACAATTCCGACTTTGGCAGCTGTGGCGGCGACTTCTCGCCAGACGATCTGTACACATTCACGGCCCCGTCCGACGGTCTCTACGTGTTCGACACCCTTGGATCCGCGCTCGACACGGTGGTCTACCTCCGTGATGGCGGGTGTTTCGGACCGGAGCTCGAGTGCAACGACGACGCGAGCGCGGGCACGCCGCAGTCGATCGTGAGCCACGGGATGGTCGCCGGCCAGCAGGTCATCGTTGGGGTCGATGGCAACGGCAGCGGAAGCTACGTCCTCAACGTCGACCAGGTGCCGTGCCCCGACGGCAGTCTCGGCGTCAACTTCCCGTTCACAGTCGCAGGGACGACCCTTAACGGGGTGAACAAGACCCAGGGTAGCTGTTCCGTCGTGAGCGACGCGCCCGACTATTCCTATTCGTTCACCGCGCCAACCGACGGCGAATACACGTTCGACACCGCCGGCTCGGGCTTCGACACCGTGCTGTACGTGCTCGACGGCGCCAGCTGCAACGGCGCTCAACTCGCGTGCAGCGACAATTTCTCATTCCTCAGCACGTCCGCGTTGTCCGTCCCGCTCACAGCCGGGCAAACCGTATCGGTCGTCGTCGACGGGGCCAACGGTGCGGAGGGTCCGTTCATGCTCAATGTCGACCAGCTCGGCGGTGGCGCCTGTCCCGACCAAGATCTCGGCAACCTCACCCCCCAGAGCGAAAGCGGCAACAACACCGGCGGCGATAACACTGTCGCCGGCACGTGCGGCGGATTCACCCAGCCGGATACGACTTACCTGTTTACCGCCGCGGCCGATGGTTTGTATTCGTTCGACACCCTCGGCTCCGATCACGACACCGTCTTGTTCGTGCGCGATGGCGGGTGCGGCGGACAAGAGATCGCCTGCAACGACAACTTCCCGGGCTTCACGCAGTCGCGCGTCCTGGTCAGCCTGGCCGCCGACCAGACGGTGATGGTCGGGGTCGACGGCGGGACAGCGACGGGCAACTTTGACCTCAACGTCAACTACTCTGCCTGCCCCGATGAAGACCTCGGCAGCGACCTTCCGGCGACGACGTCCGGTACGACGGTCGGCGGTTTCGACAAACTCGACACGCCGATCTGCTTCGACGAAGGGGCCCCTGACTACGCGGTGCAGTGGACCGCCCCCGCCGACGGGCTCTACACCTTCGACACCTGCGGTTCGGGCTACGACACGATGCTATACGTCCAAGATGGTCCGTGTGGCAGTCCCGAGCTTGCCTGCAACGACGACTTCTGCGGCCTACAGTCGTCGATCTCGCTCGACCTCACGGAAGGGCAGATGATCACGATCGTCGTCAGCGGATTTGCGGGCTCAAGCGGCAACTTCACGCTCAACATCAACTAGTGCCCGGTGTCGGAAGTTGGCATGCCGCGCTACCAGGTGGTGGAAGGGACCTCAAGCAAGTTCTGGGAGATCGATCTTTTGCGACTGCACGGTCAAGACCACCTATGGCCGCATCGGCAAGACAGGCCAGATGACGCTCAAGGAGTTCGACTCGGCGGCCGAGGCCCGGAAGGCGTACGACAAGCTGATCAGAGAAAGCTCGGCAAGGGCTATCAGCCAGTCGACGCCTGTTCGTCCAGCCCCGAGGGTGCTCCTCCGTCCATCCCGGATTCAGCCAGCTCGTTGGCCACAGCCGAGGTTAAAGCGACGCCTACCGCAGAGAAGTTTGTCGAGACGCCGCCCCCACCAACGACCAGCGAGCGCCTGCCGGCGCTTCCCTCCATCGGTGCCCCGATCAACATCACCGGCCCGAGCGGCCGCCCGACCGACATCGGGCAGGGCAAGACTCGTCCACGCTCCCGACCTGAGGCCGCGAAATCCGTCCCTGCCCGATTGCTGGGGTGAAACCCGCCTGCTATCCAGATCGCATGCTCGCTGTTCGCGCGATCACCGTGTGCCTCGCTCTTGTCACCGGCTGCGCGTCGGCGCCGCGGCCGACGACGTTCCGCGCGGCCGAGCGGGCCTACTGGGCCGCGGAGGAGCGCATGCGCGACGAACAGTGGCCCGAGGCGATCGCGTTGTTTCGCCGCGCCGCTATCGCGCTGCCGGACACGACGACGTACCGGGAAGCGCGCCACGATCTCGTGATGCGCATCGCCCATACCCAGCTGCGTGCCCATTCGCAGACGGGGGACGTGGGGTATCTCGCCGACGCCGCGCAGATGCTGGCGCGCTACGCCGCGCACGCTGGCAACGATGCCAGCGGCGAGCAGCGACGCGAGCTCACGAAGATGTCGCGCATGGTCGAGCACTTCCTCGATGATGCGCGTCGCGAGGGCCAGCGCGTCGCGAGCGATCCGAGAACGCGATACCCCGACGTCGACCGGGTCGAAGTGATGATCGCCGCGGCCGATGTGCCCACGGCGGCGGAGCGCAAGGGTGTGCGGCCGTCGACCAGTCGTCCGCCCGGTCCCCTGCCCGTGAACACGTACGCAGGGCAGTACCGCGGCGGCTCGGACGCGTTTCGTGCCTACCTGATGGAGCGCGGCAGTCGCCGCTGAGCGACCGAGTCGGGTGGCACGGGCGCTGGTGCGTGTGGCGGTCCCGAGCTTGCCTGCAACGACGACTTCTGCGGCCTACAGTCGTCGATCTCGCTCGACCTCACGGAAGGGCAGACCGGGTGGCGGTTTTTTCGGGGGAAGCCCACTTCAACGCGAGGCCGGTGTCGGAGACACTTCTGTCGGCGACGAGGTGCGCCCCTGTGACGCTGTCTGTAGACTCGTCGCGAATGGCCGCACGACGACCGGCATGGGACGTGGTGGTCATCGGTGCCGGCCCGGCCGGCTGCGCAGCGGCCATCGCTGCGCGCGCGGCCGGCGCCCACGTGCTGGTGCTTGATCGCGCCCGATTCCCGCGCCCGAAGACATGCGGCGACGCAGTGTCGAATCGCGGCGCAGCGATCGTCGCCGAGCTCATGCCTACACGACCGTTACCGACCGCGCCCCACGCGCGCGTCGACTCTGGGGTCGCGATCCTCCCCGATGGCCGGGCGCTGTCGCGGCAGTTCAGGGGTGCGCCGGGCTACATCGTGCCGCGATTGCATCTCGATGCGCTCTTGGCCGACGGCGTGCGCGCGTCGGGGATCGAGCTTCGCGAAGGGATCGCCGTGCGCGGGTTGTTGCTCGAGCGCGGTTGCGTCGTCGGCGTGCGTGCGGGGGACGAGATGATCCGCGCGGCGGCGATCGTCGCGGCCGATGGTCCGGGCTCCATTGCTTGGACCGCGCTCGCCATGCCCTATCCGCGTGCACGTCGGCTCGCCGTTGCGATTACGGCGTACATCGAAGGCGTGCGCACGAGCGAGCACCCGGGCGCCGCCGAGCACTTCTTCGAGCCAGAGCTTCGCGCCGGGTACGGGTGGATCTTC
The DNA here is from genome assembly GCA_902826865.1 of uncultured Myxococcales bacterium. Taxonomy (GTDB): domain Bacteria; phylum Myxococcota_A; class Polyangia; order Nannocystales; family Nannocystaceae; genus Xiheibacterium. Next base: position 16,249 of record CADEGN010000137.1, read on the forward strand.
CCGGCCGTCGAAGGTCTCGCAAACGTCGGGGTCTACCAGCGGATGGACCGCTTCGCGACCCAGCGGCGATCGCTGCCAGAGTTGCTCGCGAGCTTCGTCGCCGCCCATCGCGATCGTTTCGCCGACTCGCGCACGATCGGCCGCGCGCGCACTTGGGCGCTGCCGCTCTCGATTCCGCCGCCGCCCCCGGTGGTCGGGGGCCTCTTGCTCGCGGGGGATGCCGGCCGCTTCGTCGATCCGCTCGCAGGCGAGGGCATCTGGCAGGCCCTGCACAGCGGCCTGCTCGCCGGTACGACCGCCGCACGCGCCGTCGATGGCGCGGGGCTCGATCGGCGCTGCGCCCGTGCGTACCGGCGACGCTGCATGCTCGACATCGGTGTGCCCTCGCTCGCGCGCATGCTCGTGCAGGACACAATGGATGCGATCATCACCCACCGGCTGCATCGGTTCGCAGCCGTGCGTGAGTTCCTGCGTCGCGGCTACGGCAGCGATTGGCTCGAGGCCAGCAAGCGCGTGCGCTGACGCGGCGTGCTACCGTCGAGCGGTCCCGTGAATACCCCCACCGCACCGCGCCGACGCCTGTCCGTGCTGTTGTTCGGGTTGGCGTGGATCGGCCTGCTCGGCACCCATCTCGCGCTGCTGCGCTACTATGGCGGCGCCGAGCTGCTGCGCGAGGTGCCGCTCGCCGGCCTTGATTTCGACACGCACGTTCACGACACCTGGCGTGTGCTCGAGGGGTTCGAGGGCTGGGGCCGCAGCTGGGTGTGGGACCCGCGATTCCTCGCCGGCTATCCGCAAGGCACGATCTTCGACGCCGACAACAAGGGCTGGGAGATCTGGACGTACCTGTGGCACGGGCTCGGAGTCTCGAAGGGCTTCGCGTTCAATTCGTTCGTGCTACTTGCTCACCTCGGAGTCGCCCCTGCGGTCTATCTCTCGGCGCGTTGGCTCGACCTGGGGCGCGGTGCCGCGCTCGGAGCCGCGTGCGGCGGCGTGCTGATGTGGTGGTTCGACTCGTGGCTGCACTGGTGTTGGTTCGTCGGCATGGTCGCGTACGCGCTGGCCAGCTGGCTGTGGATCCTGCCGCTCGCGCTGTTCCTGCGCTGGTGGAAGCATCGCGGCACCACGCGCGCCGTCGGCGTGGCGCTGTTGCTCGCGCTGTGTCACCTCGTGCACCCCTACTCGTTCTTCATGCTCGTCACACCGTTCGCCGTCACGTACCTCGCCGGCGCGCGCTCTCTCGATCGCCGCGGGCATCTAGCAGTCTGGAGCATCGCCGCGTTCACCGTGCTCGCCAACGCGTGGTGGCTCGTGGTGGCGATCGAGTGGTGGCCATGGATCACCGACTCGTCGTTATTTGGCACTCGCAGCGCGCTCGCACCACTTTTCGACGCCCTCGGCATCTACGACGATCCGGCCGTAACGGGCATCGTCGCGACCAGGAGCGCGTTCCGGATGATCGCGATGGGTCTCGGCGCGGCGGGCTGCCTGATGTGGCAGCGCCGCGGCGACAGGCGCGCGGCTCCCATCGGCCTCACGCTTGTGGTGCTCGCCGTGTTCGCGTGGTTCGGCGGCATCACCCCCCTGGCCCAGGTCCAGCCGTACCGCCACGTCGCGCCGCTCGCCTTCGTCGCGCTGTTGCCCGCGGCCGCGCTCGCCGAGACCGCAGTCCGCGAGCGCTGGCTGCACGCGTGGCCACGCACCGCGCGGATCACCGTCATTGGTCTCACCTGCACGACGGTCGCGTGGTGCATGCAGGACGTCCTATACTTCACGGCGCGCTCGTTGCCCGCGCCCAAGCCCCTGCCCAACGGTGAGCGGGTGCAGGTCTCAGCGCTCGGACATCCCCAGCCGCCGCACTACGGCTATGCCGACCAGCATCGCGACGATCTCGCGGTTTGGCTCGATTCCCACGACGACGGTCAGGGCCGCGTGCTCGTCGAGGGCTGGCCCTGGGGCGAGCAGCTGGCATGGAAGAGCGAGGCGCAGATCCTCGGCGGCTTTTTGTGGCGCAACGTCGAGCACGGCTGGGCCAACCTGTTCCGCCGCCGGCCGCAGGGGATCGCCCAGCGTGCCGAGCTCGAGCGCTACTTCATCGATTACGCCGTGACCCGCGTCGTGGTGACCACTCCACGCGCGCACGCGCCGTGGTGGGACAAGAACGACCTGCTAGAGCTCGAGGCCGAGATCGCACCCTTTCGTATCTACCGCGTGCGCGTCGCGACGCACCTGCTTGAACCAGCGCAGGGGACCGTCACGGCCGAGACCAACCGGCTCGGGATCGCGGGCACCGATCCCGCCGCGGACGTTCTGGTCCGCTACCACTGGCTGCCCACGCTCACGTGCGCCCCGGGCTGCCGGATCGCGCGCACAACGGTCGTCGACGATCCCGTGGGGTTCTTTCGGGTCCCCGCGCCGCACCCGGCAGATTTCGAGATCGTGAACACTTATCGCTGAGCCTGCACCGGCCCTGGTGCAGCCGCGCGCTTCGTGAAACGATGACGCTCGCGAGTGCCGGCGGAGCTTCAGATCCTCGCCGATGTCGCGACCTACCGACTGCGCCGGCTCGAGATGGCGAATCTCGCCGCCGCGACCGCCCTCGCGCTGACGTTGCACCTCGGGCCCTCGGAGACGGCGCTCCGGCTGGTGTTCGGGCTGCTGCTCAACCTGCTCGTCTATCTCAACAACGACTTCCACGACCGCGATGACGACCTGCTGGCCAGCGCTCGTGACCAGGACAAGACGTCGTTCCTGGTCGCGCATCGCGACGCGGCCATCCGCGCGCAGGTGGGACTCGCTGCGCTGCTCGCCTTGGTCGCAGCCGTGGCGGATCGCGGGTTGTGGATCCCGCTCCTGTTCGGCGGCGGCGTGTGCTGGGCGTACTCGGCGGTGCTCAAACGTCGACCGGTGGTCGACGTCGCCGCGATGATGGCCTGGGGCGTAACGATGTCGATGGTGGGCGTGCCGCCCGAGCACCTGCGCACTGCTACTCCGCTGCTCGTCATGCTCGGGCTATTCTCCGGCGTGTTCGAATCGATACAGGTGCTGCGCGATCACGACAGCGATCGCGATCGTGGCGTACGAACGACCGCGGTGTTGCTGGGCCCGGCTCGCTGCACGATGTTGGCGCGCAGCATCGCAGCGGTCGCAGGGCTGTACGTGCTGATCGCGTTCGGTGCACTGGTGGCGTTGCCGACACTCGTCGCCGCCATCCTGCCGATGCGCGGCCGCGATCCGGTCCGGGTCTGGCAACGCATCCGCGTGCTGTGCGGGCTCACGTTCGTCGCCGCATGCATAACAGTGTGGCGGAGCGCGCCATGATCGCCCGCGCGCGTCGGCGAGTCCGTCGACTCGAGTGGCTCGTCGGCCTCGCGACCGTGACCATCGCGGTCGCGGTGGTCCTTCCTGGCGTTCGGGTGGGCCTGCTCGCCGACGATCTGTTCCAGCTCGCCTACGTCGATGGGCTGTACGGACCGAAGTCGCCGCTCGGACTCTACTTCTTCGGGTTCGAAGACGCCGAAGCGACCGCGGCCCACACGGCCCGCGGTAGCCTGCCGTGGTGGACGGTGCCCGAGTTTCGGTTCGCCCACCTGCGCCCCCTCGCGAGCGTCCTCGTCTGGTTCGATCTGCGCGTCTTGCCGCGCGATACGGTCTGGCCCTACGTGCACTCCCTGGCCTGGCTCGTGCTGCTCCTCGCCGCGGTCGCGTACGCGTTGGTCACGATCGTCGGACGTCGCGTGGCGCTGTTCGCCTTGCCGGCGTTCGCCATCGACGAGCCGCTGGCGTGGACGGTCGGTTGGCTGGCCAATCGCTGTGCCATGGTATCGGCGGTGTTTGGCTTGTTCGCGCTGGTCGTCCACGTCCGTCGCCGACGCGCGCGTAGGGGCGATCGACGCGCATTCGTGCTCGAGCTCGTACTGTGGGCACTCGCATTCGCGGCCGGCGAGTATGCGACCGGCGTGCTGGCCATGGTCGTGATGTGGGAGCTATTGGCCGCAAGGGACGGCCTGCGGGCCCGGCTGGTCGCACTGGTGCCCGTCACGGTCGCGACGCTGGGGTTCGTCGTCGCTTACCTCGTGCTCGGCTGCGGCGTTTACGGAGCGACGACGTACGTCGATCCGCTGCTCGACCCGGGCGTATTCGTGCATGAGATCGCGCATCGCATCGCGCGCACTGCCGGCGAGGTCCTGCTCGGCGTGCCCTCGGAGACCGAGAGACTGCCGGCGCGCTACGGCTGGACCGTGCTCGAACCGCTCTTCCGCGGGCTCGATCGCGACGCGGTCGGCTGGGCGCTTCGCCATGCCTGGCTCGTGGGTACGATGACGGCGCTCGTCTGCGCAGGACTGTGGCGACTGGCTCGGACGCACCTGCGTGCCGGCGAACGGAGGGCCGCCGCCGCGCTCGTGTGGGGTGGGCTCGCTGCGCTCCTGCCCATCGCCGCGATCCCGCCGGCCACGCGCTCGCTGCTCGTGCCTAGCTTGGCGGGCGCGGTGCTGTTCGCTGTTGTTGCGTCGGCGGCGCTGCGAGCATGGCGTGGTCGACGCGACTCGTTTGCGCGACGCGTCGCCCTGCTGACGGCGTCGATCGTGCTCGGCTGGCAGCACGTCGCGGGCGACGCCGTCTACGCGCGCGAGCAGCTGGACGTCATGGCCCAGGCCCAGGACGCCCATCGCTCCCTGTTCGAGACCGAGC